>NZ_JBYBHH010000003.1:0-427589 GCF_059025405.1 Pseudomonas sp. 5.2
CACACCCCTCAAGCCATGCACCTCCCAGCCCCGCCCCCCTTCACTGCTGCGCCACCTTCTCCGACTTACCGTCATACCGCTTGCGCCACTCGGCCAGAATCTCGTCACGGTGCTTCGAGGCCCAGGCAAAGTCGTTCTTGATCAACCGCTGCTCATAATCAGCCGGCAACTCGGTCTGCGGCTTGGCAATACCCGGCGCGGCAAGCACCGCGAAGTTCTCCTTGTACAACGCCATGGCCGCAGGGCTGGCCGAAAAGTCTGCCAAACGCTTGGCCGCATCGGCCTTTGGCGTGCCTTTGATCACCGCCGTCGCCTCGATCTCCCAGCCCAGGCCCTCCTTGGGCAGCACGATGTCCAGCGGCGCGCCTTGGCGCTTGAGCTGCACAGCGGGGTATTCGAACGAGATACCGATCGGGAACTCGCCCGCCGCCGCCAGCTTGCACGGCTTGGAGCCGGAGTGAACGTACTGGCCGATGTTCTGGTGCAAGGCGTCCATGTAGGCCCAGCCCTGAGGCTCGCCAAAAGTCTGCAGCCAGGCGCTGACATCCAGGAAGCCCGTGCCGGACGAGGCCGGGTTGGGCATGACGATCTTGCCCTTGTACTCGGGCTTGGTCAGGTCTTGCCAGCTCACCGGCTTGCTCAGGCCCTGCTTCTCGGCCTCGATGGTGTTAAAGCAAATGGTCGCGGCCCAGACGTCCATGCCCACCCAAGCCGGTGGGTTGGCTGCGTCGCGGTAGTTTGCCGAGATCTTGCCCAGGTCCTTGGGCGCATAGGCTTCGAGCATGCCGTGCTGGTCAAGCACGGCCAGGCTGGAGGCCGCCAACCCCCACACCGCATCGGCTTGCGGGCGGTCTTTTTCAGCCAGCAGTTTGGCGGTAATGATGCCCGTGGAATCGCGCACCCACTTGATCTCGATGTCTGGGTTGGCCTTTTCGAAGGCCTGCTTGTAGGTCTTGAGCTGTTCGGCTTCCAGCGCGGTGTAAACCGTCAGCTGAGTGCCGGCGGCCGAAGCCTGCAGGCTGAACACGGCAGAAACGGCAGCAGCAAGTGCAAGGTGCTTGAACATGGTGGGGTTCCTTACAGGTCAGGCAGCCGCGGCGCGTTGGCGCCAGGCTTGGGAGCGGCGCAACAGGCCGCGTGAGGCTGCAGCCAGCAGCAATGAGGCGCTGGCGCTGGTCAGCAGAATCAAAGTCGACATGGCGGCGGCACCGCCAACGTTGCCCGCGTCGTCCATGTTCAACACGGCAACGGCGGCGAGGATGGTGTCGGGGCTGTAGAGGAAGATCGCCGCCGACACGGTGGTCATCGCCGAGACGAACAGGTAGCGGATGATGTCCAGCAGCGCCGGTAGGCAGATCGGCACAGTTACCCGCAGGAAGTGCCGATACAGCGGCGCCTTGAGCGACAATGCGGCGGCCTCGAACTCGCCGTCGAGCTGGCGCAGTGCGGTGGTGGCGGTCATCTGCGCAGTGGTCAGGTAATGGGCAATGGTGCAGATGACCAACAAGCCCATGCTGCCGTACAGCACATGCAAGGGGTTGCCGTTGAGGTTGAAGAAGAACACGTAGCCCAGGCCCAGCACGAGGCCCGGCACCGCCATGGGGATGAAGCTGAGCAGGCGCAGCGACTGGTTGAGCAGGCGTTGGCCCTGGGTCTTTTCCATCAGGTAGGCACCGCAGAAAATCACCACGCTGCCGATCAGCGCCGTGCCGATCGCCATGGTCACGCTATTGCGGTACGCCAGCCAGCCTCCGCCGGCGGTGTCCTCGAACAGGTAGTGCTTGAGCGACAGCGACAGGTTGTAGGGCCAGAAGGTGACCAGCGACGAATACACGGCCATGCCGATCACCAGCAACAGCACCGCGCAGACCATCAACACGACCGCCAGGAAGCAGGCATCACGGCGGTGCGAGGGCTTGGGCTCGAACACCTGCGCCCGCCCACTCATGGCCTCGCCCTGGCGGCGACGCAACCAGGCATCGACAGCAAAGCTCAGCAGTGCCGGCACCAGTAAGACCATGCCAATCAGGGCGCCGCGGCCAAATTGCTGCTGGCCAACGACGGCCTTGTAAGCCTCCAGGGCCAGCACCTGATAATCCCCCCCGACCACAACCGGGACGCCGAAGTCAGTGATGGTCAGGGTAAACACCAGGCAAAAGGCGGCGAATACCGCCTGGCGCGTGGCGGGCCAGGTAATGCTGGAGAACGCCCGCCACGGCCCGGCGCCCATGCTCGACGCAGCATCGAACAGGCGCGCATCGGCCAGCGACAGGGCCGACAGCAGAATCATCAATGCATGCGGGAAGGTGTAAATGGCCTCGCCGAGCACGATCCCCCAGAAGCCGTAGATGTTGTCGCTCAGCAGCCCGCGCAACAGGCCCTGGTTACCGAACAGGTAGACCAGCGCGATCGCCGGCAGCATCGACGGCGCCAGCAGGGGCAGCAACGAGATGCCCCGCCACAGGCCCTTGGCCGGGATCAGCGTGCGTTGCAACGCATAGGCGAACAGGTAAGCCAGTGGGATAACGATGGCCGCAACGGTGAACGCCACCGACAAGCTATTGCCGAGCAGCCAGTGGAAGTTCTCGCTGGCGAACAGCGCCCGGGCAGCCGCCAGGCCGCCGCCCTGGCCGGCGTCACCGCTGAAACCACGCCAGAAGATCGCCAGCAGCGGCATCAGCACCGCCAGTACCAGCAGCATCAACAGCAACCACTTCCCACCGACGACGAACAGCCGGTCACCCAAGGCAACGCCGTGGCGCGACGCGGCCTTGGCCGGGTTCAGCGGCAGGGACATTGGCGCGGCCATCTTAGGCGAACACCTGCAGGCTCTGCGGTGGCAGCGCCACCCAGATGTCCTGCGAGCCCAGCCGCGGCATGGCCTCGGGGGCCAGTTCGGCCAGCAAGGCATGGCCCGGCAAGGCTTTGAACTCGAAGCTCATGCGGCAGCGATTGCCGAGGAACGTGATCTCGCGGACCTTGGCCGGAAACAGGTTTTCTTCATGCACCGACGGGTTGACCGTGATCGCCTCGGGGCGGCAGAACAAGCGGCCGCTGCTGGCCCGCGCCGAGCCAGGCGACAAACGCATGCTCATGCCGCCGACCTGGGCCTGGCTGTCACCGCTGCGCTGGAACGGCAGCCAGTTACCCTGGCCAACGAACTCGGCAACGAAGGGCGTGGCTGGCTGGTCGTAGATGGCCTGCGGCGTGGCGTACTGCTCGACCTGGCCGTTGTTCATCACGGCAATGCGGTCGGCCATCAGCATGGCCTCGTCCTGGTTGTGGGTAACCATCAAGGTGGTGATACCCAGCTGGCGTTGCAGCTGGCGCAGCTCGGTGCACAGGTGCTCGCGAACCCGCGCGTCCAGCGCCGACATCGGCTCATCGAGCAACAGCAGCGAAGGCGCCGGCGCCAGCGCGCGGGCCAGGGCCACGCGCTGCTGCTGGCCACCGGAAAGCTGCCCGGGGTACTTTTTTTCGCTACCGGACAAGCCGACCAGCTGGAGCATTTCGGCCACCCGCTGGCGGGCCTGTTCGCGGCCGCTGCCGGTCAGGCCATAGGCGATGTTGGCTTCGACGGTCAGGTTGGGGAACAGCGCGTAGGACTGGAACAGAATGCCGTAGTCGCGGGCCTGGGGTGGCAGCGCCGAGACGTCGCGCTCGCCGATGTACAGCTCACCGCGGTCCTGGCGTTCGAGGCCGGCGATGCAGCGCAACAGCGTGGTCTTGCCGCACCCGGACGGGCCGAGCAAGCACACCAGCTCGCCGGCGGCGATGTCCAGGGAGACATCGTTGAGCGCTGTGAAGGCGCCGAAGCGTTTGTGGATGTTGCGCACTTTCATCTGTGCGCCTGGGGTGGCGTTGTTCATGGCACGGCCTCATCGAAGAGATGGGGCCATGCTAGGAAGGCTGTGCGACGGTTCTGTGGCTTTCAGGCAAAAGCGCGCGATAGTGGTATAGGCAGATTTTGTAGTACCCCACCTGCCACCACGGTTCTTGGTAGGAGCAGCCTTGTGCTGCGAAGAGGCCCTGCTCGGCGATGCACATGTATGAGGCGCACCGGCCTCTTCGCAGCACAAGGCTGCTCCTACAAGGGATGATTCAGAACTGTGAGCCGGCCACTTCCTGCGCAACCCCCAGAAACGCCGCTGGCAAACGCGCCTGGCGCCGCTCCTTCAGGCAATACAGGTACTCATGCATCACCGGTGCAGCCTCCAGCGCCAGCACCCGTAATTCGGGGTTGTGCGGCACTTCATGGCGGGCAATCACACTGATGCCAATGTTGCGCAGGACCGCTTCGCGAATCGACTCACGGCTACCAATTTCCAGCAACGTGCCGGCCTTCACACCGGCCTCCTGCAGCATCTGCTCGGTCAGCTTGCGTGTGGTCGACCCCGGCTCGCGCATCAACAGGCAATGCCCGGCCACCACGTCGATGGACACCACCTGACGATGCGCCAAGGGATGGTTGCGGTGCACAGCCACCACCAACGGGTCGGTGCCCAATACCCGGCGCACCAACCGGGCATCCTCCACCAATTGCGACGAAGCGGCGATATCGACCCGGTAGTCCTCGAGCATTTCCAGCACCTGCTGCGAGTTGCCGATCTCCACTGCAACGTCGACCTGGGGCAGGCGCTCGCGGAAGACCTTCACCAGATCGAGGATGTAGTAAGGCGCGGTGGCCGCAATGCGCAGGCTGCCCTGGGCCTGGCCACTGTTGCGCAGTTCGAACTCGATGTCGGCCTCCTGCTGCAGCAGCGCCTTGACCCTCGGCAGCAGGCGCACGCCCTCCTCGCTCAACACCAGGCGCCGCCCGCCACGGTAGAACAGCTCTACTGCGTACTGGCTTTCCAGGTTGCGGATCTGCGTGGTCACGGTGGGCTGGCTGAGCCCGAGCTTCTTCGCCGCCAGGGTGATGCTGCCCAGGCGGGCCACCATGTAGAAGGCTTTGAGCTCGGAACTCAGCATGCACGTCCTCTATTTGCGCAAAAGGCGCAAGCCGTTGAACACCACCAGCAGGCTCACGCCCATGTCGGCGAACACCGCCATCCACATGGTCGCCATGCCGGCAAAGGTGATCGCCAGGAATATCGCCTTGATGCCCAGGGCCAGAATGATGTTCTGCCTGAGAATCGCCGCACTTTGGCGCGACAGCCTGACGAAGGCCGGGATTTTGCGCAAGTCGTCGTCCATCAACGCCACGTCGGCCGTCTCGATGGCCGTGTCGGTGCCCGCGGCCGCCATGGCAAAGCCGATCTCGGCACGGGCGAGGGCCGGTGCATCGTTGATACCGTCGCCAACCATGCCCACCCGATGGCCTTGGGCATACAGGGCCTCGATGGTCTTCAGCTTGTCGGCCGGCAGCAGGTTGCCTTCGGCGCGATCGATGCCGACCTGGGCGGCGATGGCCTCGGCGGTATGGGGATTGTCGCCGGTAAGCATGACCGTCTTGATACCCAGTTCATGCAATTCGGCAATCGCCTGGCGGCTGCTCTGCTTGAGCGTGTCGGCCACGGCGAACAGGGCCAGCGGGCCACTGCGGTCGAGCAGCAGGACCACGGTTTTGCCTTGACGCTCCAGCGCATCCAGTTGCGCCTCCAACTCAGGCGAGCACAGGCCCAGTTCCTCGACCAGGCGGTGATTGCCCAGGTGGTAAAGCTCACCCTCGATCACCCCCCGCACACCGCGACCGGCCAATGCGGCGAAGTCGTCGACTGCGCTCAAAGCCAAACCTTGCGCCTTGCCGAACTGGGCGATGGCACGTGAGACCGGGTGGTCCGAGCGCTCGGCCAAGCTGGCAGCCAACGCCTGGGCCCGGCCTTCGAACAGGGGGTCCAAGGCCTTCGCATCGGTCTGCACTGGCTTGCCGTGGGTCAGGGTGCCGGTCTTGTCGAGGGCCAGGAAGTCCAGCTTGCGCCCGCCTTCCAGGTACACCCCACCCTTGATCAGGATGCCCTTGCGCGCGGCTGCAGCCAGGCCACTGACGATGGTCACAGGGGTTGAAATGACCAAGGCGCACGGGCAGGCCACCACCAACAGCACCAAGGCGCGGTAGACCCAGTCGAACCAGGCGCCTGCCATGAACAGCGGCGGGATGACCGCTACCGCCAAGGCCACGGCGAACACCACGGGTGTGTAGATGCGCGAGAATCGGTCGACAAAACGCTGAGTCGGCGCACGGGCACCTTGGGCCTCTTCGACGGCCTTGATGATGCGCGCCAGCGTCGATTGCCCAGCGCCGGCAGTGACGCGAAACTCCAGCGCACCGGCCTGGTTGATGGTGCCGGCGAATAGTTTGTCGCCCACGGCTTTTTCCACTGGCAGGCTTTCACCGGTGATCGGCGCCTGATCGACGCTGGATTGGCCACTAGTCACTTCGCCATCCAGGCCGATGCGCTCGCCCGGCCGTACCCGCACCAAGGCACCGATGGCCACCTCCCGCACTTCCACTTCGCGCCACTGGCCATCGGCTTGCAGCACTGTGGCCCTGTCAGGGGTGAGCTGCATCAGGCCGCTGATGGCATTGCGAGCACGGTCCAGGGACCGCGCTTCGATCAGCTCGGCGACCGTGAACAACACCATCACCATGGCCGCTTCCGGCCACTGGCCGATCAGCACAGCGCCAGTCACGGCAATGCTCATCAGCGCGTTGATGTTGAGGTTGCGGTTTTTCAGGGCAATCCAGCCCTTCTTGTAGGTGCCCAGGCCGCAACCCAGGATCGCCGCCAAGGCCAGCGCCGCCACCAGCCATTGGGGTGCAAGCCCGGTGAAATGCACGATTTCGGCGGCGATGGCCGCGACACCGGATAACGCCAGCGGCCACCAGCGGGTTTTGCTGGGCGGGGCAGCGTTCGCGGCGGCCTCGTCCCCTTCGATGAGGGGCTCGGCCTTCATGCCCAGGCTGTCGATAGCCCGCTCGATCTCGGCGGTACCCGCCAGCGTGTGGCGCACGCCAAGCACGCGGTTGATCAGGTTGAACTCCAACTGCTCGATGCCCGCCAGCTTGCCCAGCTTGTCCTGGATCAGCGTTTGCTCGGTGGGGCAGTCCATGGCCTCGATACGGAAGCGGCTGAGCTGTGCGTCGCCGCTGGCTTTTTCGCTCAACTGCACCAACGCCGGGGCGGCCGCGCTGCCGCAGCAGCTGTGGGCGTGGTGGTCATGCTTGTGGTGGGGGCTGGCAGGCTGGTTCATTGGGTCATCCTTAAAGTGAGCCTGTTGCCAAGTGAACACCCTGTAGCCACTATAGGGTCAAGCCATCCGCTGGAGATTTCGCGATGAAGATTGGAGAACTGGCAAAAGCCACCGACTGCGCCGTGGAGACCATCCGCTATTACGAGCGCGAGCAACTGTTGCCGGAGCCGGCGCGCACCGACGGCAACTACCGGCTCTACACCCAGGCCCACGTCGAGCGGCTGACCTTCATCCGCAACTGCCGGACCCTGGACATGACCCTGGACGAAATCCGCAGCCTGCTACGCCTGCGCGACAGCCCCGAAGGGTCGTGCGGCAGCGTCAATGCGTTGATCGACGAGCATATCGTCCATGTACAGGCGCGTATCGATGGTTTGGTGGCGTTGCAGGAGCAGTTGGTGGAGCTGCGACAGAGGTGCAGCGCGCCGGGGAGTGAATGCGCGATCTTGCAGCAACTGGAGGTGAACGGGGCGGTATCTGTACCGGAAGGCGATCATTCGCATGTGGGGCGAAGCCACGGGCATTGAGATTGCTGGGGGGCTGCAAGGCAGCCCCGGCAACCTAGAAAATCACACCGCCATCGGCGCCGTCATCGGCGCATGATGCTCATACCCTTCCAGGCTGAAATCACTCGGCTCGATCTTCTCCAGCCACTCCGGCTCATACTTGCCGGTGTCGGCAAACGCCGGCACGCGATCGCTGATCACCAGCTTCGGCGCCTCGAGCGGTTCGCGCTTGAGCTGCTCGTTGAGCATGTCCAGGTGGTTTTCGTACACATGGGCATCACCAATGAAATACGTGAACCAGCGCGGGGTGTAGCCGGTCAGGCGGCCGAACAGCGACAGCAAGGCCGCCCCCTCGGTGAGGTTGAACGGCGTGCCCAAGCCCAGGTCGTTGGAGCGAATGTACAGGGTCAGGGAAATTTCCCGAGTCTCGGCATTCGGGTGGAACTGGTACAGCAGGTGGCACGGCGGCAGGGCCATTTCATCCAACTGGGCGCAGTTCCAGCCATGGAACAGGATGCGCCGGCTGCCCGGGTCATTGGCGATGGTGTCCAGGCACTGGCGCACCTGGTCGATGGCCTTGTACAGGACGACAAACGCCTGGCCGTCCTCCTGGTCCTGGGCAATCTTGCGGAAACCCTGTTTCTCGGCCATCTCAATGGCCGCCGGGTTGCTCAGCGGGATGCGTTTGTAGCCCGGCCATTGGCGCCACTGAACGCCGTAGATCTCGCCCAGGTCGTCATGCCCCTGGCGGAACGGGTTGGCCAGCCATTGGGCGTTTTCGTTGGCGTTCTGGTCCCAGACCTTGCAGCCCAGCTCACGGAATTCACCCGCGTTTTTCACGCCCCGCAGAAAACCGACCATCTCGCCGATGGCCGACTTGAAGGCCAGCTTGCGCGTGGTGATGGCCGGAAAGCCCTTCTGCAGGTCGAAACGCAGCATGGCGCCCGGCAGGCTGATGGTGCGGATGCCGGTACGGTTTTCCTGAAGGGTGCCGTTTTCGATGACGTCACGGACCAGGTCCAGATACTGTTTCATGGCTTACCTGTAGCAAGAACGGCAGAGGGATCACCCCTGCCGTTGGAAGTCAGATGGCGGGTTTCGCCGTAGGTTTGCGATTATAAGCCCACCAGATCAATCCGAGGCCGGCCAGAATCATCGGGATGCAGAGTATCTGACCCATGGTCAGCCAACCCCAGGCAATGTAGCCCAGCTGGGCATCTGGCACGCGGACGAACTCGACGATGAAGCGGAAGATCCCGTAGAACAGGGCGAACATGCCGGATACCGCCATGGTCGGGCGTGGCTTGCGCGAATACAGCCACAGGATCAGGAACAGCGCCACGCCTTCCAGGGCGAACTGATACAGCTGCGAGGGGTGGCGCGGCAGCTGGGCAGGGTCGCTGAACGGTGGGAACACCATCGCCCACGGCACGTCGGTCGCCTTGCCCCACAGCTCGGCATTGATGAAGTTGCCGATACGCCCGGCACCCAGGCCGATCGGCACCATTGGCGCGACGAAGTCCATCAGCTCGAAGAACGACTTGTTGTTGCGCTTGCCGAACCATACCGCCGCCATCATCACGCCGATGAAGCCGCCGTGGAACGACATGCCGCCCTTCCACACCTCAAAGATCAGCGTCGGGTTGGCCAGGTAGGCGTGCAGGTCGTAAAACAGCACGTAACCCAGGCGGCCCCCGACGATCACCCCCATCGATAGCCAGAACACCAGGTCGGACAGCTTTTCACGGGACCAGGTGGGGTCGAAGCGGTTCAGCCGACGCGAGGCGAGCAGCCAGGCGCCGCCGATGCCGACCAGGTACATCAGGCCGTACCAGTGGATTTTCAGCGGCCCGAGGGCCACGGCCACGGGGTCTATCTGCGGGTAAGGCAGCATGGATATTCCTCTAGTTTCAAATCAGCGAGCTAAATCAAAAAGCTGAGGCCGACGCAGAACAGCAGCGCGGCGAACAAACGCTTGAGCAGGCGTGGCGACAGTTTGTGCGCCAGGCGCGCGCCGAAGCGGGCGAAAAACATGCTGGTCACGGCAATGCCGACCAGCGCAGGCAGGTACACGTAGCCCAGGCTGTGGGCCGGCAAGTGTTCTTCGTGCCAGCCAAGCCACATGAAGCTCAGGGCACTGGCCACGGCAATGGGTAGGCCACAGGCCGAGGACGTTGCCACTGCCTGCTGCATGGGCAAGCTGCGCCAGGTCAGGAACGGCACGGTCAGCGAGCCGCCACCAATACCGAATATCGCCGAAGCCCAGCCAATCACCCCACCTGCTGCGGTCAGCGCGGGCTTGCCAGGGATGCCGCGGCTGGCCTTGGGTTTGAAGTCCAGGGCCATTTGCGCAGCAATGATCAGGGCGAACACACCGATGATCTTCTGCAGCAGCGGGCCCTGGATCAACGAGGCGGTCTTGGCGCCGATACCAGCGCCAATCAGGATGCCCAGGGTCATCCAGGCGAAGATCGGCCACTGCACCGCACCCCGCCGATGGTGTTCGAGCACCGCGTTGATCGAGGTGAAGATGATGGTTGCCAACGACGTGCCGACAGCCAGGTGGGTCAATACCGAGGGGTCGAAGCCCTGCAAGGTGAAACTGAACACCAGCACCGGCACGATGATGATGCCACCGCCAACGCCGAACAGCCCGGCCAGCACGCCGGCACATGCACCTAACAGCAGATAGAGTACGAACTCCATTCGTTGCCCCTGAGAAAATCAATCCGGCATGGTAACGGAAGCCGGCCCTGAGGCTCTAGTGAACTTCGTGACAGGATGGATCAGCACCGCCGCAGTGGGTAGAGTGGCAAAAAACACAGAGGCCCAACCGATGTGCCTGATCGTATTCGCCTGGCGGCCGGGGCATGCCCTGCCGCTGATCGTGGCGGCCAACCGCGACGAGTTCTATGCCCGGCCCACGCAGGCCCTAACCGCCTGGGAGGATGCCCCTGGCGTCTATGCCGGGCGTGACCTGGAGGCTGGCGGTACCTGGCTGGGCGTGGGGCCGCAGGGGCGCTTTGCGGCGCTGACCAACATTCGCGACCCTGGGCAAGCCTTGGGCGTGCGCTCGCGCGGGGAGCTGGTGGCGGGGTTTCTGCAGGGTGAGCTTGGCGTGGAAGCCTATCTTGACCAGGTGGCCAGCCGCAGCCGCCAGTATTCGGGGTTTAACTTGCTGGTGGGTGATGGGGCGCAGTTAGGCTTTCTGCACGCCCGAGACGCCGCGCCGCGCTTGCTGGAGCCTGGGGTCTATGGGTTATCCAATGCCGGGTTGGATACGCCGTGGCCGAAGCTGGTGAAGGCGCGCAGCGGGCTGGAGGGGTTGCTTGAGTCAGCAGACCCGCAGCGCTTGCTAGGGTTGCTGGCCGATGGTGAACCGGCAGCCGAAAGCGAGTTACCGGAAACGGGCGTGGGGTTGGCGACCGAGAAGCTGCTGTCGAGTGTGTTTATTGCCAGCCAGAATTATGGGACGCGGGCGAGTACTGTGCTGATCGTGGATGATCAGGGGAGAAGACGGCTGGTTGAGCGCAGTTTCGGGCCGCTTGGGGGGCATTTGGGAGAAATTGAGATTATGGCTTGAGGGCCAGGGGGCTGCTTTGCAGCCCTTCGCAGCACAAGGCTGCTCCTACAAGGGATTGAACGGCGCGCCTGATGTTGAACACCCGTCCATAATCTGGGGCTCAGCTCAATCGCCTTGTAGGAGCAGCCTTGTGCTGCGAAGAGGCCGGTACAGGTCAGAGGGTCTTGTTCGCCCCAGGCCCGATCATCCGCGCCAACCCTAGGTTCTTCAGCGCCAATTGCAGCGAGCTGTGGATAACCTGCGGGTTGTCATGGCTCATGGCTTCGGCCAGCAGCTCCTTGGCCTTGCTCATGTTGATCTGGCGCAGCATCCACTTCACCTTGGGCAGGTTGGTGGCGTTCATCGACAAGCTGTCGAAGCCCATCGCCATCAACAGCACCGCTGCCGCCGGGTCACCGGCCATCTCGCCGCAAATGCTGACCGGCTTGCCCTCGCCATGGGCATCGCGCACCACCGTGTTCAAGGCTTGAAGCACGGCCGGGTGCAGGTAATCGTATAGGTCGGCGACCCGTGGGTTGTTGCGGTCGACCGCCAGCAGGTACTGGGTCAGGTCGTTGGAACCGACCGACAGGAAGTCCACCTGCCGCGCCAGCTCCTTGGTCTGGTACACCGCCGCAGGGATCTCGACCATCACGCCAACCGGCGGCATCGGCACATCGGTGCCTTCGTCACGCACCTCACCCCACGCGCGGTGGATCAGGTGCAGTGCCTCTTCCAGCTCGTGAATGCCAGAAATCATCGGCAGCAGGATGCGCAGGTTGTTCAAGCCTTCGCTGGCCTTGAGCATGGCGCGGGTCTGGACCAGGAAGATTTCTGGGTGGTCGAGGGTAACGCGAATGCCGCGCCAACCCAGGAAGGGGTTTTCTTCCTTGATCGGGAAGTACGACAGCGCCTTGTCCCCGCCGATATCCAGGGTACGCATGGTCACTGGCAGCGGGTGGAAGGCCGCCAGCTGTTCGCGGTAGATCGCCAGCTGCTCTTTCTCGCTGGGGAAGCGCTGGTTGATCATGAACGGCACTTCGGTGCGGTACAGGCCTACCCCTTCGGCGCCACGCTGCTGGGCACGGGCGACGTCGGCCAGCAGGCCGGTGTTGACCCACAGCGGCATGCGGTGGCCATCCGGGGTGACGCAGGGCAGCTCGCGCAGCGCATCCAGGCCTTGCGCCAGCTGGCGCTCCTCCTCGACCACTTCGCTGTACTGCTTGCGCAACACGTCGCTGGGGTTGGTGAACACCTCGCCCTTGTAGCCGTCGACGATCAGCTCGATGCCATCGACCTTGGAATACGGTAGGTCGACCAGGCCCATCACAGTCGGAATACCCATGGCGCGGGCCAGGATCGCGACGTGGGAGTTGCCCGAACCCAATACCGACACCAGGCCGACCAGCTTGCCCTCCGGCACTTCGCCCAGCATCGCTGGCGTCAGTTCTTCGCTGACCAGGATGGTATTGTCGGCGTACACCAGCGATTGCGAGCGAGCCTCCTGCAGGTAGGCGAGCAGCCGGCGGCCAAGGTCCTTGACGTCCGAAGCGCGCTCGCGCAGGTAGTCATCGTCCATCAGCTCGAAGCGGTTGACGTGCTCGCCGACCACTTGGCGCAAAGCGCCCTGGGCCCACTGGCCGGTCTTGATGACCTCGGTCACCTCGCCGCCCAGGGCGGCGTCTTCGAGCATCATCAGGTACACGTCGAACAACGCGCGCTCTTCGGGCCGCAGCTGGGTGGCCAGCTTGGCCGACAGCTTGCGCATGTCGGCGCGCACGCCTTCAAGGGCGTTCTGGAACAGTTTGAGTTCGGCGTCGATGTCTTCGACAGTCTTGTCCGGCACCACTTCGAGGTCGGCCGGCGGCAACATCACCACTGCGCGGCCAACGGCGGCGCCTGGCGAGCCCGGCACGCCGACGAAGCGAGCCTCCTGAATGCCCTTGCCCTGGCGGCCCAGGCCACGGATCGAGCCGGTCGCCTCGGCGTGGGCGATAACCCCGGCGAGCTGGGCACTCATGGTGACCAGGAAGGCTTCTTCGCCCTCATCGAACTGGCGGCGTTCCTTCTGCTGGATGACCAGCACCCCGACCACCCGACGGTGGTGAATGATCGGTGCACCCAGGAAGGAGGCGAATTTTTCTTCACCGGTTTCGGCAAAGTAGCGATAACGCGGGTGATCGGCGGCGTTTTCCAGGTTCAGCGGCTCTTCCCGGGTACCGACCAGGCCGACCAGGCCCTCGTTGGGGGCCATGCTGACCTTGCCGATCGAACGCTTGTTCAGGCCCTCGGTGGCCATCAGCACGAAGCGGTTGGTTTCCGGGTCAAGCAGGTAGACGGAGCAGACCTGGCTGCCCATGGCCTCCTTGACGCGCAAGACAATGATCCCCAACGCCGTCTTGAGATCTTTGGCGGAGTTCACTTCCTGGACGATCTTGCGCAGCGTATTGAGCATGGCTCGGGGTCGAACTCCGTCGTCAGTCGCGCGTCAGAAGACGCGGTGCTAGCTCTTTCAGGGCGCGACGGTAGACCTCGCGCTTGAATGTCACAACCTGGCCCAGCGGGTACCAATAGCTGACCCAGCGCCAGCCGTCGAACTCCGGCTTGCCCGTCAGGTCCATCCGCACCCTTTGTTCGTTGCTTACCAGACGCAGCAGGAACCACTTCTGCTTCTGGCCAATGCACAGCGGCTGGCTGTGCGTACGCACCAGACGCTGGGGTAAACGATAACGCAACCAGCCACGCGTGCAGGCAAGAATTTCCACATCGTCGCGTTCAAGGCCAACTTCTTCGTTCAGCTCGCGGTACAGGGCATCTTCCGGCGTCTCGTCAGGGTTGATGCCACCCTGGGGAAATTGCCAGGCATCCTGGTTGATCCGTCGAGCCCATAGCACCTGCCCGGCATCATTCGTGAGAATGATCCCGACATTGGGGCGAAAACCATCCGGGTCGATCACGGCAGCAACCTCGCAAACGCATGTCACCGCATTGTTCCACAAAGCCTGCGAGCGCAGCAACGCGCCCGCCAAGCTTATGTGCAGCGAGGTGAAAACTCCGTATTCTGCGGGCCTACCTTGTAGCTGATGCGAGTGAACGCGATGCGCCTGGCTTTATTCGACCTGGACAATACCCTCCTCGGTGGCGACAGCGACCATGCCTGGGGTGACTATCTGTGCGAGCGCGGCATCCTCGACCCGGTCGCCTACAAACAACGCAACGATGCCTTCTACCAGCACTACCTGAACGGCACCCTGGACTTGCAGGCCTACCTGGCCTTTTCCATGGAGATTCTGGCGGCAACGCCTATGGCCCAGCTCGACGCGTGGCACCGCGATTTCATGCGGGACTGCATCGAGCCGATCATCCTGCCTAAGGCCCTGGCGTTGCTGCAGCAGCACCGCGAGGCGGGCGACAAGCTGGTGATCATCACCGCCACCAACCGTTTCGTGACCGCGCCAATCGCCCGCCGTTTGGGCGTGCGTACCCTGCTGGCGACCGAATGCGAGACCGAAGCTGGCCGCTACACCGGGCGTAGTACCGATATAGCGTGTTTCCGTGAAGGGAAAGTGACGAGGTTGCAGCGCTGGATGCTGGAAAACGGCTACGACCTTGAAGACAGCTATTTCTACAGCGATTCGATGAATGACCTGCCGTTGCTGCAGCAGGTGACGCATGCGGTGGCGGTGGACCCGGATCCGAACCTGCGGGCGGAAGCAGAACAGCGTGGGTGGCCGGTGATTTCGCTGAGGGATTGAGATTTTGGGGCCGCTTCGCGCCCCATCGCAGGCAAGCCAGCTCCTACAGGTGCTGCACAGGTTTCAGGCCTTGTGCACGACCTGCCATCAGACTGGCTTGGCACCCATCAAGCCGGCAATGGACAAGAAGCAAACCCCGCTGAACACCGCCAAGGCCAAGGTAAGGCGCAGCCCTACCACCTGCGCCTTGCGCAGCCGGTTCAAGCGCACCAGCAGCCACCACACGGCAAACGCACCCAGCGTATAGATGACGCTGGATGCCAGCACCCAGGTCTGCCCCAGTGGCCAGCCGACCAGGTGCACCAGCCACCAGCCAGTGACCGGCATGCTCACCAGGCACACGCCCATGACCAACCAGACGAACACCAGCGGCCGGCGCAGCAATTTGCCGTAGGCCTCGGCATCGCCCAGCCGGCGGGCGCGAACTGTCCAGATCACCAAGCCCAGCGCGCCCAGAAGCAGCAGCGCAGTGGCGGTGATGTGCAAGGCCTTGAGCATCGTCAGGTGTTCCATGTCTTCATATCCATGCGCGATGAGCCAAGCTTAGTCGCTCAACCCAAAAACAACCGGTAAGCCGGGTTATCGGTCTCGTCCCAGTACGGGTAACCGATCTTGGCCAGCGCCGCTGGCACCAGGTGGCGTTCGTCTTCCGGTACCTGCAAGCCCGCCACCACGCGCCCGTCGGCGGCGCCGTGGTTGCGGTAGTGGAACATCGAGATATTCCAGCGCCCGCCCAGCTTGTTGAGGAAGTTGAACAACGCACCCGGCCGCTCGGGGAACTCGAAGCGCAGCACGATCTCATCACTGGCGCCGGCCGAATGGCCACCCACCATGTGACGAATGTGCAACTTGGCCAGTTCGTTGTCGGTCAGGTCGGTAACCGGGAAGCCCTGCTCGGTCAGTTGCTGCACCAACACCGCACGCGGGTCGTTCTCTGGGTGGGTCTGCACGCCGACGAAGATGTGCGCCTCGTCGGAGGTGTGCTTGCGGTAGTTGAATTCGGTGATCTGGCGCTTGCCGATCGCCTCGCAGAACGCCTTGAAGCTGCCCGGGCGCTCGGGGATGGTGACGGCGATGATGGCTTCGCGTTTTTCACCCAGTTCGGCACGCTCGGCCACATGGCGCAGGCGATCGAAGTTGACGTTGGCACCCGAATCGATGGCAACCAGGGTCTGGCCGGTCACGCCATACAGCTCGACATACTTCTTGATGCCGGCAACCCCCAGCGCGCCAGCAGGTTCGGTGATCGAGCGGGTATCGTCGTAGATATCCTTGATGGCTGCACAGATCTCGTCAGTACTGACAGTGATCACTTCATCCACGTGCAGGCGACAGATGTCGAAGGTGTGCTGGCCAATCTGCGCCACCGCCACACCGTCGGCGAACAGCCCGACCTGCGGCAACACCACGCGCTCACCCGCGGCCATGGCGGCCTGCAGGCAATTGGAGTCGTCCGGCTCGACGCCGATCACTTTGATTTCCGGGCGCAGGTACTTCACGTAGGCCGCGATGCCGGCGATCAGGCCGCCGCCGCCGACCGGCACGAAAATCGCGTCCAGCCGGCCCGGGTGCTGACGCAGGATCTCCATGGCCACCGTGCCTTGCCCAGCGATGGTGTGCGGGTCGTCATAGGGGTGGATATAGACGAAGCCCTTCTCATCGACCAGCTTGAGCGAGTAGGCCAGCGCCTCGGGGAAGGTGTCGCCGTGCAATACCACCTTGCCGCCCCGCGAACGCACGCCTTCGATCTTGATCTCCGGGGTGGTCTTGGGCATCACGATGGTTGCCTTGATACCCAGCTCACGCGCCGCCAGGGCCAGGCCCTGGGCATGGTTGCCGGCCGAGGCGGTGACCACGCCGCGGGCCAGCTCTTCTGGGGTCAGTTGCGCCAGCTTGTTGTACGCCCCGCGAATCTTGAACGAGAACACCGGCTGCAGGTCTTCGCGCTTGAGCAAGATCTGGTTGCCGAGGCGTTTGCTCAGCTGCCCGGCGCTCTGCAGCGGCGTTTCGACGGCGACGTCATAGACGCGCGAGGTGAGGATCTTCTTGACGTACTGTTCGAGCATCGGGAAAGCATCACTGGCCGCGGGACAAGGGCTGCGAGTCTACCCCAGCGCTACGTCGGGCGACCACAGCAAAGCCGCGCAAGCCGCTATACTAAGCCCCTTTGAAACCCAGCCCCTTTGAAAACCTCCCCGCCCCTCTCGGAGCCCGCATGACCCAGGACCAACTCAAACAGGCCGTCGCCCAGGCCGCTGTCGACTTCATTCTGCCCAAGCTGGATGAAAAGAGCGTCGTCGGCGTCGGTACCGGTTCGACCGCCAACTTCTTCATCGACGCCCTGGCTCAGCACAAGACCGCCTTCGATGGCGCAGTCGCCAGCTCCGAGGCTACCGCCCAGCGTCTGAAGGGTCATGGCATCCCGGTCTACGAGCTGAACAGCGTCAGCGAGCTGGAGTTCTATGTGGACGGCGCCGACGAGAGCGACGCGCACCTGAACCTGATCAAGGGCGGCGGCGCGGCCCTGACCCGCGAGAAGATCGTCGCGGCCGTGGCCAAGACCTTCATCTGCATCGCCGATGCCAGCAAGCTGGTACCGGTGCTGGGCGCCTTCCCGCTGCCCGTCGAAGTGATCCCGATGGCCCGCAGCCACGTGGCGCGCCAGCTGGTCAAGCTGGGCGGTGACCCGGTGTACCGCGAGGGTGTGCTGACCGACAACGGTAACGTGATCCTGGACGTGTACAACCTGCAGATCACCAACCCGGTCGAGCTCGAAGCGCAGATCAATGCGATCGTCGGCGTGGTGACCAACGGCCTGTTCGCGGCACGCCCGGCGGACTTGCTGCTGCTCGGCACCGCTGAAGGTGTGAAAACCCTCAAGGCCGAGTAACCCAGGCCTATAAGCGTTGTTCTAGCCCTGCGCTGTCCAGGTAGGAGCAGCCTTGTGCTGCGAAGAGGCCGGTGACTACACAGTGAATCTGCGCTGCTGTTACCGGCCTCTTCGCAGCACAAGGCTGCTCCTACCTGCATCGCGCAGGGCCGCATTTAATCTGCCGGCTGTTTGAACACGTAAAACAGGTTCGGCTCACTGACCAGGTAAATGGTCCCTGCCTCATCCATCGCAATCCCTTCCGCCTGCGGCACCGTCTTCTTCAACCCCTGGTACCCCTTGCGCAGCGACAAGGTACTGAGCGGCTTGCCCTTCACATCCAGTTCCAGCACCAGCCGCGATTCATCCGACAGCGCCAACAAATGGCCGCTGCGCTCGTCGAACTGCAAACTCGACAGGTCCCGCACAAACAAACGCGAGTCACGCTTGCGGTCCTGCACCACATGCACGGCATAAGGCTGCTCGGGGTTGTCATGCGGGAAGCCATGCACCTCGTAGATCAGCATCGGGTCGCGCTCCTTGGCCACGAACAGGCGCTTGCCGGCCGAGTCGTACGCCAGCCCCTCGAACCCCTTGTTGCCGTTCAGGCCAATGCCCAGGGTCAACTGCTCGGCATCGCCGGCATCGAGGAACAGCGTATCGTCGTCCAGGCGCACACGAATCAGCCGTTGCTGGCGCTCATCGGTGATCACATAGCTGTTGGGGCCCACGTATTCCACCGCCTCCGGGTCGCCAAAGCCGGTCAGCGGCACGCGCCGCAGGATGCGCCCGTCCAGCGACAGCTCGATCAGCTCCGAACGTGCATTGGTCACGGTGAACAGGGTCTTGCGGTCTGGGTCGTAGGTCAGCGCCGAAATGTCATCGTCCAGCCCCTCGACAGGCTGCGCCTCGACCACCACACGATAACGGTCCAGGCCGATCCCCTGTTCGGCTGGCTGCCACCAGGTTTTCAGGTTGAACCAGCCGCGCTCGAACAGGCGAAACTCCTGCCCGGCCCAGCCGAGCAAGAGCAAGCCAATAAAGGCAGGAATCAGTGACAGGCGAAGATAGCGACGCATTTGGGGACAGACTCGACGTAAGGGTGGCGAATCTAACCATGAACAACTGAATCAAAGCTTAATGCCAGCATCCGACAAGTCTGATGTTGCTGTCAGTTTTTCTTGAACCGATAGAAAAGCGCCGGCTCACTGACCATGTACAGGTTGCCCTGGTCGTCCATGGCCACGCCTTCGGCACGCGGGATGGTGTGCTCAAGGCCGTTGAAACCGCCCAGCAAGGTCATGAAGCTGACTTGCTGGCCCTGCTCATCCAGCTCCAGCAGCATGTTGGAGTCCGCCGACAATGCCAGCAAGTGCCCGGTACGCGGGTCGACGCCGAGGGCCGACAGGTTGCGCAGGTCGAGTTCATCATTGGGCAACAGCTGTTTGTCGCCCTTGAGCGGGCTACGGCCATCGGTGCTCCAGGTGTACAGCTTGGGCGGGCGCTCTTCGCCGATCACCAGGCGTTGACGCATCGGGTCCCAGGCCACGGCCTCGAAGCCCTTGTTGCTCTTCACCGACTTGCCCAGGTCGTAGCTCGGGAAGTCGCCATGGTTAAGCGACGTGGTGTGCGCATCCACCTTGACAACAGTCAGGTCGTGCAGCCGTTCGTCGACGATTGCCAAGTGCCCGTCATCCATCACGGCCAGCCCTTCCGGGTTGTTCCAGCCATTCAATGGAATCTGGCGCAGCACGTTGCCGTCCAGGCTGAGCTCGACCAGGAACGGGTTCTTGCCCATGACGGCGAACAAGGTGCGGGTTTGCGGGTTGAAGGCCACGTCCGAGGCTTCGTCATCGTCCATGCCGGGCAGCGGTTTGGCGTCGATATCGGCCTGATAGGCCGGAAGCCAGACGCTCTCGCTTTGCTCGGCGGTGCTTTCAAAGCTTTCCTTCACCCACAGTGCCCCGCGGTCATCCCAGTGCATGGCCACGGATACGCCATAGCCGATCACCGCTGCAACCGCCAGGCCGAACGGCCAGCGCAAGTAGAAGCGACGCTTGGGAGTTGCCGGGGCGCTGGAGCGAGATGGCATACGTGGATCCTGGGAAAATGGGCGTAGGTCCGCGCATTATCCAGATAAGGTGTGAAAAATCGGTAAACAGTGCCGGCCTCTTCGCGGGCAAGCCCGCTCCCACAGGCATTTCACAAGCTTCAAGTTTTATGCAGTCCCTGTGGGAACGGGCTTGCCAGCTCCCACAGGTATTTCACAATGTCAGGTCTTGTGCAGCCCCTGTGGGAGCGGGCTTGCCCGCGAAGAAGGCAACGCGGTTCCGGTTCAGAGCACCCGGCTTTCGAAGCGGCTCACACCCGGCAACTCAATCACCAGCTCATCACCCACATTGAACGGCCCTACGCCCGCCGGGGTACCGGTCAAGATCACATCGCCCGCCTGCAGCGAGAAATGCGCCGCCATGTACTGGATCATCGGCACGATCGGGTTGAGCATCAACGCGCTGTTGCCGTCCTGCACCACTTGGCCGTTGAGGGTCAGGCGCACCGGGATGTCGGTCACATCCTCGAAACTGGCCGCCGAAACGAACGGCGGCAGCACGCAGGCGCCGTCAAAGCTCTTGCACAGCTCCCAGGGCAGGCCCTTTTCCTTGAGCTTGGCCTGCACGTCGCGCAGGGTCAGGTCGAGCGCCGGGGCGTAACCGGAGATGGCGTCCAGCACCTCTTCTTTGGTTGGCTTGGTGGACAACGGCTTGCCCAGCAGCACAGCAATCTCGGCCTCGTAATGCACAACGCCACGGTCGGTCGGGATCTTGAAACCACCTTCCAGCGGCACCACACAACTGCCCGGTTTGATGAACAGCAACGGCTCGCTGGGGATCGGGTTGTCCAGTTCCTTGGCATGCTCGGCATAGTTACGGCCGATGCACACCACCTTGCCCAACGGGAAGTGGATGCGCGTGCCGTCTACGTACTGGTGCTGGTAACTCATGGCCGACTCCTCTGCATACTGCTTATTATTCAGGAGCAAAGATCTTACCCGGATTCATGATGCCGTTAGGGTCGAAGACGGCCTTTATTGCCTTCATGCAGGCGATTTCTTCGGCCGAGCGGCTGTAGCCGAGGTAGTCACGCTTGGTCATGCCCACGCCATGCTCGGCCGAGATCGAGCCGTTGTAGCGCTGGACGATTTCGAACACCCACTTGTTGACCTTGGCGCAGGAGGCAAAGAAGTCATCTTTGCTCATGGCGTCGGGCTTGAGGATGTTCAGGTGCAGGTTGCCATCGCCGATATGGCCGTACCAGACCACCTCGTAGTCCGGGTAATGCTCGCCGACGATGGCATCGATGTCGCGCAAAAACGCCGGCACCTTGGAAACGGTGACAGAAATGTCGTTTTTGTACGGGGTCCAGTGGGAGATGGTTTCGGACAGGTACTCACGCAGCTTCCACAGGTTTTTCAGCTGGGTTTCGCTCTGGCTCATCACCCCGTCCAGCACCCAGCCCTGCTCGACACAGTGCTCGAAGGTGGCCAAGGCTTCGTTGGCGACCTCTTCGGTGCTGGCTTCGAACTCCAGCAGGGCATAGAACGGGCAATCGGTCTCGAAAGGCGCCGGCACATCGCCACGGCCCATGATCTTGGCCAGGCCCTTGTCGGAAAAGAACTCGAAGGCCGTCAGGTCGAGCTTGGCCTGGAAGGCATGCAGCACCGGCATGATCGAGTCGAAATCCGGCGTGCCCAGCACCATCGCGGTGAGGTTGCGCGGGGCGCGGTCAAGGCGCATGGTCGCTTCGACCACAAAGCCCAGCGTGCCCTCGGCACCAATGAACAGCTGGCGCAGATCGTAGCCGGTGGCGTTCTTGATCAGGTCTTTGTTCAGCTCCAGCAACTCGCCCTTGCCGGTAACCACTTTCAGCCCGGCAACCCAGTTGCGGGTCATGCCGTAGCGAATCACCTTGATGCCGCCAGCGTTGGTGCCGATGTTACCGCCAATCTGGCTGGAGCCGCTGGAGGCGAAGTCCACCGGGTAATACAGGCCTTGCTCCTCGGCATAGGCCTGCAATTGCCGGGTAATCACCCCCGGCTGGCACACCACCGTGCGGTCGAACGCATTGAAGTCGAGAATCTGGTTCATGTAATCGAACGCGACCACGACCTCGCCATTGGCCGCCACGGCACCGCCCGACAGCCCGGTACGCCCACCGGACGGCACCAGCGCGACCTGATGGCGGTTGGCCCAGGCAACGATGGCCTGCACCTGCGCGATGCTCTTGGGGAACACGATGGCCGTGGGCGCTGGCGGGTAATGCTTGGTCCAGTCCTTGCCGTAGGCTTCGAGGGAAACGGCGTCAGTCAGGACCTTGCCAGGGTCGACAAGGGTCATCAGTTCATCAATAACAGCGGGGTGGGTCATCGCTGGAACTCTCGACTTATTCATAGTCACCCTGAGCACTCTTCACCTGTCGGGATAAGCTCAGATTGTGTCGCGTATGCTAGCATAGCCCTCCCGCTGTTCATGCTAAGGCCGACGCCGCGCCTAGCATCACCCCTCGCCATTTTTTCTCCGGGATACAGGTTTACGCAGATGAGCAAGACTTCTCTCGACAAGAGCAAGATCAGGTTCCTTCTTCTTGAAGGTGTGCACCAGAACGCGGTCGATACCCTCAAGGCTGCCGGCTACACCAACATCGAATACCTCACTGGTTCGTTGCCGGAAGCCGAGCTGAAGGAAAAGATCGCCGATGCCCACTTCATCGGCATCCGCTCGCGCACGCAACTGACTGAAGAGATCTTCGACTGCGCGAAGAAGCTGGTTGCGGTCGGCTGCTTCTGCATCGGTACCAACCAGGTCGACCTGGAAGCGGCCCGCGAGCGCGGTATCGCCGTATTCAACGCCCCGTACTCGAACACCCGTTCGGTCGCCGAACTGGTGCTGGCCGAGGCCATCCTGCTGCTGCGCGGCATCCCCGAGAAGAACGCTTCGTGCCACCGTGGTGGCTGGATCAAGAGCGCGGCCAACTCCTTCGAGATCCGCGGCAAGAAGCTGGGCATCGTCGGCTACGGCTCGATCGGCACCCAACTGTCGGTGCTGGCTGAAAACCTAGGCATGCAGGTGTACTTCTTCGACCCGCTGACCAAGCTGCCATTGGGCAACGCTGTACAGGTCGCCAGCCTGCACGAGCTGCTGGGCCTGGCCGACATCGTCTCGCTGCATGTGCCTGAGCTGCCATCCACCCAGTGGATGATCGGCGAGAAGGAAATCCGTGCGATGAAGAAGGGCTCGATCCTGATCAACGCCGCCCGCGGTACCGTGGTCGAGCTGGATCACCTGGCTGCCGCGATCAAGGACAAGCACCTGATCGGCGCCGCCATCGACGTGTTCCCGGTCGAGCCGCGCTCCAACGACGAAGAGTTCGAAAGCCCGCTGCGCGGCCTGGACAACGTCATCCTGACCCCGCACATCGGTGGCTCCACCGCCGAGGCCCAGGCGAACATCGGCCTGGAAGTTGCCGAGAAGTTGGTCAAGTACAGCGACAACGGTACCTCGGTGTCTTCGGTCAACTTCCCGGAAGTTGCCCTGCCGGCGCACCCAGGCAAACACCGCCTGCTGCACATCCACGAAAACATCCCTGGCGTGCTCAGCGAGATCAACAAGGTCTTCGCCGAGAACGGCATCAACATCTCCGGTCAGTTCCTGCAGACCAACGAGAAAGTGGGTTACGTGGTGATCGACGTTGACGCCGAGTACTCGGACCTGGCGCAAGAGAAACTGCAGCACGTAAAGGGCACTATCCGCTCCCGCGTTCTGTTCTAAGTTTCAGGGCGGCATGAAAAAGGGAGGCCCTGGTGGCCTCCCTTTTTCGTGGGTGCTTACTTCACCTCGACGGTGATCTTTTTCGATTCGACGCTCGGTTTGAACGGCACGTGGTACTTGTCGCCCAATACCAACTGCAAGGTGTGCTTGCCTGGAGTCAGGGTAATGGTCGCCTCGGTTTGTGCCTTGCCGAAGTGCAGCACTTGCGGGCCGGCCGGCAGCGGCACGTTGTTCTCAGGCATCAGGCTGGTTGGCAGGGGCATGTCGGCCACCGGCTCTTTGTCGACGTCCACCAGCAGGTGGTGATGCCCGCTATGCGGGGTCTGGTCACCCGCAGGCTTGAGCGCCATGCCCTCGATGCCGAACTTGACGGTGAAGGTCTTGTCGACCGTTGCGCCATCGGCGGGGGAAACGATGACGACCTTGGCATCCTTGGGCGGCTCCTGGCTCTTCAGGGCATCCGCGGCACTGGCGAACACCGAGGCCCCCATCAGCAGACCGGCTACGGCAGCACGCGAAAATAGGCTGTTCATTCACTTCTCCTGTGATTCACTTAAAGACCACTGCCGTTAAAACGTGCGACAGCGGTAGATCACCATAGCCCACAAAGAGAAATATTTCAGTTAGGGTTAAACCTCGCCAAGGCTTCAAGGTCATAGGCTGCGCTCGACCACGACGAGGAAGAAAGCCGTGGCGAATGAAATTCATCTGCCGAATAAAAAAGGGGCATTCATGCGTTCGACCCTAGGCGTACTGCTTGCAGTACTGATCAGTCCATTGGCCCAAGCCGAGCTGATAGACGACATCAACGACCGCGGCGAACTGCGCATTGCCGTGCAGTCCGATACACCGCCCTATGTATTCAGGGAAAACGACCACCTCACGGGTTTCGAGATCGAGTTCGGGCAAATCCTGGCCAAGGAACTGGACCTGCGGGCTGCATTCATTGAAACGCCAGCTGAAGAAGTTCTGCCGGGCGTGGAGAGTGGCAAGTACGACATCACCTTGAATGAACAGAACACCAGTAAACAGTTGGACGTGAGCCAGCCTTATGGTGAGAAGAAACAGGTCATTCCGTTCCAGAAAGACAACCCGGCGTTCGAGAGCGCGGTGAACAACGCCCTGCAACGGATCAAGGACGATGGGCGCCTGGCAGAGCTGGAGCAGAAGTGGTTCAAGGGTACCCAGGAGACAGCTGCAGGCCAGTAGATGTTTATTGCCTGCCCCGGCCTCTTCGCGGGCAAGCCCGCTCCCACAGGTACTGCACGGCTCTCACGTCCGGTGAAATACCTGTGAGAGACGGCTGCAGGCCAGTAGATGTTTGTTGCCTGCCCCGGCCTCTTCGCGGGCAAGCCCACACACAGGTACTGCACGGCTCTCACGTCCGGTGAAATACCTGTGAGAGACGGCTGCAGGCCAGTAGATGTTTATTGCCTGCCCCGGCCTCTTCGCGGGCAAGCCCGCTCCCACAGGTTTTTCACCGGTCTTGAGAACTGTGCAGTACCTGTGGGAGCGGGCTTGCCCGCGAAAAGGCCGGGGCAGGATTAAGCCGGAAGCCCAGCCAACGCTTGCTGTGCTTCATCCAGCTCAAGCTCGCTGAACACCAGCACCCCTTCCCGACGCAGCAGCGCCGTGGTCACGCCCTCCCCCGGCACCTTCACCCCGCTGAAGGTGCCATCGTAGGTCAGCCGATTACCACACGAAGGGCTGCCAGACTTGAGCACCGCGACGCGAATCCCGTGCCGGCGCACCAGCGCCAACGCCAGCTGAGCACCGGCCAGAAACGCGTCGCTGACGTCCTCACCCGTCACCGTCAGCACCTGTGCCTGGCCATCGAGCACCGCGCTGCCCTGCCCGCCTGGTATCTCCGCAGGCGGTCGCGGTGTAGGCAAGCCACCGGCCACTTCCGGGCACAAGGGCACTACCCGCCCTGCCGCCTGCCAGGCTTGCAACACCCCCGGATGGCCACTGGCGCGGCCGTCATAGCGCACCGGCTGCCCCAGCAGGCATGCGCTGACCAGCACCTTGGGCAACTCAGAACAGGTCATTGCCACGGCGCCGGAACCAGCCAGTCAACGACAGGCGCTCACGCCCGGCCGGCAATACCTCATGGGGCACATCGCCCGACAGGAACACCACCAGGCATCCGGCCACAGGCGGCACATCGTGCTCGACACCCTGCGCCAGGAACATGCGCAGCTGGCCGCCATCCTGTGGCTGCCAGTCTTCGTTCAAATAGAGCACTGCCGAGACCATGCGCCGGTCATCGTCACGAAAGCGATCCAGATGGCGGCGATAGAACGCGCCCGGCGGGTACAGGGCAAAATGGCATTCGAAATCTTCAAGGCCCAGGAACAGCCCCTGGTTGATGGCCAGGCGCAGCTGGTCCATGGCCGCCAGGTACTGGTCGCAGGCAGCGGCCTGGCCGGGGTCGATCCACTGGATCTGATCACCGCGGATCGCCTCGCGGATCTCCTGTGAAGCCCCGCGTCCAACCCCTGCCGGGTTGAGCTCGCCTTCGGCGTCACGGCGCCGGCACTCGGCCGCCAGCGCGCGCACCAGGTCGGCAGGCAAAAAGAGCGCCTGCTGGGACCAGCCATGGGTGGCCAGATCGTCAACGACGGCCGCAAGCATCGGGTGTTCAGGGGAGATGTGCATGGCGCGCATCATATCCATTAGCCTTGCACTCGCACAGCGCCACTTGGCCGAGAAGCGCGCTGATATCTCGACAAACCGACGCTGGGCCAAGGACAATGGCAGCCTGCCGACAGGAGTCCTGAATGCGCCGTCTGTTTTCCCTGATTCTGCTGATGATCTGCACCATGCCTGTCTGGGCAGACAGCCTGGATCAACTGTACAAGGCCGCCGGCTGGCCCGACCAGCGCGCCCACTTCAACGATGCCCTGAGTGCCGCCCAGGAACGCTATCGCAATAGCCTGCCGCCTGCCGTCTACCAAGCGCTGGTCAACAACAGCAATCAGCGCTTCCAGGCCCAGGCCGTGGACCGTCGTGCCCAGGCGAAACTGCGCGCAACCCTGAGCAACCCTGCGCCAGCGCTGGCCTTCTTCCAGTCGCCGCTGGGCCGCAAGGTGGTGGCTGCCGAACTGCAAGCCACGCGCAAGGACCAGTTGGCCAAGAACGCCAAAGGCCTGCCGAAGGTCCAGGCCAGTGACGACCGCCTGTTGCTTATCGGCCACTTGGCCCAGGCGTTGCCCGCCCGCGAGGCCGGTGCAGAGGTCAGCCTGGCGATTGCCGGCGTCGCCGCCGACAGCCTCAGTTCGATGATCCCCGGCCTGTTTGGCGGCGGCCAGGCCCAGAGCCTGCTCGATGGCCAGCGCCAACGCCTGATGGGCCAGATCGGCGAAGACCTCAACAATACGCTGCTGTACGTGTACCGCGACTTGTCCGACGCCGAGCTGGAACAATTCGCCAACTTCGCCGAATCACCCGAAGGCAAGGCGTATTACCAGGCCGCACTGGCTGCCGTGCGCGCGGGGCTGGCGGTCGGCCAGAGTGCTGCCGACCTCAAGTGATCAGCCCAGGCGCTGGTCGATGAAGGTGAAGTAGCGCTGGCGAATGCCGGGCAGTTCATTGGCCAGGTGGTGCCGCGCCTCGGGCAGCATGAGTATTTGCGGCTCAGTGAACTTGGCCTTGAGCACCTCGAGGTTGTAGGGCCAGTCCACCGTGCCGTCCGCCTCACCCTGCACGATCAAGGGCCGCCGTGTGCTGCGTGGCGCGGCTTCTATGCGCTTGACCCAGGCGATCAGTGCGCCGACCCAGGCCGTGGGTAAACGACGCGGTTGCAGGGGGTCGGCCTCCAGAAACGCTAGGAAGGCCGGGTCGTTGGTGTTTTCGCTGAAGCGCCGTTCGATGCCATTGACGAAATGGCGCAGCACGCAATAGCTGAGCTTCGACCAACGCCACGAGCTGGGCCGCACCAGCGGTGCAAGCAGGATCACCTGCCCATCGGCTGGGCTTTGCTCGCCCCGGTGCAACAGGTGGTCGACCACGATGGCGCCGCCCGTGCTTTGCCCGCACAAATGCCAAGGCCGCGGCAGGTCCAGCCTGCGGGCTTGCTCGAAGAGTGCATCGAGCACCTGCTGATACAGCGAAAAGTCGCTGATGCTGGCCCGCTCACCGCTGGAAAGGCCATGGCCGGGCAGGTCACAGCTGATCACTGCATAACCCTGGCCCAGTGCCCACTCGATCACATGCCGATAAAGGCCCATGTGGTCGTAATAGCCATGCAGCAGGAACACCGTGGCCACCGGCTGCGGCGGCAGCCAGACTTGCCCGACCAACTCGAACCCGGCCGCTTGAAAACCACCCAGCCAACTGTGCACGGGCAGGTCCAGGCCATAAAAATGCTGGTAATCGCGCCCCTGCGCCGACAACGGCTGGCGATCGGTCAAGGGCGCGAGGCTGGCACGCAGAAGGTCGGGGAGCAAAGCGGCGGGCATCGGGTACATCCAGAGCGAAGCGAGTATTGATCTGTGATATTCAGCTCTCATCGGCATCATGGCAAGCTTGGACACCTTAACGCGGCTTAACGCAGAACGCTGTGGGAGCGGGCTTGCCCGCGAAGAAGGCGACTCAGAGTATGGCACCGGCTCCGCCGGTGTTCGCGGGCAAGCCCGCTCCCACAGGTCCCTGCCAATTCAATACGTTATGTGTTGCTCTCTCAGAGCGGCAACAAGACCTGCGGACAGTTCATGCATAAGCACATCATAAAGCGCGGGTTGGCAGTGCTTGCCCTGCTGCTCTGCACCCTTACCCTCTGGCAGGCCTACACCACCTTCCAGTCCCGCTACCTGCGCCCGTTCGACAACCAGGCCACCCTGTTCGACGGCAGCCAACTGCGCCTGCCCGCAGAACTGGCCGGCCCCGGGCCGATCCGTGTGGTGCACTTCTGGGACCCGGCCTGCCCGTGCAATGTCGGCAACCAGCAGCACCTGGCCGACCTGGTCAGCCACTTCGCAGGCGACGGCGTCAGCTTCCATGTGCTGCAAAAACCCGGCAGCCACGGCCAGTTGCCCGCGAACCTCAGCGCCCTCAAGCCCCTCGCCAGCCTGCCCGGCAGCGAACACCTACCCGCCTCTCCGGCCGTGGCCATCTGGGACCGACAAGGCCACCTCGCCTACTTCGGGCCTTACAGTGAGGGGGCGGTGTGCAACGCCAGCAACAGTTTCATCGAACCGATCCTCAAGGCGTTGATCGACAACCGCCAGGTGACGGCCTCCAACACCTTGGCGGTGGGTTGCTACTGCCCTTGGGCCGGCTGACGCACGCGCGCCGGGTTACCGACCACCACCGCACCCGCCGGCACATCGCGGGTGACCACACTGCCCGCGCCGACCACCGCGTTGTCGCCAAGGGTCACCCCCGGCAGGATGATCGCCCCGCCACCAATCCACACATTGTTGCCAATACTCACCGGCCTGCCGCTTTCCAGCCCGGTGCGCCGCAGCTCAGGGTCGAGTGGGTGGTCGGCGGTGTAGATCTGCACCGCCGGGCCAATCTGGCAATCGTCGCCGATGCGCACCGGCAGCACGTCGAGGATCACGCAGTTGAAGTTGATGAAGGTGTTGCGGCCAATGCTGATGTTGTAGCCATAGTCGCAATAGAACGGCGGGCGGATCACCGTGCCGTCGCCGGCCTGGCCGAAGTGCTCGGCGAGCAGGCCGTGACGTGCATCGTTGAGCAGCTCGAAACTGCTGTTGTAGCGCTGCATCCAGTGCTTGTTGGCAATTTGCTCGGCCTGCAGCTCGGGGCAGCCGGCATGGTAGAGCTGGCCTGCGAGCATTTTCTGTTTTTCGCTGAGGGACATGGAAACTCCTTTCGAGGGCTATGCTCTGTGCGCGAATCCGTCGATGATCGGACCACAGTTTCCGTTCGAATGCACAAGGAGTCTCGATGAAGCGCAGCCTGACCCTGTTGGCCGTGGTAATCGCCGTGGCCGCTGGCGCCGGATACGGGTACGTGCACGGCAAGCTGCCGCAACGCGAGGGCGAAGTGGCGATCGCCGGCCTGCAGGCGCCGGTCAGCGTGCGCTATGACAGCCGCGGCGTTCCGCACCTGCAGGCACAGAACGAACAGGACCTGTACCGCGCCCTCGGCTATGTGCACGCCCAGGACCGGTTGTTCCAGATGGAGATCATGCGCCGCCTGGCGCGCGGTGAGTTGGCCGAAGTGCTGGGCGAAAAACTCGTGCCCACCGACACCCTATTCCGCAGCTTGCGTATTCGCGACCAAGCGGCGCTGATGGTGCAGCGGCTGGACCGCCAATCACCCGCCTGGCAGGCCCTGCAAGCCTACCTGGAGGGCATCAACAGCTGGCAGGCCAGCCACCCCAAGCCGATCGAGTTCGACCTGCTGGGCATCACCCCCCGCCCGTTCACCGCTGAAGACACCCTGAGCATCGCCGGTTACCTGGCCTACAGCTTCGCCGCCGCGTTCCGCACCGAGCCCGCGCTCACCTATATTCGCGACCAGCTCGGCCCGCAGTACCTGAACATCTTCGACCTTGGCTGGCAACCCGAAGGCGCCCTGGCCGCGCCGTTGGCGGCCGCCGACTGGCGCAGCCTGGAGGCACTTGCCCGGCTTAGCCACGACGCGTTGGGCGACGCGGGTATCCCGCAATTCGAAGGCAGCAACGCCTGGGCCGTCGCCGGCAGCCGCACCCGCAGCGGCAAGCCACTGCTGGCCGGTGACCCACACATCAGCTTCGCGGTACCGGCGGTGTGGTACGAGGCCGAATTGTCGGCTCCTGGGTTCAACTTGTATGGCTACTTCCAGGCGCTGAACCCCTTCGCGCTGCTCGGCCACAACCGCGACTTCGGCTGGAGCCTGACAATGTTCCAGAACGATGACGTCGACCTGATCGCCGAACGGACCAACCCCGAAAACACCGACCAGGTGATGATCGACGGCACCTGGCAAACCTTGGAAAAGACCGAGCAAACCCTCGCCGTCAAAGGCGAGGCGCCCGTCACCCTCAGCCTGCACCGCTCGCCCCACGGCCCGATCGTCAACGAGGTATTGGGCGCTACCGCCGGGACCACGCCGGTGGCCATGTGGTGGGCGTTTCTGGAAACCGAAAACCCGATCCTCGACGGGTTTTACCAGCTCAACCGCGCCGACACCCTGGGCAAGATGCGCGAGGCGGCCGCCAAGGTTCAGGCGCCTGGGCTGAACTTCGTCTGGGCCAATGCCCGTGGTGATATCGGCTGGTGGGCTGCGGCACAACTGCCGATCCGCCCGGCGGGGGTCAACCCGACATTCATCCTCGATGGCGCCAGCCCACAGGCAGACAAGCTCGGTTTTTACCCCTTCAGCGCCAACCCGCAGCAAGAAAACCCCGCACGCGGCTACATCGTGTCGGCCAACTACCAGCCGCCCTCGGCCGTGCCCGTGCCGGGTTACTACAACCTGCCGGACCGTGGCCGCCAGCTCGACCGCCACCTGGCCAACCCTGACGTGAAATGGGATACCCAGAACAGCCAGGCCCTGCAGCTGGACACCGCCAGCGACCATGGCCCACGCACCCTTGCACCGCTGCTGGCGACGCTGCGCTCAGTGGCCGAAGGGGACGAGGAAAAGGAGCTGGTCGAGCAACTGGCAGCCTGGAGCGGTGACTACCCCCTGGACTCGATCAGCGCCACGCTGTTCAACCAGTTCCTGTATGAACTGGCGTTCGCGGCCCTGCATGACGAACTGGGCGACACCTGGTTCCCGGTGCTGATCAGCACCCGCGCCATCGATGCCGCTTTGCCTCGTTTGGCCGCCGATGTCGAGTCGCCATGGTGGAGCACGCGGGGAGCAAACGAACGCACCGACCGCACTGCGATCGTGCGCATCGCCTGGCAAAAAAGCGTGAAGCACCTGCGAGACAACCTGGGCAGCGACCCGGCCAGCTGGCAATGGGGCAAAGCCCATACCCTGACCCATAACCATCCGCTTGGCGTGAAGAAGCCGCTGAACCTGCTGTTCAACGTTGGCCCGTTCGCGGCGCCTGGCACGCATGAGGTGCCCAACAACCTGTCGGCGAAGATCGGACCGGCACCTTGGCCGGTGACGTATGGGCCTTCGACACGCAGGCTGATCGACTTCGCCGATGCCGGGCAAGCCTTGACCAGTAACCCGGTCGGGCAAAGCGGGGTGCCGTTTGATAAGCACTATTCGGATCAGGCTGCGGGGTACATCGAGGGGCAGTACCAACGGGCGCAGATGGGGGTGATTCCGGCGCAGCGTACCTTGCGATTGGTGCCGGCTGAGTAAGGGGCTGCTACGCACCCCATTCGCGGGACAAGCCCGCAGGAATGACGCCACAGTTAGCGACGCGCCTGTGGGAGCGGGCTTGCCCCGCGAATGGGCCGCATAGCGGCCCTCGTTACACGATCAACCCTGCCACTTGCCCCCTTCGACAATCACGCTCTCAGGCTTGGTGTCATCGCTCAGTTCCTTGCGCACATACTGGTCATACAGCTTGAGCAGGAACTTCTCTTCACCCAGCTTGGCCAGCTCGGCATTCACCCAGTCGCGCAACTCGGTGTTGCCCTTCTTCACCGCCGGTGCAATCGGTGCCTCGTCGCCCAGCAGCTCAGGCAACACGCGGTAGCCTGGGTTCTGCTTGGCCCAGCTGAACAGAATCAGGTTGTCCTGGGCATAGGCATCGCCGCGGCCAGTGGCCAGGGCTTGCAGCGACTCGCTGTTTTTCTCGAACTTGAGCAGCTTCCAGTCCGGGTGGGTTTTGGTCAGCCAGATATCGGCCGTGGTGCCAGTGGTAACGATGATGGTCTTGTCGGCCAGGTCGTCGAGCTCCTGCACCGCGCTGCCGTCAGCAACGATGGCTTGCACGGCGACGCGCAGGTTGGGGTTGGTGAAGTCCACCGCTTCCTTGCGCTCTGGCGTTACGGTCATGTTGGCCAGGATAAGGTCGACCTTGTCACTCTGCAGGAACGGAATGCGGCTGGCCGGCTCCACGGCAACGAACTCGACTTTGTTCTCGTCGCCCAGCAGGTCCTTGGCCAGGCGGCGACCGATGTCGGTATCGAACCCGACATAGCGCCCCTTTTCATCGACGAAACCGAAGGGTGGCTTGTCGGTGAATACGCCGACGATCAGTTTGTCGCGGGCCTTGATGGTTTCCAGGTAGCTGGTGGCCGGCGAGGCCGCTGCGGGTTTGGTGGGTTCTTCGGCCTTGTTGCAGCCGGCCAGCAGGGCCAGGCCGAACAGCGGCGCCAGCAGTTTGGTGAGGTTGGCAGTTTTCATGACAGTTCCTTGTGCAGTGTCTTCGGCAGGCTTTCTACAAAGGAGAATTTCTCCAGGAACTGCTGCGCGCGTGCGGTCTGCGGTCGGATGAAGAAGCTCTCGGGCTCGCTCTGTTCAAGGACCCTGCCGGCCTCCATGAACACGATGCGGTCGGCCACCGCGCGGGCGAAGGCCATTTCGTGGGTAACGATGAGCAGGGTCATGCCGTCGCGGGCCAGGCCCTGGATCACCTGCAGCACCTCCTTGACCATTTCCGGGTCGAGGGCCGCCGTGACTTCATCGAACAGCATCACCTCGGGGTTCATGCACAGCGACCGGACGATAGCGATGCGTTGCTGCTGGCCGCCGGACAACTGCCGCGGGTAGGCATCGCGCTTGTCCAGCAGCCCCACCCGCGCCAGCAGCGCCTCGGCCTGGGCCTGGGCTTCGGCGCGCTCGCGCTTTTGCACCTTGAGCGGGCCAAGCAACAGGTTGTCGATCACACTCATGTGGCCGAACAGGTGGTAACTCTGGAACACCATGCCTACCCGCTGGCGCACCTGGCGCCAGTCGGTGCGTGGGTCGAGCAGCTCCTGGCCGTCCAGGCGCAGGTGGCCACTGTGGGCTTGTTCCAGGCCATTCAAGCAGCGCAGCAAGGTGCTCTTGCCGCAACCGCTGGGCCCCAGCACTACCAGCACCTCGCCGGCTTGCACCTTGAGGTCGACGTCCTTGAGCACCTGCTGCTCACCAAAAAACTTGTTGAAACCCTGGAATTCGATCAATGCGCTCATGAGTGTGCCCAACGGCGTTCCAGCACGCGCGAAGCGGCGGACAGCGGATAACAGATGATGAAGAAGAACAGGAACAACGCGCCGTAGATCAGCACCGACTCGTAGGTACGCTCGATGATTTGCTGGCCTGCCTTGATCACCTCGACAACACCGATCAATACCGCCAACGAGCTGGTCTTGATGATCCGCGTATAGAGGTTGATGGTCGGCGGGGTCATGCGCTTGAGTGCCTGGGGCAGCAGCACATAGCCATACAGCTGCCAGCCGGACAGGCCGATCGACAGCCCGGCCTCACGCTGGCCACGTGGCAGCGAACGCAACGCGCCGCGCACCACCTCACCGATTTCGCTGGCACCCCACAGGCCCAGCACCAGCACCGCGCACCAGAAACTGGGGATGCTCACGCCAAAGAAGATCGGCAGGCCGAAAAACACCAGGTACAGCCAGACCAGCACGGGAATGGCACGGAACAGCTCCAGATACACCTGCAGAACGATGTTCAGGCCACGGTTGCCAAGGGTGGCCAACACGCCATACAGCACGCCGCCCCAGGTGGCGAAGAGCATGCCCAACGCCGAAATGGCCAAGGTCTGTGCTGCGCCGCTGGCCAGTTGCGGCAGCGACACCCACAGCAGTTCAGGCGCCGAACTGGCCATGCTGCAGCCTCCTTTCCAGGTACCGCAGCAGCAACGACAGCGGCAGGAACAGCAGCACGCAAAGTAGGGTCAGCACAGCGAGCATTTCGTAGGTTTTGTAGTACAGCGCGATGTAGTTCTTGGTGGTGTAGAGGATCTCGGGAACGGCCACGGCCGAAACGACGGTGGTTTCCTTGAGCAGGAAAATGAAGTTGGCGAACAGCGCTGGCAGGCTGAGGATGCTGGCCTGAGGCAGGATCACATGGCGCAGCAGTTGGCCCTCGGACAGACCGATGGAGCGCCCGGACTCCAGTTGAGCGCGCGGCACTGCTTCGACACCGGCACGCAGCACCTCGGTCAGGTAAGCGCCGCCCATGAACGTCATAGTGATGATCGCTGCAGTGAAGCCGGAGATCTTCAGGCCCACGCTGGGCAAGGCGAAGTACACGAAGAACAGCTGGATCAACAGCGGGGTATTGCGCGCCAGCTCGACGTAGCCTTTGACCAGGCGCGACAGGTAGGGCGTACGCAGCACCAGTAGCGTGGCGTTGACCAGGGCTACCAGCAACGAGGTGGCGATGGCGATCAGGCCCACCTGCAAGGTCACGCCCACGGCGTTGAGAAACGCCGGCAGGGTGCTGAGGATGAAAGGGATATCGAAGGTCATGGGTAGAACAGTCATGCGGGGTGCGAGGAGCACGATCACTAGACTTTAAAGCTATAAAAAACTTTCAATAAATATCTTTATTGCATATCAATAGTACGGACTAACGCACCAACAAAAACGCCGACGCAATGGCGTCGGCGTTTTCAGGCGCGGGGCTACGAACGGATCAGAACGCCGGCAGCACGGCACCGCTGTATTTCTTGGCGATGAACGCTTTCACTTCCGGGCTGGTCAGGGCTTTGGCCAGTTTCTGGATGGCGTCGCTGTCCTTGTTGTCCGGGCGGGCAACCAGGAAGTTGACGTACGGGGAGTCGGCGCCTTCGATCACCAGCGCGTCCTTGGCCGGGTTCAGGCCAGCTTCCAGGGCGTAGTTGGTGTTGATCATGTCCAGGTCAACCTGATCCAGCACACGCGGCAGCATGGCCGATTCCAGCTCGCGGAACTTCAGTTTCTTCGGGTTCTCGGCGATGTCTTTCGGGGTGGCCAGGGCGTTTTTCGGGTCTTTCAGGGTAATCAGGCCAGCCTTCTGCAACAGCAGCAGGGCGCGGCCGCTGTTGCTGCCTTCGTTAGGGATGGCAACGGTGGCGCCTTCTTTGAGCTCGCTCAGGTTCTTGACCTTCTTCGAGTAGCCACCGAACGGTTCGACGTGTACACCGACCACGGTTTCCAGGTGGGTGCCCTTGCCTTCGTTGAAGTTTTGCAGGTACGGCAGGGTCTGGAAGTAGTTGGCGTCCAGGCGTTTCTGGTCAACCTGCACGTTCGGCTGCACGTAGTCGGTGAAGACCTTGATCTGCAGGTCCACACCTTCTTTGGCGAGGGTCGGCTTGATCAGCTCGAGGATCTCGGCATGCGGCACCGGGGTGGCGGCAACCACCAGTTTCTCGGCGGCGTTGGCCAGGCCGGCGAACGACAGGGCAGCGGCCAGGGCGGTGGTCAGCAGGGTCTTCTTCATGGTGGTCCTTATTCTGAATCTGGGCCATCGGCGATGGCGAAGTCGTGTGCCCTGCCCCGTGTCGGGTGAGCGTGAAGCGGACAATACCGAGATTTCTTATGCCGTAACAATATCTTTTAATTCGCTGCTTATTCCAAAAACAAACTGCCATCACCGCCTTTGCTTATGAGCGCTGTCTAGCGCGCAGGGTTGGCCAGGTCGAGGTCTTCCGGCTGGATCTCTTCGCTGTCATTCACCAGCAAGGCGAAGTGGATGACGTTCTCCAGCTCGCGGGTGTTGCCGGGCCAGGCATGGGCTTCCAGCACCTGCTGGGCGGCGTCGCTGATCAGCGGTACCGAGCGCTGCAGGCGGGCGGTGTAGATACCCACGAAGTACTCGGCCAGCGGCAGGATATCGCCACGTCGCTCGCGCAACGGCGGCAGCTCCAACGCGCCCTCACGCAGGTACTGGTACAAGCGCTCATTGAACCTGCCGGCCTTCACCACCCGCGCCAGGTCGATGCTGGTCGCCGCCACCAGGCGTACATCCACAGGCTGGGGCTGCTGCGCGCCGACGCGTGTCACTTCACGGTTTTCCAGCGCGGCCAGCAGCTTGCCCTGGATCTCCAGCGGCAAGTCGGCAATTTCGTCCAGGTACAGCGTGCCGCCGTTGGCCGAGCCGAACCAGCCGGCGCGGCTGCTGGCGGTGCCGCCGTGGGTACCGGCGCTGTAGCCGAACAACTCGGCGTCAGCGTAGGTCGGGCTGATGGCCGCGCAGTTGACCGAGACGAACAGCCCGGCGCGGTCACTGGCGCGGTGAATCTGCCGTGCCAGCAACTCCTTGCCGGTGCCGGTCTCGCCACGAATCAACACCGGCAAGGGCTGCGTCGCCAGGCGTTCGAGGTCTTCGCGCAGCTGTTGCGAGCGCGGGTCGATGAACACCAGGGCCTTGGCACGAATGCTCAGTGGGCTCTTGTCCAGCTCGGGAAAGGTCAGCAGCGGCTGGCCAAACGGGTTTTGAAAAGTCATGAAAAACTCCCGCCCCAGGCCTTCGGTGGCCGGGCGTCAGGCAAACGGTAATCAGTAGGCGATCAGGCGCGGCGCAGTGCGCGTTGCTCCACCCGGCTCTGCAAGCGGTACAGGTAGGCGAAGCCTTGTTCCCAACGCTCGTGCCCGGACTTGACGTTGATGTGCCCGGCGTTGGTCAGCAAGCCCGCTTCGGCCCCCCAGGCCTGGGCCAGGTGCAGCGCGCGCGGCACGCTTACCGCCGGGTCGTTGTCGGAGCTGACCACCTGGCTTGGGAACGGCAACGCCTGCATCGGAATCGGCGCGAAGTTGCGCAGTGCTGGCGCGCAGGTCGGCCGCTCGACATCCGCTGGCGCCACCAGCAATGCGCCACGTACCTGGCGCAGCAACGCCGGGCTGGCCTCGGCGGCCCAGTGAGCGACCGTGACGCAGCCCAGGCTGTGTGCGATGAGAATCACCGGCGAGCGTTCGGCGGCAATCGCCTGCTCCAGGGCCTGCACCCAATCGCGCCGCTGCGGGGTCAGCCAGTCGTGCTGCTCGACCCGGGCGCTGTTGGGCAGGGTGCGTTGCCAGTGACTCTGCCAATGGTTGTCTGGCGATCCTTGCCAACCCGGCACAATCAGGTAACGAATCGACTCATTGCGCATGGGGACGCCTCCAGTAAGTTTGCGTGCTTGGAGACCAGTATAGGGAGGGAGTTATATTCGTAAAGGAATAAGAAGCTATTTGTTAATAACCTAAAGGAATTTTTGTTGGGGGGGTGCGAAGCGATTGTTGCGAGGATGGGGATGGCCACGGGGGGGCCTGGCTTGGGGGGTGTGGTGGGGCATATATCGAGCGCCGCCCGCGCGGCGCATCGCGAGCAACGCTCGCTCCTACGTTTGTTTCGGGCCCGTTATTCCTGGGGCAAACGCGCGCGACCGCCTTGTTTGTTCGACGCGATAACCCGCCATGCGCCAAGGCGGTCGCGCGCGCCTGTCACAGGCGTTACTGGCCAAAAACAAACGTAGGAGCGAGCGTTGCTCGCGATGCGCCGCGCGGGCGGCGCTCGATCTAACAGGCGCTAAACATTCACCGGCGAACACCTTGTAGCCCAATACCTATCCATCAGGCCAAAAAAAAGGGCCAACCCCTGCCAAGAGATGTGGCCCATAAGCTCTCAAAGAGAGTCACTTGCCTGAAGAGGATTGCCGAATCAGCGCGCGGTAATCACCGCCAGTTTGCTGATCCCCGCACGTTCAATCGCCGCCATGGCCCGCGCTACTTCGCCGTAGTTCACGCCATCATCGGCCTGCAACTGCACACGAACTTCCGCGTCCTTGGCCTTGGCCGCCTTGAGGTTGGTCTCCAGCAGGTCCGGCTGGATCTCGTCCTTGTTGATGAACAACTTGCCAGCCCCGTCGATGCTCACCACCAGCGGGTCTTTCTGCTCCACCGGTGCCACCGCCTCGGTCTTGGGCAGGTTGATGGGGATGGCGTTGGTCAGCAGCGGCGCAGTGACGATGAACACCACCAGCAGCACCAGCATGACGTCCACCAACGGCGTGACGTTGATTTCACTGAGGACTTCGTCGCTGTCCTGGGTCGAAAAAGCCATATCAGGACGCCTCCTTCACCGGCTGAGTGAAACCGGCCTGGGCTTTGTGCACGGCAGGGTGCACCAGTACCCGGAAGGCACTCTTCTGCGCCAGGCTGTAGAAGTCATGGGCGAAGTCGTCCAGGTCTGCTGCGGTCAGCTTGAGGCGACGCAGGAAGTAGTTGTAAACCAGTACCGCTGGCACCGCGACGGCGATACCCACCCCCGTGGCCACCAGTGCCGCGCCGATCGGCCCGGCCACAGTTTCAAGGCTGGCGGAACCTGCCGCACTGATGCCCTTGAGCGCTTCCATGATGCCCCACACGGTGCCAAACAAGCCGATGAAGGGCGAGGTACTGCCGATACTGGCGACCACCGCCAGGCCGGTTTCCAGCGAACGGCGCTCGCGGACGATCTGCTGGCGCAGAGCGCGTTCGAGGCGGTCCTGGTGGTTGATGGCGTGGCTCAGGTCGTTGGCCTGGGTGGTATCGCCGACGGCAATAGCGGCATAACCGGACTGCGCAACGCGGGCCGCCGGGCCAGGCAGCTCATGGCTGATTTCGGCGGCCGAATCCAGGCTGGAGGCTGCCCAGAATTGCTGGTGGAAGCGTTTGTCCTGGTTCTTCAGCCGCACGAACTGCACGACCTTGACCAGGGCCAGGCCCCAGGTGACGACAGAGAAACCAACCAGCAGCCAGATGACTGCGCTTTCAACGGATTCGAGGGGGGATGCCAACAGGCTCATGATGATGTCTTCCTATGTTCTGCTGATTCTGTGAAATGCGTTAGCGAAGCTTGAAGTCGATTGGCACGCTGACCCAGCCGGTCTGGGCCACGTCGCCTTGCTTGGCGGGGACGAAGCTCCAGCGCTTGACGGCCGCCAGCGCAGCGGCGTCCAAGGCATCGCGGCCACTGCTCTTCTGCACCTGGATCTGCCCCGGCTTGCCACTGGGCAACACCTCGACGCGCAACAGCACGGTGCCTTCCCAGCCGCGGCGCTGGGCCATCTGCGGGTACTCCGGCGCCGGGTTCTTGAGGTACGCGGCGTTGGCTGAAGCCGGTGTCACCGGCGCCGGCGCGGGTGGCGCAGGGGCTGGCGGTGCCGGGGCTGCAACGGGTGGCGGTGGCGGTGCCTCGACCGGTTTCGGCTGCGGCTTGGGCGCCTGCTTGACCACAGGTTTAGGGATCGGTTTTGGCTTCGGTTTGGGCTTCGCGGCCAGCTCGTCGACTACCGGTGGCGGCGGCGGTGGCTCGACCACCGGCGGCGCGGGTGCCGGGGGTGGCGGCTCGACCACGGGCGGCGCAGGGGCGGCGAACTCGATGGTCATGGGTGGCACCTGCGGCGGCACCACGGGCAGCTCAGGCGTCGGTGCCTGGCTGACCCAGTAGGCGGCGGCGCCGTGCAGCGCCAGTACCAACAGCGCCAACGCCAGCTTGTCGCGGCGCTTGAGGCCGCTGGCAGGCGTGCGTTGCAGGCGCTGCTGGCCAAGCGGAAGACGAAGCGTGCGTCCAAGCTCGACCAGGTCGCCCGGTGCCGGGCGCCATGGCTGGTCGTAGGCTCTGACGGCCGTCTGGACATTACCCATTGATCAAACTCCTGGGGTCTCGATTCAGGTGTGTGGCTGAATCATCGGGGCCAGAGGCTTATCTCTTAAAGTAATGTTTAAAATTATGGTTAGAACTTAATTGAATATTGTTTTTGAGCGATCGTGTGAAGGCCACGGATTTCGCGGGCTGTGGGCTGGAGGGCGATTAGCGATGCTTTGTGGGCATGCAAAATATTCGCGTAAGGCATGAGATTGCTGCGAGGGCTGCGCCCTCGATTCGCAGCACAAGGCTGCTCCTACAGGGGATCGCGGTGCAGCATTGTGCGGCGAAGGGGTGGGAAGCAGCCTCAGCAATCCACCCGGCAATAAAAACCCGGGACAGAGCCCGGGTTCCATACGCTGGGGTAGCTTAGATATCCGCCACCTTCTGCCACACCTTCGGCCTGAAGAACAGCGTCTCGCCGCGCGCCAGGCCGGTCAGGCTGTCGTGGTCCTTGACCACTTCGGCCTCGATCAGCTCGCTCTGCCCTTCCACCTTCAAGGTCACCCGGGTGGTCGCGCCCAGCGGGCGGATATCGCGCACCTCGGCGGCATGGTGGCCTTCGGTTTCATGGCGCGACAGCGACACTTCATGCGGGCGGAACAGCACGTGGTGGCCTTCGCTCAAGGCCAGGCGGTTGGAGTCGCCGAGGAAGTGGTAGACGAAGTCGTTGGCCGGCTGCTCGTACACTTCACCCGGCGAGCCGATCTGCTCGATCACACCCTTGTTCATCACCACGATACGGTCTGCGACTTCCATGGCCTCTTCCTGGTCATGGGTGACGAACACCGACGTCAGGTTGATATCTTCGTGCAGGCGCGCCAGCCAGCGGCGCAGCTCTTTACGCACCTTGGCATCCAGGGCACCGAACGGCTCGTCGAGCAACAGCACCTTGGGCTCTACCGCCAAGGCGCGGGCCAGGGCGATACGCTGGCGCTGGCCACCGGAAAGCTGCTCGGGGTAGCGGTCGGAGAGCCAGTCGAGCTGGACCATGTTCAGCAGCTCATGCACCTTTTCGGCAATCTTGCTTTCGCTCGGGCGCTCGCCCTTGGGCTTCATGCGCAGGCCGAAGGCGACGTTGTCGAACACGCTCATGTGGCGGAACAACGCGTAGTGCTGGAACACGAAGCCGACGTTGCGATCACGCACGTCGTGGCCAGACACATCCTCGCCATGGAACACGATGCTGCCGTCATCCGGTGTTTCCAGGCCGGCAATGATGCGCAGCAGGGTGGTCTTGCCGCAGCCGGACGGGCCGAGCAAGGCCACCAGCTCACCGCTGTGGATATCCAGGTTGATGTTGTCCAGGGCCTGGAAGCTGTTGAAGCGCTTGCTGACGTTACGAACTTCGATCGACATGAATTATTCCTCCGCAGCGCTATGGCGCAGGCGGTTAATACGGTTCTCGCTCCACTGCTTGAGCAGCAGGATGAAGAGCGCCAGGATCAGCAACAGGCTGGCCACGCTGAAGGCCGCGACGTGGTTGTACTCGTTGTAGAGGATCTCCACGTGCAGCGGCAAGGTGTTGGTGACGCCGCGGATATGGCCGGACACCACCGAGACCGCGCCGAACTCACCCATCGCCCGCGCCGTACACAGCACCACGCCGTAGATCAGGCCCCATTTGATGTTGGGCAGGGTCACATGCCAGAACATCTGCCAGCCATTGGCGCCCAGCAGGCGCGCGGCCTCTTCTTCCTGGGTGCCCTGCTCTTGCATCAGCGGGATCAGTTCACGGGCAACGAATGGTACGGTAACGAAGATCGTCGCCAGGACGATGCCCGGCAGCGCGAACACAATTTGGATGTCATGGTCCTGCAGCCAGGGGCCGAACAGGCCTTGCGCGCCGAACATCAGCACGTAGACCAGGCCCGCGATCACCGGCGAGACCGAGAACGGCAGGTCGATCAGGGTCACCAGCACGCTCTTGCCACGGAAGGTGTACTTGCTCACGCACCACGCCGCGCTGACGCCAAACACCAGGTTCAGCGGCACCGAGATGGCCACGGCAAACAGGGTGAGCTTGAGCGCCGACAAGGCGTCGGGCTCGAAGATCGCCTCGAAGAAAGTGCCGAAACCGTTTTTCAGCGCCTGCGATACCACGATCACCAGCGGCAGCAGCAAGAACAGCGCGAACACCAACCAGCCAAGGCCGATCAGGATGCGCCGCGAGGTGGCGCTGCCACGGCGGGCGGCATTGGCGGCGGCGGTAGCGCTCAGGGATGAACTAGACATAGCCGGCCTCCTTCAAGGGGTTTCGATGCGGCGCTGCAGCAGGTTGATCAGCAGCAGCAGGATGAAGGAAACCACCAGCATCAGCACGCCGATGGCAGTCGCGCCGGTGTAGTCGTATTGGTCGAGCTTGACCATGATCAGCAGCGGCAGGATCTCGGTCTTCATCGGCATGTTGCCGGCAATGAAGATCACCGAACCATACTCACCCACCCCACGGGCGAAGGCCAGGGCAAAGCCGGTCAGCCAGGCAGGCAGCAGTGCCGGGGCCAGGATGTGGCGGAACACCTGCAGCGGCTTTGCGCCCAGGCAGGCGGCGGCTTCTTCGACTTCACGCGGGATGTCGGCCAACACCGGCTGCACAGTGCGCACCACGAACGGCAGGGTCACGAAGGTCAGCGCCAAGGTGATGCCAAGCGGCGTGTAGGCGATCTTGAAGCCCAGGTCGGTGGCGAACTGGCCAACCCAGCCCGCCGGGGCGTACAGGGCCGTCAGGGCGATACCGGCCACGGCGGTAGGCAGGGCGAACGGCAGGTCGATCATCGCGTCGATGATCTTGCGCCCGGGGAAGGTGTAGCGCACCAGTACCCAGGCCAGCAGCGTACCGATCACACCGTTGATGATGGCGGCGAACAGGGCGGTGCCGAAACTCAGCTTGAGCGCGGCGATGACCCGCGGCGCGCTGATGATGTTCCAGAACTGCTCCCAGGTCAGCTGCGAGGCATGGATGAACATGGCCGCCAGCGGAATCAGCACAATCAGGCTGAGGTACACCAAGGTGTAACCCAGCGTCAGCCCGAAGCCGGGTATGACGGGGGAAATACGACGTGACATAAGTATCCCTGGTTAAACGCACGAAGCCCGGAATTAATCCCGGGCCAGTGCAGGCTTCTGAATCTTGGGGCTGCTGTGCAGCCCATTCGCGGCACAAGGCCGCTCCCACAGGGGAGCGCGGTTCCTTGTGGGAGCGGCCTTGTGCCGCGAATGGGCCGCACAGCGGCCCCGTTTTTCCATAACCGCTTACTGTGCCTGATAGATCTGGTCGAACACACCGCCATCATTGAAGAATTTGGGTTGTGCAGTCTTCCAGCCACCGAAGTCCTTGTCGATGGTGACCAGGTCCAGTTTCGGGAATTGCTTGCCGAATTCGGCAGCGACCTTCTCGTCACGTGGGCGGTAGAAGTTCTCGGCAGCGATCTTCTGGCCAGCCGGGCTGTACAGGTGCTTGAGGTATTCGGTGGCAATCGCAGTATTGCCCTTCTTCTCGGCGTTCTTGTCGACCACGGCCACCGGTGGCTCGGCCAGGATCGACAGCGACGGCACGACGATTTCGAACTTGTCTGCGCCACCGTCTTCCTTCAGCGCCAGGAAGGCTTCGTTTTCCCAGGCCAGCAGGACGTCGCCCTGGCCGTTGTTGACGAAGGTGATGGTCGAGCCACGGGCGCCGGTATCGAGCACCGGCACGTGCTTGAACAGCTCCTGCACGTAAGCCTTGGCCTTGTCTTCGCTACCACCGGTCTTCAGGCCATAGGCCCAGGCGGCGAGGAAGTTCCAGCGGGCGCCGCCAGAGGTTTTCGGGTTCGGTGTGATGACCGAGACGTCTTTCTTGATCAGGTCGCCCCAGTCCTTGATGCCTTTCGGGTTGCCCTTGCGCACCAGGAACACGATGGTCGAGGTGTACGGGGTGCTGGCGTCCGGCAGGCGGGTCTGCCAGTTGTCCGGCAGGGTCTTGCCGAGCTTGGCGATTTCGTCGATGTCGCCGGCCAGGGCCAGGGTCACCACGTCGGCGCGCAGGCCATCGATCACGGCGCGGCCCTGTTTGCCCGAGCCACCGTGGGATTGCTGGATCTTCACCTTGTCGTCCGGGTGGGACTGCTGCCAGTGCTTGATGAATTCGGCGTTGTACTGTTGGTACAACTCACGGGTCGGGTCATAGGACACGTTCAGCAGTTCGTAGTCCTTGGCGATTGCGGAACCGGCAAAAACAGCACTGGCCAGGGCGGCGAGCGCATAACGGCGGATGGACATGGTGAAGCTCCCGATTGGCATTTTTCTAGTTTTAGAGGTGTGGCGCGATCAGCCGGTCTTGTTGCCGGGCTGTTGCAGGCGGAACTTCTCCTTGCGCTCGATCTGGACGACCTGAGCGTTGTGCACGGTAATCTCCACCGCACCGAAACGCAGATCGCGCAGGGCGCTCTGGATCTCACGCAGAATGGTGGCTTCGTCCTGACCGTCGATGCTACGCAGAGATGCACTCATGCTCGTTCTCCTTGGAGTGAGGGTGCCGGGCAGAGGTTTGAAGGGGATTTGCGCCTGGCTTGAGGGCAATAGTAGTGAGGCGGGGATATTCTTAAAAATACTGTTTAAGAATGTTTATATAACCGTTTTTACAAGCCACACATTTCCCCTGTAGGAGCAGCCTTGTGCTGCGAAGAGGCCGGTACAGCCATCCGTGTTTGAGGGTGAATGTACCGGCCTCTTCGCAGCACAAGGCTGCTCCTACAACGGAAGGTGTTGTCAGGATGATTGTTTTTCTGGCTCGCGGATTTTGTACCAGGCCACATACAGCGCCGGCAAAAACAGCAGCGTCAGCAAGGTGGCCACGATGATCCCGCCAATCATGGCGTAGGCCATCGGCCCCCAGAACACCTCGCGGGCAATCGGGATCATGCCCAAGCTGGCCGCGGCCGCCGTCAGCAAGATCGGCCGCCGCCGGTGGTTGGTGGCCTCCACCACCGCATCCCACGGTGACAGCCCCTGCGCCTCGAACTCATCGATCTGGGTCACCAGGATCACCGAGTTACGAATGATGATACCGGCCAGGGCCAGAATCCCGAGAATGGCCACAAAGCCCATCGGCGTACCCGTAGGCACCAACGCCAGCACCACTCCGATCAAGCCCAACGGCGCCACGCTGACCACCAGGAACAGCTTCTGCACGCTGTGCAGCTGGATCATCAGGAAGGTCGCCATGAGGAACAGCATCAACGGAATGACCTTGCGGATCGGCCCTTGCGCCTTGGCGCTCTCCTCCACCGTACCGCCGGTCGCCACCTCGAAGCCGACCGGCAGTTTGCTGGCGAACTCGTCGATCTTGGGCTTGAGCTGAGCCACCAGGTCGGTGGGCTGGATGTCACCATTGACCGACGCCTTGATGGTGATGGTCGGCTTGCGATCACGCCGCCAGACCAACGGCTGTTCCAGCTCGTAACGCACCGTGGCGAAGGACAGCAGCGGAATCGAGGTGCCATTGGGGGTCAGGATCTGCAGGTTCTGCAAGGTATCGGGCGAGCCACGCTCGCTGTCTTCGGCGCGGGCAACCACGTTGACCAGGTAGATGTTGTCGTTGACCTGGGTAATCGGCACGCCGGTGACGATGCTGTTCATCACGTTGGCCACGTCTTCGGACGACAGCCCCAGCTGACGCGCTTTGTCTTGGGCAATCTCGATGCGCAGCACTTTGCCCGGCTCGTTCCAGTCGTAGATCATCTCGCCGATGTGCTCGTTGGCATCAAGCAAGGTGGCGAGCTCGATGGCGTGCTTGCGCACCTGGTCGATGTCCTGGCCGCTGACCCGGTACTGGATCGGCCGGCCCACCGGCGGGCCCATCTCCAGCGATTGCACGTTGGTGCCGATGCCGACGAACTCTTCGCGCAGCAGTTTCTGCAGGCGATCCATCATGCCCTGGCGCTCTTCGAAGCCTTTGCTGACGATCACCAATTGCGCGTAGTAGGGGTTCTGCAATTGTTGGTCGAGGGGCAGGTAGAAGCGAATCGCGCCCTGGCCAATGTAGGTGCTCCAGCGCACCAGGTCCGGGTCGTCCTTGATCCTGGCCTCCAGCCGGTCGACGACTTTACGGGTCTCTTCGATCGAGGCGTTTTGCGGCAGGTTGAGGTCGACCAGGATTTCGGGGCGGTCGGATGATGGGAAGAACTGGTTCTGCACGAAGCGCTCGCAGAATATCGCCAGCGCGAACAGCAGCACGGTGCCGATGATGGTCAGCCAGCGGTTGCGCATGCACCACAGCAGGCCGCCCTCGAATGCCCGGCCAACGCGCCCGGGTTCGGCCTCGTGGGCTTTGACCTTGCTGCTGAGGATATGCACGCCCAGCACCGGGGCGAAGAACACCGCCACCACCCACGACACGATCAACGCCACGGCGATCACCGCGAACAGTGTGTAGGTGTACTCACCTGCCGAACTGGCGTTGAGCCCGATCGGCACGAAGCCGGCCACCGTCACCAGGGTACCGGTCAGCATCGGGAACGCCGTCGAGGTGTAGGCAAAGGTCGCGGCCTGCTCTTTGCTCTCGCCCATTTCCAGGCGTGTGACCATCACCTCCACGGTGATCATCGCATCGTCCACCAGCAGGCCCAGGGCGATGATCAACGCGCCCAGCGAAATCCGTTGCATGGTGATGCCGCTGTACTCCATGAACACGAAGACCATGGCCAGCACCAGCGGGATCGAGCAGGCCACCACCAGCCCGGCGCGCACGCCGAGGCTGACGAAGCTCACCGCCAGCACGATCACCACGGCCTCGAAGAGTGCGCTGGTAAAGCCACCCACCGCCTGCTTGACCACCACGGCCTGGTCGGACACGGTGTGCACACCCACCCCCACCGGCAAGTCGGCGATCACGCTGTCCATTTTCTTCTTCAGGGCGGCGCCGAACACCTGAATGTTACCGCCCGCCTTCATGCCGATGGCCAGGCCAATGGCGGTCTGGCCGTTGTAGCGGAACATCGGTGACGGCGGGTCGACGTAGCCGCGCTCGATATCGGCAATGTCGGCAAGGCGGAAGAAGCGGTCATTGATCCTCAGGTTGACCGTTTCCAGGTCCTTTTCAGAGGCGAACTGGCCGGTGGTGCGCACCGAAATACGTTCGGGGCCCGCCTCGATCACCCCTGCCGGGGTCACCGCGTTCTGCGATTGCAGCGCCTGCATGACCTGGCGCTGGTCGATACCCAAGGCTGCCAGTTTGCGGGTGGAGAAGTTCAGGTACAGCACTTCGTCCTGGGTGCCGACCAGCTCGATCTTGCCGATGTTGGGCACTTCGCGCACTTCGGCGCGGGCCTGCTCCACGTAGTCCCGCAGTTGCCGCAAGGTCAGGCCATCGGAGGTGAAGGCGTAGATCGAACCGAACACATCACCGAATTCATCGTTGAATGCCGGGCCCTGGATGCCCTCGGGGAACTGGCCGCGGATGTCCTGGATCTTCTTGCGCACCTGGTACCAGATGTCCGGGATGTCCTTGGCCTTGGTGGTGTCGCGCAGGTACACGTAGACCGTTGACTCGCCCGGGCGGGTGTAGCTTTTGGTGTAGTCGAGCGAGTCCAGCTCTTCGAGCTTCTTCTCGATGCGGTCGGTGACCTGGTACAGGGTTTCGTCCTGGGTCGCACCGGGCCAGCGGGTCTGGATGACCATGGTCTTGATGGTGAACGACGGGTCTTCCTCACGGCCCAGGTTGAAGTAGGAAAAAATCCCCATCAGCAAGCCGACGAACATCAGGTACCAGACGAACGATTGATGCTTGAGCGCCCATTCGGACAGGTTGAAGCTTCCTTTCATTGCGCATCCTCGTCGAAGGTGACCTTCTGGCCAGGCTTGAGGCTGTTGACGCCGGCAGTCACCACGCGCTCGCCTGGCTGTACGCCGGAGGCGATGACGATGTGTTCGCGGGTGCGGTCGATCAAGGCGACATCCCGGGTCGCCACGGTTTTCTGCTGCGTGTCGATCACCCACACCTGGGTCTTGCCGTCACGCTCGAGCAAGGCGCTCAGGGGCAGCTCACTGCGCGGCGTGACCGCAGAGCTCAGGCTCACGCTGATCGCGGTGCCAAGGTGGAAGGCGGCCGGTGTGCTGGCCAGAGTCAGGCGTGCACGCCGGGTGCGCGTGGTGGCGTCGGCTTGCGGCTCCAGCTCGCGCAACGAGGCCGTGGTGTTGATGCTGGGGTCGAGCTGCGAGGCCACGGTGAAGGTGAGGCCCTTGTCGAGTTGCTCGCCCAGGCCGATCGGCAGGTCGATCACGGCTTCCTTGACGTCTGGCCGGGCCAGGGTCACCACAGCCTGGCCCGCCGTTACCGTTTGCCCTGCTTCGGCCTGCCAGGCAGTGATCACCGCCGCGTGGTCGGTGCGCAGGGTGCTGTAGTCAAGCTGGTCTCGCGCTTGGCTGACCGCCGAGCGTGCCTGTTCAAGCGCCGCACCGGTGGTTTTCAGGTTGGTCTGGGCAATGTCCAGCTGGGCCTGGGCACCGACACCGCGGTCGTACAGCTGCTGCTGACGGCGCGCGTCGGCCTGGGCGTTTATCCACTGCGCCTGGACCTTGGCCAAGTCGCCTTCGGCGGCACGCAACTGGTTCTGCTGGTCGGTGGGGTCGAGGGTAGCCAGTGTGTCTCCAGGCTTCACCTGCGCCCCCACATCAAGCCAACGCCGGGCAATACGCCCGGACACGCGAAAGCCCAAGGTGCTCTCGAAGCGCGCCTGAATGCTGCCGGCAAAGCGCCCAAGTTGCGCTTGCACCTGCGGTTCGACCTTCACCGAAAGCACCGGCCGAACGGGCTCGACCGCTTCTTCTTCAGAGCTGCAAGCAACCAGCAACAGCCCAACCGGGAGCAATAACAGCAAGCGCTTCATGGCGCATCCCCCGCAGCCTTTTCATCGATTTTTTCCACCTGCATGCCGGGGTGTAGCAACTGCCCGCCATTGACCACCACGGTCTCGCCGCCTTTGAGGCCGTTGGCGACCACGACCTTGCCGGTGAGGTAGCGCGCTACTTCAACCTTGCGCAGTTCGACCTTGTCGCCCTCGCCCACCACCCAGACGGCAGGCTCATGCAAGGCCTTGGTCAAAGCCGACCAGGGCAGCTCAATGCTGGAACGCCCCTGGGTATTGGCAGTGGCCGTCACCGGTGAGCCCAGCCGCATGCCGGGCGGCACGTTGCGCAGGCCAACCTTGACCTGCACCGTGCCACTTTGGGCTGAAACGGTTGGCGTCACTTCGCGAACGAAGCCTTGAGCCTGGACGTTGGGGTCATCGAGCAGCTTCACGATCACCCCCTCATCGCTTGGCGGTGCCACCAGCAACGATTCATACACGTTGAACACTGCATCACGGTCGCCATCGCGGGCGAAGCCGAAGATCGGCATGGTGGCCTGCACCACTTGGCCGACCTCGGCCTGGCGCTCGGTGATCACGCCGGCGGCTTCGGACACCAGCGCGGTGTAGCTCAGCTGTTCATTGGCATTGGCCAGCTGCGCCTGGGCGGCCTTGAGCGCGCTCTGGTTGCTGCGCAACGCGGCTTCGGCGGAGTCGTACTCGCTCTGGCTGGTATAGCCTTTGGGCAGCAGCTTTTGCTGACGCACGAAAGCCGCGGCCGTCTGCGTCACGCGCGCTTGGGCGGCGAACACCTCGGCCTTGGCCGAGTCGACGTTGTTCTGCAGGTCTTTCGGGTCTAGCCGTGCCAGTACCTGGTTGGCCTTGACGTGATCGCCCACATCGACGCTGCGCGAAATAATCTTGCCGCCCACACGGAACGACAAGTCGGTTTGCACCCGCGCTTGTACGTCGCCGGTCAGGGTCACCCTGGCAGCGAAATCGGTAGGCTGGACCTGTTGCACACCGACCCGAGGCAGCGTCTCGGGGGTTTCTTCCTTGCTACAGCCGGTGAGCATGTACAGCACACTCAGGCCTGCCAGCACCAGTGGACGCGTCACCCTCATGCAGGCTCCTAGCTTGCGCACAAATGATTTGTGAGATGCGACTGTCAGCGTAGTTCAGGGTTCAGCAAACATCACTGATGGAGATCACTCGAGTATTTCCGGCGCTGGTGCGGGCCTCTTCGCGGGTGAACCCGCTCCCACAGGGACTGTGCAAATGCTGAATCCTGCGTAGCACCTGTGGGAGCGGGTTCACCCGCGAAAGGGCCGGTACAGACAACCACAAGCCCCCTGCCATATCCCGAAACCATCCAGCGCACTTTTGCGGTTTCACATCCACTACCTTGGAGAGGTCACTCTTCAAGGAAGAAACCAATGCCTCGGGCTCAATCACACCTGCTTCGACGTGGTCGCTATTCAGAACTCGGCAGGCTGTACCTGCTTACTACTGTTACCCATCAACGCAAGCCGCTGTTCAATGACTTCCAACATGCCCGATTAGTTATCCATCAACTGCGACAGTCCGATCACGACCACGCCTGCCGGTCATTGGCCTGGGTACTGATGCCGGACCATCTGCATTGGCTGATCGAGTTGAAAGGCACGACGCTGGGTACATTGATGCGCAGATTCAAATCCAGATCCAGTCTGGTTTTGCATCAGGCGGGGGTTGAGCATGATCCGGTGTGGCAGCCTGGGTATCAGGACCGGGCATTGAGAAGGGAGGAAAGCATGGTGCATGTAGCCCGGTACATTGTTGCCAATCCGTTGAGGGCTGGATTGGTCAGAAGTGTCCGGGACTATCCACACTGGGATGCGGTATGGCTTTGAATCGGTGCTGGGGTTTTCGCGGGTAAACCCGCTCCCACAGGATGTGTGCAGTTTCTAGAACTGCACTTGCCTGTAGAAGCGGGCTTGCCCGCGAAGAGCTGGGTCAGACCGGCGCAGCTGCTGCCGTCGGGCGCTTGACTTGTGGCTGCGACACGTTCGCCGCAGCCCCTTCTTCGATGGCCTGCTGAATCGCCTTGCGACGGTGCTCTTCAGCGCGGCGGCTGAAGTACCAGACCATGAAGGTCACCAGCGACACCGACAACAGGATCAGGCTGGCCACGGCGTTGATCTCTGGCTTCACGCCCAGGCGCACCGCCGAGAACACTTCCATCGGCAAGGTGGTCGAGCCCGGTCCGGACACGAAGCTGGCCAGCACCAGGTCATCCAGCGACAGGGCAAACGACATCATGCCGCCCGCCGCGAGCGATGGCGCGATCATCGGGATGGTGATCAGGAAGAACACCTTCCACGGCTTGGCACCCAGGTCCATCGCCGCTTCCTCGATCGACAGGTCCAGCTCACGCAAGCGTGCCGACACCACCACCGCCACGTACGCCGCACAGAACGTGGTGTGGGCGATCCAGATGGTGACGATGCCACGCTCTTGCGGCCAGCCGATCATCTGCGCCATGGCCACGAACAGCAGCAACAGCGACAGACCGGTGATCACTTCGGGCATCACCAGCGGCGCGGTGACCAGGCCGCCGAACAGCGTGCGGCCTTTGAAGCGGGTGACCCGGGTCAGCACGAAGGCCGCCAGGGTACCCAGCGCCACCGCTGCCACCGCCGTGTAGCAGGCGATTTCCAGCGAGCGCATCACCGACCCCATCAGCTGGGTGTTGTCGAGCAGGCCGACGTACCACTTGACCGACCAGCCTCCCCACACTGTCACCAGCTTCGAGGCGTTGAACGAGTAGATCACCAGGATCAGCATCGGCAGGTAGATGAACAGCAAGCCGAGCACCAGCATCAGCTTGGAAAAACTGAAGCGCTTCATGCCCTGCCCTCCATTTCTTTGGCCTGGCTGCGGTTGAACAGCAGGATCGGCACGATCAGGATCGCCAGCATCACTACCGCCAGCGCGGACGCTACCGGCCAGTCACGGTTGTTGAAGAACTCTTGCCATAGCACCTTACCGATCATCAGGGTTTCCGGGCCGCCCAGCAGTTCTGGGATCACGAACTCGCCCACCACCGGGATGAACACCAGCATGCAGCCCGCGATGATGCCGTTTTTCGACAGCGGCACGGTGATCTTCCAGAAGCTGTTGAAGGTGCTCGAACCCAGGTCCGATGCGGCTTCCAACAGGCTCGGGTCGTGCTTCACCAAGTTCGCGTACAGCGGCAGGATCATGAACGGCAGGTACGAATAGACCACGCCGATGTACACCGCCAGGTTGGTGTTGAGAATCTGCAGTGGCTGGTCGATCAGCCCCAGCCACAGCAGGAAGCTGTTAAGCAGCCCGTTGTTGCTGAGGATGCCCATCCAGGCGTAGACGCGGATCAGGATCGCCGTCCAGGTCGGCATCATGATCAGCAACAGCAGCACGGTCTGCGACTCTTTGCGGGCGTTGGCGATGGCATAGGCCATCGGGTAGCCGATCAGCAGGCACAGCAAGGTGCTGAAGAAGGCCATCTTCAACGAGCCCAGGTAGGCCGAGATGTACAGCTCGTCTTCGGTCAACAGGCCATAGTTGGCCAGGTTGAGCACCAACTGGATCTTGTCTTCGACGTAGCTGTAGATCTCGGTATACGGCGGGATCGCCACGTCGGCTTCAGCAAAGCTGATCTTCAACACGATGAAGAACGGCAGCATGAAGAACAGGAACAGCCAGATGAACGGCACGCCGATCACCAGGTGCCGCCCCTCCGGGGTCAAGCGCTGGAAGGCTCGCTTGAGCTTGCGCAGTTTCATGACCGCAGTACCACGCCGCTGTCGTCTTCCCACCACACGTACACTTCATCGCCCCAGGTCGGACGTGTGCCCTGGCGCTCGGCGTTGGCCACGAACGACTGGACGATCTTGCCGCTCGGCAGCTCGACGTAGAACACCGAGTGGCCGCCCAGGTAGGCGATGTCGTGCACCTTGCCGCGCGACCAGTTGTGCTCGCAGGTCGGTTGCTGGGTAGTGACCAGCATCTTCTCCGGGCGCAGCGCGTAGGTGATGTGCTTGTCTTCGACCGACGTGGTGATGCCGTGGCCAACGTAGATCTTGCGCTCCAGTTCAGGGCTGGCAATGATCGCGTGGCCTTCGGCGTCGTCGACCACTTCACCTTCGAACAGGTTGACGTTGCCGATGAACTCGCACACCAGGCGGCTGGTCGGGGTCTCGTAGATGTCCACAGGCGAGCCGATCTGGGCGATCCAGCCCAGGTGCATGATGGCGATGCGCTGGGCCATGGTCATGGCCTCTTCCTGGTCGTGGGTCACCATCACGCAGGTCACGCCCACGCGCTCGATGATTTCCACCAGCTCAAGTTGCATCTGCGAACGCAGCTTCTTGTCCAGGGCGCCCATCGGCTCATCGAGCAACAGCAGTTTCGGGCGCTTGGCCAGCGAACGCGCCAGGGCCACACGCTGGCGCTGGCCACCCGACAGCTGGTGCGGCTTGCGCTTGGCGTACTGGGTCATGTGCACCAGCTTGAGCATCTCGGCCACACGGGCGTCGATGTCCGCCTTGGGCAGCTTGTCCTGCTGCAGGCCGAAGGCGATGTTCTGCGCCACGGTCATGTGCGGGAACAGCGCGTAGGACTGGAACATCATGTTGATCGGCCGCTCGTAGGGCGGCATCTCGGTGATGTCGACGCCATCGAGCAAGATCCGCCCTTCGGTGGGGCGCTCGAAGCCAGCCAGCATACGCAGCAAGGTCGATTTGCCGGAACCGGAGCCACCCAGCAGGGCAAAAATCTCACCCTTGCGGATTTCCAGGGACACATCGTCCACCGCTACCGTTTCGTCGAACTTTTTCGTGACCCGGTCGATCTTGACCAGCACCTGCTTGGGTTGCTGGCCACCCTCGAGGGCTTTCTTATAGGCTCCGGAGGCAACTGCCATGAGTGAAACTCCCAACAAGATTTTTGTGCCCGCGCGGCCTGTTCTGCAGGGGCCGCGGCGGGTCTGGATTGTTACTTGCCCGACTTGACCTTGGTCCAGCTACGGGTCATCAAGCGTTGCACCTTGGGTGGCAACTCACTGTTGACGAACATCTTGTCCAGCACTTCCTGCGGTGGGTAAACCGCGGCGTCAGTCCTCACGGCCTGGTCCATCAGGTCGCCAGCCTTGGGGTTCGGGTTGGCGTAACCGACGTAATCACTGACCTGGGCGATAACCTCAGGTTTCAGCAAATAGTTGATGAAGGCATGGGCCTCTTTGACGTTCTTGGCGTCCTTGGGGATCGCCAGCACGTCGAACCAGAGGTTGCCGCCTTCTTTGGGAATCGCATACGCCAGGTTCACGCCCTTCTTGGCTTCTTCGGCGCGGGCCTTGGCCTGGAAGATGTCGCCAGAGAAGCCCGCCGCGACGCAGATGTCGCCGTTGGCAAGGTCGGTGATGTACTTGGACGAGTGGAAGTAGGTGACGTAAGGGCGCACCGCCAGCAGCTTCTGCTCGGCAGCCTGGTAGTCCTTGGGGTTGCTGCTGTTGGGGTCCAGCCCCATGTAGTTGAGCACCGCCGGGAGCATTTCGTCCGCCGAGTCGAGGAAGGCCACACCACACTTGGAGAGCTTCTTCATGTTCTCGGGTTCGAACAGCACCGCCCAGGAATCGATGGTGTCGACGCCCAGCGCAGCCTTGACCTTTTCAACGTTGTAACCAATGCCGTTGGTGCCCCACAGGTAAGGCACGGCGTACTGGTTGCCCGGATCGTTCTTCTCCAGGCGTTTCATCAGCGCCGGATCCAGGTTGGCATAATTGGGCAGCAGGCTTTTGTCGAGCTTCTGGAACGCGCCCGCCTTGATCTGCTTGCCGAGGAAATGGTTGGACGGCACTACCACGTCATAGCCGGTGTTGCCGGCCAGCAGCTTGCCTTCCAGGGTTTCGTTGGAATCGAACACGTCCTGCACGGGCTTGATACCCGTTGCCTTCTCGAAGTCCGCGAGTGTGGTCGGGCCGATATAGTCGGACCAGTTGTAGAAATGCACCGTAGGCGCCGCTTGGACGCTGCATGCCAGCGTCAGGCCCGCTCCAGCCATCAAGGCCTTGCGTAATACAGAAATAGACAAGTGGGTGGTCCTCACAATCAGTGCCTGGGTAGCGGCAATGTGGCCGCACACGCAAAACCGGCGCGCAACTTACCTTCGCAGCTTCGATGCCGCAATCATCAATTGCCTTTCATGGCCTCTGGGCCGGGCAACCCCGGCCCAGAGCGCCTCGCATCGGGCTTACTTGCCCGACTTGATCTTGGTCCAGCTGCGGGTGATCACACGCTGCACAGAAGCGTCAGGCGCAGCGATCGCGTACAGCTGCTTCTTCACTTCGGCAGGCGGGTAGATGCTCGGGTCGCTGGTGATGTCTTTGTCCACGAACGCGGTGGCGGCAGCGTTGCCGTTCGGGAAGCGCACGGCGTTGGTGATCTCAGCCATGATTTCCGGCTGCATCAGGAAGTCCATGAACTGGTAGGCAGCGTCTTTATGCTCGGCATCTTTCGGGATGGCGACCATGTCGTAGAAGGTACCGGCACCTTCTTTCGGAATGACGTAGTCCACTTTGACCTTGTCGCCAGCTTCGTGGGCGCGGGCCTTGGACTGCTCCAGGTCACCCGAATAACCGACGGCTACGCAGATGTTGCCGTTGGCCATGTCGCCGATGTACTTGGAGGAGTGGAAGTAGGTGATCGAAGGACGGATCTTGAGGAACAGGTCCTCGGCGGCCTTCAGGTCTTCCTTCTTGGTGCTGTTGCTTGGCAGGCCCAGGTAGTGCAGCGCGGCCGGGATCATCTCGGTCGGCGCATCCAAGAAGCTCACGCCGCAGCTCTTGAGCTTGGCGATGTTCTCAGGCTTGAACACCACGTCCCACGAATCGATCTTGTCCACGCCCAGCGCGGCCTTGACCTTCTCCGGGTTGTAGCCAATGCCGATAGAGCCCCACATGTACGGGAAGGCGTGCTTGTTGTCCTTGTCGCTGGCATCGCCAACGGCCTTGAGCAGGTCGGTGTCGAGGTTCTTCCAGTTCGGCAGTTTGGAGCGGTCCAGTTCCTCGTACACGCCAGCCTTGATCTGCTTGGCCAGGAAGTTGTTCGAAGGCACGACGATGTCGTAGCCCGACTTGCCTGCCAGCAGCTTGGCTTCCAGGGTTTCGTTGCTGTCGAAGACGTCGTACTTGACCTTGATGCCGGTCTGCTTCTCGAACTTGGCGATGGTGTCCGGAGCAATGTAGTCCGACCAGTTGTAGACGTTCAATACCTTGTCTTCAGCCTGAACAGCGGTCGCCATGGCACCCATCAGGGCGGCGGCCAGCAACGTCTTGCCCATTTTCTTCATGCGTCATGCTCCAGATTTTTTTGATTAGCCATCCGTTCAGCTGCCAGGTCCCGCAGTACACGCGTCGGGCGACTGAAACAGTCGCTAGTCTGGCAAGTTACAAGGCGCTGTTTCAAGGAAAGCAGCCCCTTGTAACCAACTAATGTCACAACGCTAGCCTAGCAGGTGCTCATCTGATCGCTTCGAGGGTCAGGTCGAGGCACTTGCGCGCCTTTTCCACCAGCTCGTCGATCTCTGCATGGCTGATTACCAGTGGTGGCGCGATGATCATGGTGTCACCGACCGCGCGCATGATCAGGCCGTTCTCGAAGCAGAAGTTGCGGCAGATCATGCCCACGCCCTTGCCTTCGTAACGGCTGCGGGTGGCCTTGTCCTTGACCAACTCGATCGCGCCGAGCAGGCCCAGGCCGCGTACCTCGCCCACCAGCGGGTGGTCTTGCAGCTCACGCAAACGCTTTTGCAAATACGGTGCCGCTTCTGTGCGCGCCTGCTCGACGATTTTTTCGTCGCGCAGAATGCGCAGGTTTTCCAGGCCTACCGCGGCCGCGACCGGGTGCCCTGAATAGGTGAAGCCGTGGTTGAAGTCGCCGCCTTCGCTGATCACCTTAGCCACGGTGTCACGCACGATCACACCACCCATGGGGATGTAACCGGAGGTCAGGCCCTTGGCGATGGTCATCAGGTCTGGCTTGAGGTCGTAGTAGTCGGAGCCGAACCACTCGCCGGTACGGCCGAAACCGCAGATCACTTCGTCGGCCACGAACAGGATGTCGTACTTGGCGAGGATCTCCTTGACCTTCGGCCAGTAGGTTTCTGGCGGGATGATCACCCCACCGGCACCCTGGATCGGCTCGGCGATGAAGGCGGCGACGTTGTCTTCGCCGACCTCGAGGATTTTCTTCTCCAGTTGCTCGGCAGCCCACACACCGAATTCGTCCGGGCTCATGTCGCCGCCCTCACCGAACCAGTACGGCTGCGGAATGTGCACGATGCCCGGAATCGGCAGGCCGCCCTGCTCGTGCATGCCGCTCATGCCGCCCAGGCACGCACCGGCGAAGGTGGAGCCGTGGTAGCCGTTGATGCGGCCGATGATGGTCTGCTTGTGCGGTTTGCCCTTGAGTGCCCAATAGTGACGGACCATGCGCAGCACGGTGTCGTTGCCTTCGGAGCCGGAGCCGGTGAAGAACACATGGGTCATGCCTTCCGGCGCCACGTCGGTGATGGCTTTGGCCAGTTCCAGCGCAGGCGGGTGGGCGGTCTGGAAGAACAGGTTGTAGTACGGCAGCTCGCGCATCTGCTTTTCGGCAGCCTGCACCAGCTCTTCACGGCCGTAACCTACCGCCACGCACCACAGGCCGGCCATGCCGTCGAGGATCTTGTTGCCCTCGCTGTCCCACAAATGCACACCCTGGGCCTTGGTGATGATGCGCGGCCCCTTTTCCTTCAGCTGTTTGTAGTCGCTGAAGGGCGCGAGGTGGTGCTCGCCGCTCAGGTTTTGCCATTCACGGGTTTGCGGGTTTTTGACGCTCATGTGCTTCTCCGTTATCCGACAGCCGCGCTCCTGCGGCACCAGGGTTGATCAGACAGCAAACAGCAGGAACTCACGCTCCCAGGAACTGATGACGCGTTTGAAGTTTTCGTGCTCGGCGCGTTTGGTGGCGACGTAGCCAGTGATGAACTTCTTGCCCAGGTATTGGACCAGCGCACGGCTGATTTCCATGCGCTCCAGGGCGTCTTCGATGGTCAGCGGCAGGCGCAGGTTGCGGCGTTCGTAACCGCGGCCCTGCACCGGTGCACTGGCTTCGATGCCTTCGACCATGCCGATGTAGCCGCACAGCAAGCTGGCGGCGATGGCCAGGTAAGGGTTGGCATCGGCGCCCGGCAGGCGGTTCTCGACCCGGCGGTTTTGCGGGCCGGCATCCGGTACGCGCAGGCCGACGGTGCGGTTTTCTTCGCCCCACTCGACGTTCACTGGCGCCGAGGTGTCGGGCAGGAAGCGGCGGAACGAGTTGACGTTGGGGGCGAACAGCGGCAGCGCTTCGGGGATGAACTTCTGCAGGCCACCGATGTGGTGCAGGAACAGCTCGCTCATGCTGCCGTCTTCGTTGCTGAAAATATTTTTGCCGGTGACCACATCAACCACGCTCTGGTGCAGGTGCATGGCACTGCCCGGCTCGCCGGTCATGGGCTTGGCCATGAACGTTGCGGCCACGTTGTGCTTGAGCGCGGCCTCGCGCATGGTGCGTTTGAACACCAGGATCTGGTCGGCCAGGTGCAGGGCGTTGCCGTGACGGAAGTTGATTTCCATCTGCGCCGTGCCGTCTTCGTGGATCAGCGTGTCGAGGTCCAACTGCTGCAGTTCGCACCAGTCATAGACGTCCTCGAACAGCGGGTCGAATTCGTTGGCGGCCTCTATCGAGAACGACTGGCGGCCAGTTTCCGGGCGGCCCGAACGGCCTACCGGAGGCTGCAGCGGGAAGTCCGGGTCTTCGCTGCGCTTGGTCAGGTAGAACTCCATCTCGGGCGCGACGATTGGCTGCCAGCCTTTGTCAGCGTAGAGCTTGAGCACTTTTTTCAAGACGTTGCGCGGCGACAGTTCGACCGGGTTGCCCTTCTTGTCGTAGGTGTCGTGGATCACCTGCGCCGTCGGCTCAATGGCCCAGGGCACCAGGAACACGGCGTCTTCATCGGGGCGGCAGATCATGTCGATGTCGGCCGGGTCGAGCAGCTCGTAATAGATGTCGTCGTCGACGTAGTCACCCGTCACGGTCTGCAGCAGCACGCTCTCAGGCAGGCGCATGCCTTTTTCGGCGATGAACTTGTTGGTCGGCGAGATCTTGCCGCGCGTGATGCCGGTCAGGTCGCTGATCATGCATTCGACTTCAGTGATCTTGTGCTCTTTCAACCAATCGGTGAGCTGGTCGAGGTTGTTACTCATAAATACCTCAGGAGGTAAGGTGGTCCGCGCCTTGATTCTGGATGGAGAAGATTGCTAAAGCAAAAACCCCCACGCAGGAGCACAGTGGATACACTGAAAACAAGCGTGTCCGTAATGAGTTTGAAGGGCAGGAAGGCGAATCGAAGCGTGTGAAGCCGCTACGGGGAATGGTCCGGGTGCGCCAAGCGTCAATTATTGCGGCCAGGGCGGCCACACCGTTGACGGTGCGTGCATGAACGACAGGGGTACCCGATGGCACTGCGCAGGCAGTGCTTTCAGGTCGCGACAAGCGGACCATGTGACCCTCGTATTATTGTGTTCTGGGTTGAATCCGAGCTTAGCCTTGTTCATTTTTTTACACAACACCTCCGTAAAAAATAAAACACGGCACGCTTGAGATAGCCCTTCAGGCGGGAAATAGCGGATAATGGTTCGCCCCGATATGCAGCAAATCTGCCGTAGATGTGCCATTTCAGGGCATCATGGGGTTGGCTTGACATCAGTAGGGCTTTTCGATTGACTGGTCTTGCAAGCCCCCCTTGATTGATATTTTTAACAACAAAGGTGTTGCATCATGTCGGTACCCCCGCGTGCCGTTCAGCTTAACGAAGCGAACGCGTTCCTTAAGGAACATCCTGAGGTTCTCTACGTTGACCTTCTGATTGCAGATATGAATGGTGTGGTGCGCGGCAAGCGCATAGAGCGCACCAGCCTCCACAAGGTTTACGAGAAAGGCATCAACCTGCCGGCCTCCCTCTTCGCCCTGGATATCAACGGTTCCACCGTCGAAAGTACCGGCCTTGGCCTGGACATCGGCGACGCCGACCGCATCTGCTATCCCATCCCCGATACGCTGTGCAACGAGCCGTGGCAGAAACGCCCCACCGCACAGCTGCTCATGACCATGCACGAGATCGAAGGCGAGCCGTTCTTCGCCGACCCTCGTGAAGTGTTGCGTCAGGTTGTCAGCAAGTTCGACGACATGGGCCTGACCATCTGCGCCGCGTTCGAGCTGGAGTTCTACCTGATCGACCAGGAGAACGTGAACGGCCGCCCGCAACCGCCGCGCTCGCCGATCTCGGGCAAGCGCCCACAGTCGACCCAGGTGTACCTGATCGACGACCTCGACGAATACGCCGACTGCCTGCAGGACATCCTCGAAGGTGCCAAAGAGCAGGGTATTCCGGCCGACGCCATCGTCAAGGAAAGCGCCCCGGCGCAGTTCGAAGTCAACCTGCACCACGTCCCAGACCCGCTCAAGGCCTGTGACTACGCAGTGCTGCTCAAGCGTTTGATCAAGAACATCGCCTACGACCATGAAATGGACACCACGTTCATGGCCAAGCCCTACCCGGGCCAGGCAGGCAACGGCCTGCACGTTCACATCTCCGTGCTGGACAAAGATGGCAACAACATCTTCACCAGCGAGGATCCCGAGCAGAACGCCGCGCTACGTCACGCTGTCGGCGGTGTGCTCGAGACCCTGCCCGCGTCCATGGCGTTCCTCTGCCCGAACGTCAACTCGTACCGTCGTTTTGGCGCACAGTTCTATGTGCCGAATGCACCGAGCTGGGGCCTGGACAACCGCACCGTCGCGCTGCGCGTGCCGACCGGCTCTGCAGACGCCGTGCGCATCGAGCACCGGGTAGCCGGCGCCGATGCCAACCCGTACTTGATGATGGCGGCCGTGCTGGCCGGCGTGCACCACGGCCTGACCAACAAGATCGAGCCGGGCACGCCGATCGAAGGCAACTCGTACGAGCAGTTGGAGCAGAGCCTGCCGAACAACCTGCGCGATGCCCTGCGCGAGTTGGACGACAGCGAGATCCTCAACAAGTACATCGATCCGAAGTACATCGACATCTTTGTCGCGTGCAAGGAAAGCGAGCTGGAGGAGTTCGAGCACTCGATCTCCGACCTCGAGTACAACTGGTATCTGCATACCGTGTAACTGAAAACGCCGCCCAAAGGGCGGCGTTTTTCTGAGACCGGTGTCGCCTGCTTCGCGGGGCAAGCCCGCTCCCACAAGTCCTCCGCATGGCTCAGGCCTAGTGAGATTCCTGTGGGAGCGGGCTTGCCCCGCGAAGAGGCCGGTACAGGCTTACAAGGACTTCTCGAAAATCTTCGAATTACGCTGGTAGTTGTACAGCGATGCCCGCGCCGCCGGCAGCCGCTCCACGCCACTGGGCGCAAAGCCCCGCTCGCGGAACCAGTGCGCAGTCCGGGTAGTTAACACGAACAACGTATTCAGCCCCATCTGCCGCGCACGGCTCTCGATGCGCTCCAGCAACTCATCGCCCCGCCCGCCATGCCGGTACTCCGGGTTCACCGCCAGGCACGCCAGCTCCCCCGCCTCGGAATCGGCAATCGGGTACAGCGCTGCACACGCGATGATCATGCCCTCGCGCTCGACCACACTGAACTGCTCGATTTCCCGCTCCAGCACCTCGCGCGAACGGCGCACCAGGATGCCTTGCTCTTCCAGCGGGCTGATCAGCTCCAACAGGCCGCCCACATCCTCGATGGTCGCCTCACGCACGACTTCGAACTGCTCCTGCGACACCAGCGTGCCGCCACCACCGCGGGTGAACAGCTCGGTCAGCAGCGCGCCGTCTTCGGCATAACTGACGATATGGCTACGCGCCACGCCGCCCTTGCAGGCCTCGGCGGCCGCATCCAGCAATTCACCCTGGTAGTCGCTGCCCAGGCGCAGCAAATGCGGCGCCACCTGCTGTGGGCGCAGCTCACGCACCAGCTTGCCCTGCTCATCCAGCAGGCCCGGTTCGGCGCCGAACAGCAGCAGCTTGTCGGCACCCAGCTCGATGGCCGCGCGGGTGGCCACGTCTTCGCAAGCCAGGTTGAAAATTTCGCCTGTGGGCGAGTAACCCAGCGGCGACAGCAATACGATGGAACGCTCGTCGAGCAGGCGGCTGATACCTTTGCGGTCGACCCGGCGCACTTCGCCGGTGTGGTGGTAGTCCACACCCTCGAGCACACCGATCGGCCGCGCCGTGACCAGGTTGCCGGACGCCACGCGCAGGCGCGAGCCCTGCATCGGCGAGGCGGCGATGTCCATCGACAGGCGTGCTTCGATGGCCAGGCGCAGGGCACCCACGGCATCGATCACGCAATCCAGAGTCGCCGCATCGGTGATGCGCATGCCACGGTGGTAGTGCGGGGTCAGGCCACGGTCGGCCAGGCGGCTCTCGATCTGTGGGCGCGAGCCATGCACCAGCACCAGCCGCACGCCCAGGCTGTGCAGCAGCACCAGGTCGTGAACGATGTTGCCGAAATTAGGGTGGTCCACCCCATCGCCAGGGAGCATGACTACAAACGTGCAGTCGCGATGGGCATTGATGTACGGGGAAGCATGACGCAGCCAGTTGACGTAATCGGGCATGACAGGGCCTGTGGATAAGTGGACGGAGAACGGCGATACAGGGGGCGTTCAAGATCATCGTCGGAACAGGCTTGCGGTCACGCGCGGTCTCCTCTAGGCAGGAACGAATAAGCTCAATGGACGTTTAGTGCAGGCAATAGTGCCGAATCAAGTCACGCAATAGACGCACGGTAGGCTCGATTCGTGACATTTCCAGGTACTCGCCAGGCTGATGGGCACAGGCGATGTCGCCAGGGCCCAGCACGATGGTCTGGCAGCCCAGCTGCTGAAGATAAGGTGCTTCGGTGCCAAACGCTACCGCTTCGGCGCGGTGACCGGTCAGGCGTTCGGCCACCTGTACCAGCTCGGCGTCCGCCGCCTGCTCGAAGGCGGGCACTTCCGGGAACAGCGGGGCATAGTCGATGCGCACCTCGAACCGCTCCGCCACCGGCGCCAGCTTCTGGCGAATCGCTGCCCGCAGTTGCTCGACATCCATCCCCGGCAACGGCCGCAGGTCGAATTCCAGCGCGCATTGGCCGCAGATCCGGTTGGGGTTGTCGCCGCCATGGATGCAGCCGAAGTTCATCGTCGGTGTAGGCACGGTGAACTGTGGGTTGCGGAAGGTTTGCTGCCATTCGCCGCGCAACTGCATCAGTTCGCCCATCGCGGCGTGCATGGCTTCCAGGGCGCTGCGGCCGAGGGACGGGTCCGACGAATGGCCGCTGCGCCCGAGGATGTCGATGCGGTCCATGAGGATGCCCTTGTGCATGCGGATCGGCCGCAGGCCCGTGGGCTCGCCGATCACCGCGGCGCGGCCCAACGGTTGGCCGGCCTCGGCCAAGGCACGCGCGCCGGACATGGAGCTTTCTTCGTCGCAGGTGGCGAGAATCAGCAGCGGCTGCTTGAAGTCATGCTCCAGCAACGGCACCACCGCCTCGATGACCAAGGCGAAAAAGCCCTTCATATCGCAGCTGCCCAGGCCAACCCAACGGCCATCGACCTCGGTCAGCTTCAGCGGGTCGCTCGACCACAGCTGCTCGTCGTAGGGCACGGTGTCGCTGTGCCCCGCCAGCACCAGGCCACCCGGGCCGGTGCCACGGCTGGCCAGCAGGTTGAACTTGCCGGGGCTGACCTGCTGGATGTCGCACGTGAAACCCAGGTCACCCAACCAGCCGGCCAGCAGGTCGATGACCTGACGGTTGGACTGGTCCAGCGCAGGCTGGGTACAACTGACCGAAGGTGCGGCGATCAAAGCGGCGAACTGGTCTTTCAGCGTCGGCAACGGCATGCCTGTACTCCTCGGAAGCGTTGCCCATCATAGGACCATCTGCCGTCTGGAATAAACCGTTGACGGCCGACTCCTGTAGACTCTCTGCCAACGAGCCCCTCCTTCGAGCCTGCGATGCACAAAGAAACCGAACTCAAGCTCCGCGCCAGCCGCGAGACCCTTGCCGCCCTGCGTGAGCACCCCCTGCTGAAAAAGCGCAACAAGTCCGGTTGGCAGACCCGTGAACTGCTCAACCAGTACTTCGACACCCCGGAGCGCGAGCTTTCCGCCGCCCGTGTAGCCCTGCGCCTGCGCCGCGATGGTGATGCAATCATCCAGACCTTGAAGTGCCGCGGGCAAAGCGTGGCCGGGCTGTCCGAGCGCAACGAGTACGAGTGGCACCTGGACAAGGTCAAGCTCGACCTGAAAAAGCTCGACGGCACCTGCTGGCCCGAGCAGTTGGCTGCGCTCGACAAGAAAACCATCAAGCCGCTGTTCACCACCGACTTCAGCCGTGAATACGCCGAAATCGCTTGGGGCCGCGGCAAGAGCAAGGTCGTGATCGAGGCCGCGCTGGACCAGGGCTTCGTAATCGCCGGCAAGCGCAAGGAAGAAATCTGCGAGTTGGAGCTCGAACTGCGCGAAGGCGCACCTGAAGCCCTGCTGGAACTGGCCGCCGAGCTCGCCGCCAGCCTGCCGCTGATGCCTTGCGACATCAGCAAGGCCGAGCGTGGCTACCGCCTGCTGGAGCCCGAAAGCTACGAGCTGGGCCTGCCCCAGACCGAGCTGGACGCCGAAATGGCCCTGGACGATGCCTTCGCCGCCCTCGCCTGGCAGTTGCTCGGCAGCAGCCAGCGCCTGGCCGAGCAATACCGCCACAATGGCCACTGGCGCCTGCTGCAGGACTGGGTGCAGTCCCTGGCCGAACTGCGCGCACTGGTCGCCAGCCTGGGCCAGGCCGCACCGCGCGCCACCACCCGCGAACTGCGCGCCAGCCTCGACGCGCTGCTGGAAGACTGGCGCCCACTGGTGCAGGCCGGCAACGATGACGAAGACATCCGCCGCGCTGCGCCTGAGCAATTTGCCGAAGAACTCGAAGACGTGCGTTGGGGCCAGTTCTCGCTGGAAACCTCGCGCTGGCTGCTGGCCCGTGGCTGGACCGTCGAGCGCAAAGGCCGTGGCGAACGCCAGGGCAAGGCGCAACTGGCCAGCTGGATGGCGCACCTGCTGGGTGAAGAAGGCCGTTCGCTGAAACTGCCGCTGTACACCCAGCGCCCGGAAGACCTGGCCGAACAGCTGCCGCGCATCGAACAGTTGCTCGCCTGGCTGCACCATGCCCGCCAGGTGCTCGAAGCGCCGCAGATGGACCGCCTGTACGGCGACCTGAAAAAGCTGCACGAGCTGGCTGAACTGCCGCTGTCCGAAACGCCCGACGAGCTGCTTGAAGCCCGTATCGAGCAGGCCCGCGCGGTTGATCAAAGCCGTGGCTGGAAGTACCTGCTCAAGGCCTGATCGGCGTCGCTAGCCCTGTAGAAGCAGCCTTGCGCTGCGAAGAGGCCCGTTTTGCCACAGATTTTTTCTGGCCAAACCGGCCCCTTCGCAGCACAAGGCTGCTACAGATCGTGTCCTATCTCGACAGTGGCAGGCTGGTGGTGGATTTGATCTCCGAAAGCGCCACGATCGAATTGACCTCCTGAATCCCCGGCACATTCGACAGTTTTTCGAAGAAAAACCGTTCATACGCCTCAATGTCCGAGGTAACGATACGCAGCAGGAAGTCCACCGAGCCCATCAGCACGTAGCACTCCAGCACCTCCGGAAAACCTCGGATCGCCTCGGTGAACTCGGTGAAATTGGAGCGCCCGTGCGCGTTGAGCTTCACCTCTGCAAAAATCTGAGTATTCAGGCCGATCTTCTTGCGGTCGAGCAGCGTCACCTGCCCGCGAATCACCCCCTCCTCCTTCAGCCGCTGGATGCGCCGCCAGCAAGGCGACTGCGAAAGCCCCACACGCTCGGCGATCTGTGCGCTGGACAGCGAAGCGTCCTCCTGCAGCAATTCGAGGATGCGCCGATCATAGGCGTCCAGTTCGCTTTGCATTAATAAGTCTCCAAGTCACGATAATCCGAATAAAACAATCTGCCATACCGGCCAATTGGTCGAATCATAGCGAAAAAATACCCGCCTCAACGTGCAAGAATTTCTCCCACATTTGCGGAGACCAGCATGAACGCACTGCCACGTACCGACGCCTGGGCCGCCAGCAACGCCCACAGCACCGTGCACTACCGCCTGCAGGCCGAGGCCGAGCCCGACAGCTTATGCCGGGTGCTCAACCTGTTTGCCTTGCAGTTTCTGACCCCGCACCACGTGCAGGTCAGCCAACAGGATGACTGGCTCGCCATCGAGATCGGCATTGGCGGGCTGAGCTGGCACCGGGCCGAGGTGATTGCGCAAAAATTGCGCAACTTGGTGTGCGTGGGCGACGTAAGCCTGATGAACCTGGCGCGCGTGGAGCTGGCGGTGGTCTGACACCGCAAGATCCAGAAACCCTTTGCCCGCCGTAAGCGCACCACACCCGGCTAGCCTTCAGCAGGACTCCCCTCCTGGCAAGGACGCCGCCATGCATACCCCCGACAACCAAGCCCTCGACCTCAAGCGCCTGCTCCAGGCCTTGCTCACCGACCGGCACCTGGACGCCAGCGACACCCTGCTGGTACTGCAGCAGGCCGCGTCACGGCCGACCTGCCACCCTCTGGAACTCATCGCCGCCCAAGGCCTTGAAGACCGCAAGCACCCCGGACAGCCCTTGGACCTGGACCGCCTCTGCCAATGGCTGGCTGACAAGATCGGCCAGCCGTTCCTGCGCATCGACCCCATGCAACTCGACATGGCCCAGGTCAGCGGGCTGATCTCCCCCGCTTTCGCCCAGCGCCATGGCATTCTCGTCGTCGCCGCCGACCCTTCCGGCGTCACCGTGGCCAGCGCACAGCCCTATCAGGATGACTGGCAAGCGGACTTGGCCAGGAGCCTGGGCAGGCCCATCCGCCGCGTGCTGGCCAGCCCGCTGCAGATCCGCCAGCTGGGGCAGTCGTTCTTCCGCCTGGCCCAATCGGTACAGGGCGCGCAGCACCAGCAGTCAGCCAGCCTGGGCGAGCTCGAACACCTGCTGGAGCTGGGCAAACGCCAGGCCGAAGCCAGCGCCGATGATGCTCACATCGTGCACATCGTCGACTGGCTGCTGCAGTACGCCATCGAGCAACGCGCCAGCGATATCCACTTGGAGCCCCGCCGCGACAAAGGGCAGCTGCGCTACCGCATCGACGGCCTGCTGCACACCGTCTACGCCTTCCCCGCGGGCGTCACCCTGGCGCTGGTCAGCCGCCTCAAACACCTCGGGCGCATGGATGTGGCAGAGAAACGCCGGCCACAGGACGGCCGGTTGCAAAGCCGCCTTGCCGGCGGCGGCGAAGTGGAATTGCGCCTATCGACCTTGCCGACGCCCTTTGGCGAAAAACTGGTACTGCGCCTGTTCGACCCGCAACAGCTGCATGAAGGTTTCGACCGCCTGGGCCTGGAAGGGCAGCAACTGGAGCAATGGCGCGCGCTGCTGGGCCAACGCCAGGGCATCATCCTGGTGACAGGCCCCACGGGTTCTGGCAAGACCAGCACGCTCTACGCCAGCCTCAAGCTGCTGGCCACCCCGCAAGTCAACCTGTGCACCATCGAAGACCCCATCGAGCGGCTAGAGCCGGCCTTCAACCAACTGCAAGTCCAGCCCGCACTGGGCCTGTGCTTCGCCGACGGCGTGCGGGCGATGCTGCGCCAGGACCCGGACATCATCATGGTCGGCGAGATCCGCGACCGGGAAACCGCCCTGGTGGCCGTGCAGGCAGCCCTCACCGGGCACCTGGTGCTGTCGACCCTGCACACCAACGATGCCTGCGGCGCGATCACCCGGCTGCAGGAACTGGGCGTGGCTGATTACCTGATCAAGGCAACGCTGATCGGGGTCATGGCGCAGCGCCTGATTCGCACCTTGTGCAGCGATTGCCAGGGGTGTGCCTCGGCAGCCAGCGGCCAGCCCTGCCGCACCTGTCGCGGTACCGGTTTTCAGGGCCGTACTGGCCTGTTCGAACTGTTGATACCCAGCGAAAGCCTGCGCGCGCAGATAGGCCCACACACCGACCTGGCGCAGTTGCGACGCCAAGCGCTGAGCGAAGGCTTGGTAGACCTGCGCCGCTGCGGGGAGGCGAAAGTAGCCCGGGGCCTGACCGCTACAGAGGAAGTGCTAAGGGCCTGCTCCTGAGCAAAAAACCCTTGTATTCAAGGAACTTGCACCCCCTCGGCAGGATCAAAGCGCGCATCTTCAACCCTCACCCTTCGAGGTGTTTCAACATGCGTCTCAAAACCGCCATCGCGACCGCTGCCTTGCTTTCGCTGCCAATGGGCTCCGCCATGGCCGATACCTTCTGGCGTAACGTGATTTCTTCCGGTGCAACCACGGCGTCGACCTACCTGACGTCGAAGGATCACAAACTGGTAATGGCCGCGCAGGACGACGCCGGCAGCTTCGTGGCCAGTGAAGGCGCAATCCGCGGGCCGTTCCTGGAATCGGCGATGCGCCAGGTGCGCGCTGAAAACCCAGGGATGCAGGCAAGCGACATGGAACTGGCCAATGCCATCCTGGCCAAGAACGCGGTAGCCGAATAAGTTTTTGGGGGGCCAGCCCCCCAAAAATCAGCGATAAGCCTCCATCGGCACACACGCGCAAAACAAGTTCCTGTCCCCATACACATTGTCGACCCGGTTCACCGCTGGCCAATACTTGTGCTGGCGTACGTGAGCGCTGGGGGCGATGCCCTGCTCAAGGCTGTACGGCCTGTTCCACGGTGCCAACACGTCAGCCAAGGTATGCGGCGCATGCTTGAGCGGGTTGTCTTCGGCCGGCCAGTTGCCTTCCTGCACCTGAGCGATTTCTGCACGGATCGCCAGCATCGCTTCGACGAAACGGTCCAGCTCGGCTTTCGACTCACTCTCGGTCGGCTCGACCATCAGCGTGCCCGGCACCGGGAATGACATGGTCGGGGCATGGAAGCCGTAGTCCATCAAACGCTTGGCCACGTCTTCCTCGCTGATACCGGTCTGCGCCTTGAGCGGCCGCAGATCGAGAATGCACTCGTGGGCCACGCGCTGGTTACGCCCGCGGTAAAGCACCGGGAAAGCCCCGCCAAGTTGGCTGGCCAGGTAATTGGCCGAGAGGATCGCCACCTCACTGGCATCGGCCAGTTGCGGGCCCATCATGGCGATATACATCCAGCTGATCGGCAGAATGCTCGCGCTGCCCCAAGGCGCGGCACTGACCGCGCTGTTGTTCGGGTCCAAACCCGGCACCGGCACCACCGGGTGGCTGGCGACAAAGGGCTTGAGGTGGGCGCGGATACCGATCGGGCCCATGCCGGGGCCGCCGCCCCCGTGGGGGATGCAGAAGGTCTTGTGCAGGTTCATGTGCGACACATCGGCGCCGATGTCGGCTGGGCGCGTCAGGCCGACCTGGGCATTGAGGTTGGCGCCGTCCATGTACACCTGGCCACCGTGCTGGTGCACCACGTCGCAGATTTCACGAATACCCTCTTCATACACCCCGTGGGTCGAGGGGTAGGTGACCATCAGGCACGACAACCGATCCCCGGCCGCTTGCGCTTTGGCCTTGAGGTCCGTGAGGTCGACGTTGCCGTCGTCGTCGCAATCGACGATCACCACCTCCATGCCGGCCATCTGCGCCGAGGCCGGGTTGGTGCCGTGGGCCGAGGACGGAATCAGGCACAAGGTACGCTGAGGCTGGTGGCGGCTGCGGTGGTAGCGGGTGATGGCCATGAGGCCGGCGTATTCGCCCTGCGCGCCGGAGTTGGGCTGCATGCAGATGGCGTCGAAGCCGGTGATGGCACATAGCCAGCTTTCCAGCTCGTCGATCATCGCCTTGTAGCCCACTGCCTGGGCAGCCGGGGCGAACGGGTGCAACTGGGCGAAGGCTGGCCAGGTGATGGGGATCATCTCGCTGGTGGCGTTGAGTTTCATGGTGCAGGAGCCCAGCGGGATCATTGACTGGTTCAGCGCCAGGTCCTTGTTTTCCAGCTGCTTGAGGTAGCGCAGCATCTCGGTTTCGCTGTGGTGCAGGTTGAAGACCGGGTGCGCAAGGATCGGCGTGCGCCGCACCAGCCCCGCCGGGATGCCTTCTGGCAGCGCCAACTGGTCGAGCGCGGCAATGTCCAGGCCGTGATCGACGCCGAGGAAAATATCCAACAGGCGCAACACGGTCTGCTCGTTGCAGGTTTCGTCCAGGCTCACGCCCAGGTGCCCGCGCCCGAGGATGCGCAGGTTGATACGCGCGTGCTCGGCACTTTCGATGATCGCCGCCTGCGCGCCGCCCACCTCCAGCGTCAAGGTGTCGAAGAAATGCTGGTTGAGCCGCTTGATGCCCTTGGCCTCCAGGCCGGCCGCCAGAATGAAGGTCAGCCGGTGCACCCGCTGGGCGATGCGCTGCAAGCCTTCTGGGCCATGGTAGACGGCGTAGAAGCCGGCGATGTTGGCCAGCAGCACCTGGGCCGTGCAGATGTTGGAGTTGGCCTTCTCGCGGCGGATGTGCTGCTCGCGGGTCTGCAGGGCCATGCGCAGCGCGGTGTTGCCCCGGGCATCGCGCGACACACCGATGATGCGCCCCGGCATGGCCCGCTTGAATTCGTCGCGGCAGGCGAAATAGGCGGCATGAGGGCCGCCATAGCCCATCGGGACGCCAAAGCGCTGGGTCGAGCCCAACACCACATCGGCGCCCAGCTCACCGGGTGGCGCCAGCACCACCAGGCTGAGCAGGTCGGCGGCGACGCAGGCCAAGGCATGCTGGCTGTGCAGATGATCGATGAGCGGGCGCAGGTCGCGTACCTCGCCGTGGGTGTCCGGGTACTGCAGCAAGGCGCCGAATACCGCGTGCTTGGCCAGGTTATCCACAGAATCGACGATCAGGTCGAAGCCAAACCCTTCAGCGCGGGTTTTCAGCACCGAGAGGGTTTGCGGGTGGCAGTGCTCGTCGGCGAAAAACGCGTTGCTCTTGTTGCGCGCCACGCGCTTGGCCAGGGCCATGGCCTCGGCAGCGGCGGTGGCCTCGTCGAGTAGCGAGGCGTTGGCCAGGGTGAGGCCGGTGAGGTCGATGACCATCTGCTGGAAATTCAACAACGCTTCCAGCCGGCCTTGGGCGATTTCGGGTTGGTAAGGCGTGTAGGCGGTGTACCAGCCAGGGTTTTCCAGCACGTTACGCAGGATGACGGTCGGCGTGACGGTGCCGTGGTAGCCCATGCCGATGAGGCTGGACCAGACCTGGTTCTGCTCGGCATAACCGGCGAGCTTGGCCAATGCGGCCTGTTCGTCCAGCGCCGGCGGCAGGTCGAGGGGGCGATTGAGGCGGATCCCCGGCGGGACCGTCTGCTCGATCAGCTCGCTGCGGCTGGCAACACCCAACGCGCTGAGCATGGCCTGCTGCTCCGAGGCATCGGGGCCCAGGTGGCGACGCAGGAACGGGTTGAGCTCTTGCAGTTGATGCAGGGACGGCGACTGGGACATGACGACGCTCTCTTCCTAGACCAGGCCTCATGGAGACTTATAAGTCTAGGAAGGATTGCCGATTGTGCGGGGAAACTTGCTTGCAGGCCCGGCCTCATCGCGGGCAAACCCGCTCCTACAGGGGTATCAGCTGCCGTGCAGTACCTGTGGGAGCGGCTTTAGCCGCGAAGAAAGCGACGCGGTATTACTCGCCGATAGCAGCCTGATAACCCGCAGCATCCAGCAGCTTGTCCAGCTCAGCCTTGTCGCTTGGCTTCAGCTTGAAGATCCAGGCACCGTAAGGCTCTTCGTTGAGCAGCTCTGGGCTGTCGGCCAGTGCTTCGTTGACCGCGATCACTTCGCCACCGATCGGGGCGTAGATGTCGGAAGCAGCCTTGACCGACTCGACCACGCCAGCCGCGTCGCCTTGGGCGAACACCTTGCCGACTTCCGCCAGTTCGACGAACACGACGTCACCCAGGGCTTCCTGTGCGTGGTCGCTGATGCCAACGGTCACTGTGCCGTCGCTTTCCAGGCGTGCCCACTCGTGGCTTTCGGCAAAACGCAGTTCGGCGGGGATATTGCTCATGTCTTGAATTCCTCGATTGGCTCAGCGGTCGGCCCGCCGGTTAAAAATTATTCAAATCAGGATTTTGCCGTGGCGCACGAAGGTCGGTTTGACCACCCGCACCGGGTACCACTTGCCGCGAATCTCGACCTCGGCGCGGTCGCCGGTGGCCATGGGTAAACGCGCCAGGGCAATAGACTTGCTCAGCGTAGGAGAGAAACTACCACTGGTGATCTCCCCTTCGCCAATGCCGGCAACGCGAACCACCTGATGGGCACGCAAAACGCCGCGTTCTTCCAGCACCAGGCCAACCAGTTTTTCCTTCACACCTTGCTCGATTTCCGCCAGCAGGCCCGCGCGGCCGATGAACTCGCGCTCAGCCGGCTCCCAGGCGATGCTCCAGCCCAGGTTGGAGGTGAGTGGGGTATGGGTTTCGTCGATGTCCTGGCCATAAAGGTTCATGCCGGCTTCCAGGCGCAGGGTGTCACGGGCGCCCAGGCCACTGGGGGCGATGCCGGCGCCGACCAGGTCGTTGTAGAAAGTAACGGCCTCGTGGCCTGGCAGGATGATCTCAAGGCCGTCTTCACCGGTATAACCGGTGCGGGCAATGAACCAGTCGCCGTCGGCAATGCCTTCGAACGGGCGCAGCGCGCGAATCAGCGCGGCGCGCGAGGCGCTGAGCAAGGCGGCGACCTTGTCACGGGCCTGCGGGCCTTGGATGGCAAGAATGGCCAGGTCCGGGCGCACCTCGAAATCGACCGAGAACTCGCTCTGCTGGGCCTTGAGCCAAGCCAGCACCTTGGCGCGGGTAGCGGCGTTGGTGACCAGGCGGTAGCCGGCTTCGGTGCGATAGGCGATGAGGTCATCGATGACCCCGCCCTCTTCGTTGAGCAGTGGGCTGTACAGCGCCTTGCCGACACTGTCGAGGCGGGCAACATCGTTGGCCAGCAAATGCTGCAACCAAGCGGTAGCATCACGGCCACTGATGTCGATCACGGTCATATGGGAAACATCGAAGATCCCGCAGTCACTGCGCACCTGATGGTGCTCCTCGACTTGCGAGCCATAGTGCAGGGGCATGTCCCAACCGCCAAAATCGACCGTCTTGGCGCCGAGCGCCAGGTGCAGGTCATACAAAAGCGTGCGCTGTCCCATGGGTTTCTCCTTCCGGGCGTGGCGAAGCGGCGGCGGTCGATGACGTTTGGTCGTCAGCTCTTCTTGTAGGACCCGCCGCGCGAATGCCGCGCATTGTAGCCGCATGGGCGCAGGCTGGCATCCTTACTGTCAGTGACCGGGGCGCCGAGCTGAGCGGCGAATCAGCCCGATGACCGGCAGCAAGCCCACCAGCACCAGGGTCAAGGCAGGCAGCGAGGCACGCGCCCACTCGCCCTCGCTGGTCATCTCGAACACCCGTACCGCCAAGGTGTCCCAGCCGAACGGACGCATCAGCAAGGTGGCCGGCATCTCCTTCAACACATCGACGAATACCAGTAGGGCAGCACTCAGTGCACCGGGCACCAGCAACGGCAGATACACCTTGAAAAACAATGCCACGCCGCCGACGCCCAAGCTGCGCGAGGCCTCCGGCAATGAGGGCCGGATACGCTCCAGGCTGCTTTCCAGCGGCCCGTAGGCCACGGCGATGAAGCGCACCAGGTAGGCCAGCAGCAAGGCCGCAAGGCTGCCCAGCAGCAAGGGTTTGCCAGCGCCGCCCAGCCACGTCGAAATCGGCACCACCAGCCGGTTATCGAGGTAACTGAAGGCCAGCATGATCGACACGGCCAGCACCGAGCCTGGCAAGGCATAACCAAGGTTGGCCAGGCCGACCCCGGCGCGGATGCCGCCGGTCGGCGCCTGGCGCCGGGCGAAGGCCAGCAGCAGCGCCACGCTCACCGTGATCAATGCAGCCATGCCGCCCAGGTACAAGGTGTGCAACACCAGGCCGACATAACGCTCGTCCAGGTCATGCCGCCCACGCTGCCAGCACCACACCAGCAGTTGCAGCAGCGGTATGACGAAGGCACAGGCGAACACCAGCAGGCACCAGCCGCTGGCCAGCAGCGCCTTGGCCCCACGCAGGTGATAGAGCGCCTTGCCGCGCGCGCGCTCATTACCCGTGCGGCTCGCGCCGCGGGCACGGCGCTCGCCGTACAGCACCAGCATCACCGCCAACAGCAGCAGGCTGGCCAACTGGGCCGCGCTGGACAGGCTGAAGAAGCCGTACCAGGTCTTGTAGATGGCCGTGGTGAAGGTGTCGAAATTGAACACCGCCACCGCACCGAAGTCGGCCAGGGTTTCCATCAATGCCAGGGCGATACCGGCACCGATCGCCGGCCGCGCCATGGGCAGTGCGACGCGCCAGAACGCCTGCAGCGGTGACAGCCCCAGTACCCGGGCCGCCTCCATCAGCCCCCTGCCCTGCGCCAGGAAGGCCGTGCGCGCCAGCAGGTAGACATAGGGGTAGAACACCAGCACGAGCACGATGATCACCCCGCCCGTGGAGCGCACGCGCGGCAGGCGCATCGGCCCGAACACTTCGCGCAGGGCGCTTTGCACCGGGCCGGCAAAATCCAGCAGGCCGACGAAAACGAATGCCAGCACGTAGGCGGGGATGGCAAACGGCAGCATCAGCGCCCAGTCCAGCCAGCGCCGGCCAGGGAATTCGCAGAGGCTGGTGAGCCAGGCCAGGCTGACCCCCAATACGGTCACGCCGATGCCTACGCCTACTACCAGGGTCAGGGTGTTGCCGAGCAGGCGGCTCATCTGGGTGTCGAGCAGGTGTGACCAGATCTGCAGGTCGATCGACTGCCATGACAGCAGCAGGACGCTCAGAGGCAACAGCACCAGGGCGGCGACCAGGGCGACCGGGAGGTACCAGCGACGTTGGGGGGTGTGGGGCAAGTTCAGAACTCTCGGTTGCGATTGCGACCGCTGCGCGGTCGTTCGCGGGCAAGCCCGCCCCCACAGGGTTTACACACGCTTCAGTGGAAAACCTGTGGGAGCGGGCTTGCCCGCGAAAGGGCCCTTGCAGGCCCCGGAAGGATAACTTAGTTCCAGCCAGCCCGATCCATCAAGCGAATCGCTTCGGCCTGGCGCTTGCCAGCGATTTCGACCGGAATGCTGTCAGCCTTGAAGCTGCCCCAGGCGGCTACCTCGTCCGATGGCTTGACCTTCGGGTTGGCCGGGAACTCCTGGTTGATGTCGGCGAACAGCTTCTGCGCGTCCTCACCCGTCATCCATTCCACCAGCTTTTTCGCAGCCTCAGGGTGCGGTGCATGCTTGGTCAGGCCAATACCCGACAGGTTGACGTGCACACCGCGGTCACCTTGGTTGGGCCAGAAGATCTTGACTGGCAACGTGGGGTTTTGTTTGTGCAGGCGCCCGTAGTAGTAAGTGTTGACCACGCCCACGTCGCACTGGCCAGCTTCGATGGCCTGGATCACGGCGTTGTCATCGGAGAACACGTCGGTGGACAGGTTATTGACCCAACCTTTGACGATGGCTTCGGTTTTCGCCTCGCCGTGGTTCTCGATCAAGGTGGCGGTCAGCGACTGGTTGTAGACCTTCTTCGCAGTGCGCAGGCACAGACGCCCTTCCCACTGCTTGTCGGCCAGGGCTTCGTAGGTGCTCAGCTGCTCCGGTTTGACCCGGTCGGTGGAGTAGATGATGGTGCGCGCGCGCAGGCTCAGGCCGGTCCAGTCATGGGACGAGGCCCGGTATTGCGGCGGGATGTTCTGGTCGATGATGTCCGATTTGATCGGTTGCAGGATGCCCATCTGCTCGGCCTGCCAGAGGTTGCCGGCATCGACGGTCAGCAGCAGGTCGGCCACACCGTTCTCGCCCTCGGCCTTGATGCGTTGCATCAACGGGGCTTCCTTGTCGGTGATGAACTTGACCTTGACCCCGGTCTTGGCGGTGTAGGCGTCGAACACCGGCTTGATCAGCTCATCGATGCGCGAGGAGTACACCACCACTTCTTCCGCTGCCTGGGCAGTGCCGCCGAACAACGTCAGGGCCAAGGCGGCCAGTAGGGGCTTGCGTGGCAACATGAAATGCACTCCTCGGATCGTATGAGAGGCGCAAATGGTAGTGAATCCCATTTTGTCCCTCACCCTCGGAGCCGTTACCGGATGTTGCAGCCCGCGCAAGCGCCTCTTGTAGGAGCAGCCTTGTGCTGCGAAGAGGCCACAACGGTGCTCGTCATACCGGCCCTTTCGCAGCGCAAGGCTGCTCCTACAGAGGCCGTGCTAACGTCAGGGTTTGGCCAACTCCGGTAGGTCCCCAGTCAGCCCCAACGCTTGGCGCACGAACAATGCCTTGGCCTCCGGCATCTGCTCCACCAGCTTCAAGCCACTGTTACGCAACCAGCGCAACGGCAGCGGATTGGCCTGGAACAGCCGCTCGAACCCTTCCATGGCGGCCATCAGCCCCAAGTTGTGCGGCATGCGCCGGCGCTCATAGCGGCTCAGCACCTTTACATCCGCCAGCCGTTCGCCGCGCTCGCTGGCATTCACCAGCACCTCGGCCAGCACGGCGGCATCAAGGAACCCCAGGTTGACGCCCTGCCCGGCCAACGGGTGAATGGTGTGCGCGGCATCGCCGATCAGCACCAGGCCTTCAGCCACATAGCGCTTGGCATGGCGCTGACGCAGCGGCACGCACACGCGTGGGTCGGCCTGCAGCACCTCGCCCAGGCGCCCCTCGAAGGCCCGCTCCAGGGCCTTGAGAAAGGCCGGCTCGTCCAGCGCCATCAGTTGCTCGGCATGCTCTGGCGTGGTCGACCAGACGATCGAGCACCAGTCCTGCTGGCCCTCACGTGTCAGCGGCAGAAACGCCAGCGGGCCCTCGTCGGTAAAGCGCTGCCAGGCCGTGGCCTGGTGCCCGGCGCTGCAACGTACGCTGGTGACGATGGCGTGGTGCAGGTAATCCCACTCACGGGTTTCGCAGCCGGTCAGGCGGCGTACCGCCGAGTTGGCGCCATCCGCCGCCACCACCAACGGCGCCCGCAGTTGGCGGCCGTCGGCCAGGGTCAGCAGCCACTCGTCACCGGAACGGCGCAGTTGCTCGAGCCGCGCGTTGGGCAACAGGCCGATGTCGCTGTCATGCAGACGCTCCAGCAAGCCATCCTGCACCACCCGGTTTTCGACGATGTGGCCGAGCACCTGGGCATGCACGCTGGCCGCCGAGAAGTGGATCTGGCCCGTACCGCTGCCATCCCAGACGTGCATGTCGGTATACGGCGTGGCCCGTCGCCGGGCGATGCCATCCCAGGCGCCAAGGCGCTCCAGAATGCGCTGGCTGGCCGCCGACAATGCACTGACGCGCGGCTCGAACGGCGCTTCGGTATCGAAGGGTTTTACCGACAGCGGGCTGCCGTCGAGCAGGAGAATGTCCAAGCCACTGTGGCGCAATGCCAGGGCCAGGGCGCTGCCGACCATACCGGCACCGACAATCAACAGATCTGCGCGCATTTCCATGCCTTACGCCTGCCTCGCTTGCGGCTTGAGCCGCACGTATAGGGTTTTATCGACCCGCGCTACCAGTTCGCCGGCGCCGTCGCGGATGTCCACCTGCAGCCGCGGCAGGCATTTCTTGCCGGTGGCGGTCTGCTGACGAATGTCGTCGAGCAGGGCGTCATCGAGGTGGAACTCGGCGTACACGGGGCCTTTGCCCGGCGAGATGAAATCGATGCTCGCCGCCTTGTCCCAGACGATGTACTCGCGCCCCAACTGCTCGATCAGCAGCAGCATGTAGAACGGGTCGACCATCGAGTAGAGGCTGCCGCCGAACTGGGTACCGACGTAGTTGCGGTTCCAGCGGGTGAGCTTCATGCGGACCTTGACGCTGCGCATGTCCGGGCTGATGTGCTGCACGCGGATACCGGCGCCCAGGTACGGCGGGTAAAGGTTCAGTAACCAGCGCAACATGCGGGCCCGGCGCGCCAGTCTGCGCGGATTGCTCATGCCTGGCCCCGCGGATCGGGGCGCGTACCCAGGCCCATGGCCTGGCGGGCAAACCAGCTTTTTGCCGGCGGCAGCAGGTCGAGCCCGAGCAGGCCAATGTTGCGCCCGGCAGCCAGCAACGGCTGGTTGCTGCCGAACAGACGGGTGACCTGGTCAGAGAAGCCGATGGTCAGCGCCTGGTCCAGGCGCTGACGCTGGTGGTAGGCCCGCAAGGTGCCCAGGTCACCGGGGTGCTGCGGGCCCGCCAGCAGAGCGTGTGCAAGCACTTGGACGTCACGCAGCGACAGGTTGAAGCCCTGGCCGGCAATGGGGTGCAGGCTGTGCGCAGCGTTGCCCAGCACCACCAGGTGCGGGCGTACCTGTTCTTCGGCCTCGACCAGTGCCAACGGGTACAGATGCCTTGCACCCACTTGGCGCAATGCCCCAAGACGATAGCCGAAGGCGTCCTGCAGTTCGCGCAGGAAGCTGCGTTCATCGATTTCGGCCAGGCGCTGAGCGTCCATGCCCTGACGGGTCCAGACCAGCGCACAGCGGTTTTCCGGCAGTGGCAGCAGGGCCATCGGGCCGGTTTCGGTGAACCGCTCGAACGCCTGGCCGCGGTGGGCTTCGCCAGGCGTGATGTTGGCGATCAGGGCGCTTTGCTCATAGGGCGTGCGGCGCACATGAATACCCAGCTGCTCACGCAGGCCAGAGCGGCCGCCATCGGCCAGCACTGCCAAGTCGCATTCCAGGCTGGTGTCGTCATCCAGCTGCAGGCGATAACCGCCTTCGATGGCGTGCATCGCCCTCACTTCGGCGGGGCAACGCCAGCTCACCACCTCAGGGTCCAACCCCTGCCACAGGCACTGCCCGAGCCAGGCGTTTTCCACCACGAAACCCAGCGCTGGCACGCCTTCTTCGTGGGCATCGAGGCGCGTGGCACCGAACCGGCCACGGTCCGATACCTGAATCTGCAGGATCGGCTCGGCGCGCTGGCTGATGGCCTGCCACAGCCCCAACTGCTGGTAGATCTGTTGCGTGCCATACGACAACGCCGACGAGCGTGCATCGTAGCTGGGCTGGAAACTGTGGCCGGGTGCGAACGGCTCGATCAGCAGGATCTTCCAACCCCGCGCCTTGGCCCCGGCCTGCAGGGCCAACGCCAGGCTCGCGCCGACCAGGCCGCCCCCGATGATCGCCAAGTGGACCCGGTTCATGCCGCGTCCTTGCGCGCAGCCTGCATCAGCGCCTCGATCTCGGCGACTGTGCGGGGTACACCCGACGTCAGAATTTCACAGCCCTGCCTGGTCACTACCACGTCGTCCTCGATCCTTACGCCGATGCCGCGCCACTTCTTGGCCACCGCCTGGTTGTCGGCGGCGATGTAGATGCCCGGTTCGACGGTCAGCGCCATGCCGGGCTCCAGCACGCGCCACTGGCCGCCCACTTTGTATTCGCCCACATCGTGCACATCCATGCCCAGCCAGTGCCCGGCGCGGTGCATGTAGAACGCGCGGTAGGCTTCGCTTTCGATCAGCCCCTGCACATCGCCCTTGAGCAGCCCCAGTTCCACCAGGCCCTCGGTGATGACCTGCACGGTCGCCTCGTGGGCGTGGTTCCAGTGCTTGCCGGGGGCGATTTCGGCGAAGGCTGCGGCCTGTGCCTTCAGCACCAGCTCGTAGATGGCCTTCTGCTCGGGCGAAAAACGCCCGCTGACCGGGAACGTACGGGTGATGTCGCTGGCATAGCAGTCGATTTCGCAGCCCGCGTCGATCAACACCAGGTCGCCGTCCTTGAGCGGGGCGTCATTCTGCTGATAGTGCAGGATGCAGCCATTGCGCCCGGCCGCGACGATCGAGCCATAGGCCGGCATTTTCGCGCCGCCTTTGCGGAACTCGTAATCCAGCTCGGCTTCCAGGCTGTACTCGTGCAGCCCGGCCCGGCAGGCCTGCATGGCACGCACGTGGGCACGGGCGGAAATGTCTGCGGCAACGCGCATCACCTTCACTTCTGCCGCCGATTTATACAGGCGCATGTCGTGCAGCAGATGATCCAGCGCAACGAACTCGTTCGGCGGCTGGGCACCCAGGCGCGCCTTGGAGCGGATCACGTTGATCCAGTCCATCAGCCGGCGATCGAATTCCGGGTTGCTGCCCATGGCGCTGTACACCCGCTCCCGGCCCTCGATCAGGCCCGGCAGGATCTCGTCGATGTCGGTGATCGGGAAGGCATCGTCGGCGCCAAAATCACGCACCGCACCTTCCTGGCCCGCGCGCAGCCCTTCCCACTGCTCGCGCTCAGGGTTGCGCTCGCGGCAGAACAGCACGTACTCGCCATGTTCACGGCCCGGGATCAGCGCAATCACCGCCTCGGGCTCGGGAAAGCCGCTGAGGTACTGGAAATCGCTGTCCTGGCGGTACACGTGCTCGACGTCGCGGTTGCGAATGGCAACGGCGGCGGCGGGCAGGATGGCGATGCTGTTGGGGACCATCTGCGCCATCAGCGCCTTGCGCCGACGGGCATACTCGGCCTTGGGAATGTGGCTCATGGGCAGACTACCCCCGGTTGATCAGTGCAACGATGGCTTGGACGCAGGCGCGGCCGGCTTGGCCAGCTCGGAGAACAGCAGCAGCGGCGCGACGCGCAGGTATTCCATGACTTCCATGTAGTCGCTCTCGCCGTCTTCGGACTCTTCGAGGGCTTCTTGTACCTGGGAGATTGCCACCAGGTCCTGCAGCACGTCTTTGGCTTCGGTGGACAGCTCCTTGCCACCGGCGTTCAGGCCAAAGCCCGTGATGAAGCCTTGGCACCACTGGCCCAGCGCCGCAGCACGGTCAGCCAGCGCGGCATCATCGGTCGGCAGCAGCAGGACGATGGCCATGTCATCGCTGGTGAGCTCGCCCTTGACCATCTCTTGCAAGCCGATCAAGGCGTTGCGGACGGTGTCACCGGGTTCGTTTTCCAGCAGTTGGGCGGCGTCGGCCAGCCAGGCGTCGGCATCGAAGCCGGCACCGGCGCAGCTGCGCCCGACCAGCAAGCCGTGCAGCTCGGCAGGAGTGACAGGGTGGCCGTTGCTGGCAAGCAGCATGGCGAAGGCAATGTAGGGCGATTGGGTATTGGGCATGGGCAACTAGGCGCCAGACGGCGCAATGACTAGAATGGAGACCTTGTATCCTAGCACCGGCAGGCGCGCCAAGACCATCGGCACTGGCCGTCGCGGCCCGGGGAGAGGCATCATCGCCAGGTGACTCAACGACGGAGCGATTCGAGTGCAACCCACGCAAGAGAACGACCTGCAAGCGCTGATGAGCCGATTCGAGTTGCTGATCGAACGTGTCGAGCAACTAAAACGGCAAAATGCACTCCTAGTAGCTCAGGAAAAATCCTGGCGCGAAGAGCGCGCCCACCTCATCGAAAAGAACGAGATCGCAAGGCGCAAGGTCGAGTCGATGATTTTACGCCTCAAGGCTCTGGAGCAAGACTCATGAGTTCAAGCAATAGCGTCACCGTGCAGATCCTCGACAAGGAATACTCGATCATCTGCCCGCCGGAAGAGCGCAACAACCTGGTCAGCGCCGCGCGCTACCTGGACGGCAAGATGCGCGAGATCCGCAGCAGCGGCAAGGTGATCGGCGCCGACCGCATCGCGGTCATGGCTGCGTTGAACATTACCCACGAGATGCTGCACCGCCAGGAAGACCGTAGCGCTGCCCCGGTCGCTGGCACCAACCGCGAACAGGTGCGCGACCTGCTGGATCGGGTCGATAAGGCTTTGTCCGACGACACGGATACCAAAATCGGCTGAGATTGGTATACTGGCGCCACTCCCTGGGGGATGCGCCAGTCGGTTATGTCCCTGAGCCGATACGCACAACCACGGGGGTTGCACGCTGGGGCCGGTGTGCATGTCCGCTCGACGGAAAGCCTTAACGCCCCCTGCAATCTCCACCTTGAACTTTCGGGTTCAAGGGCTACACCGATAGCGGTCTTATCGGGGAGCCTTATTTTTTTGTCCGCCCTTGCTGCGGGCATACCCCTACCAGTCGCGACAACTGGGAACGCCTGTGCCATGACCGACACCGCGCCGCTCACCCGCCCCCAGCTTCGTCGCCTGCTCCGCAATGCCCGCCGCGCACTGACGCCTGCCCAGCAGCGCCAAGCCGCCCTTGGCCTATACCGCCAGCTGGCGCAAGACCCGCTGTTTCGCCGCGCCCGGCACATTGCCCTGTACTTGCCCAACGACGGCGAAATCGACCCCTACCTGCTATTGCGCGAAGCCCAGCGACGCGGCAAACGCACTTACCTGCCGGTGCTGCACGCCTGGCCGCGCACACGCATGGTGTTTCAGCGGTTCGAGCAGGGTGAAAAACTCAAGCGCAACCGCTTCCGTATTCCAGAGCCACTGACCGACCGCAAACGCCAACGCCCGATCTGGGCCCTGGACCTGATCCTGCTGCCGCTGGTGGGTTTCGATGCAGTGGGTGGCCGCTTGGGCATGGGCGGTGGTTTCTATGACCGCAGCCTGGCCTACCAGGCGCGCCGCAAGACCTGGAAGAAACCTTTGCTATTGGGGCTGGCGCATGAATGCCAGAAGGTCGAGCGGCTGGCACAGGGCAGTTGGGATGTACCATTGCAAGGCACGGTCTCGGACCGCGACTGGTACCTGGCGCCGAACTGAGCGGCGCCAGCGGAGGGCATCAACGTTGCGGCTGGCTGGCGTCGACCGGCATTTGATAGGCGGTGTCCAGCTTGCGCTCCAGGAACCCTTGCGCATAACCAGTGGTGACCACACCCAGGCCAAAAATGAACACCAGGATCCACAGCAGATCCGGCTTTTTGCGTTGATTCATCGAAGATTGCCCCCCAGGCAAACTGTTTCGGCTTGGCGATTTTCTGAGTATCGCCAGAGCATCTCGCTTTAAACGGGGCGCATTTTCCGACAACCTGCGCCGACACGCAAACATTGGCGCCAACCGGCTGTCGGTTTCGTGCAACAGGTTATTTCAAACCTTTTCAGGAGCAGCATGCATGGCCTATTGGCTGATGAAATCCGAGCCTGACGAGCTCTCGATCGAAGCCCTTGGCCGGCTGGGCGAAGCGCGCTGGGACGGCGTGCGTAACTACCAGGCGCGCAACTTTTTGCGGGCCATGAGCGTGGGCGACGAGTTCTTCTTCTACCACTCCAGCTGCCCGCAACCGGGCATTGCTGGCATCGCCCGCATCACTGCGGCGGCCTACCCGGACCCGACCGCACTGGACCCAGAAAGCCACTATTACGACCCCAAGGCCACCGCCGAGAAGAACCCGTGGAGTGCGGTGGACGTGGCCCATGTGAAAACCCTGCCCAAAGTGCTCGACCTTGGCCGGCTTAAACAACAGGCCGCGCTTGCCGAATTTCCGCTGGTGCAAAAAGGCAGCCGCCTGTCGGTGATGCCGGTTACCCCCGAACAATGGGCGGCCATTGTCGCGCTGAACTGAAGGTGGGCTAGGATCAAGGGGTTTGACCGATATCAACACGCCATGGATAGCCGCACGCCACGATAGGGGCGTGCATTGAGCAGGATGCTGACTGATGAATCGATATGCCCCCAGGGTCTTCGCCACTGCGTTGATCGCCCTTCTGGCGACCGCGGCAGGGCTGGGTTACTGGAAGTCGCTGCATGACCAGCTGCCGGAAGGCCTGAGCATGGGCAACGGCCGTCTCGAGGCGACCGAAGTGCAAATTGCCACCAAGGTCCCCGGGCGTTTGGCTGAAGTGCGGGTCGACGAAGGCGACAAGGTGACCCGTGGTCAGCTGCTGGCGCGTATCGACACCCGCACAATGGAAGCCCAGCGCAACCAAGCCGAGGCCGAAGTGCTGCGCGCCCAGGAAAACTACGCGGCGGCCCAGGCCAGCGTGCAACTGCGCCAGAGTGAGCTGCTGCTCGCCGGGCAGGAACTCAAGCGCGTGCGCGAGATTTTCAAGCGCAACTATGCCAGCCAACAACTGCTCGACCAGCAGCAGGCCCGCTTCGACACCGCGAACGCGGGGGTGGTTGCCGCGCGCGCCCAGCTGGCAGCCGTCAAAGCCGCCATCGGCGCGGCCCAGGCCCAGGTCGCCCAGCTGACCAGCGAGATCGACGACAGCAGCCTGCGCGCGCCCATCGACGGCATCATCCAGCTGCGCCTGGCCGAGCCGGGTGAGGTGTTGGGCGCTGGCGGTCGCGTGCTGATGCTGATCGACCCGAGCGACCAGTACATGAACCTCTACCTCCCAGCCTCCACCAGCGGCCGGCTGACCGTTGGCGATCAGGCACGCATCGTCCTCGACGCGCTGCCCGATCAGGCGTTGCCGGCGAAGGTAGCGTTTGTCGCAGCCAAGGCGCAGTTCACCCCGAAACAGGTCGAAACCCGCGATGAGCGGCAGAAACTGGTGTTTCGCGTAAAACTGCGCCTGAGCGACCCAAGCGCCGTGCCGCAAGCCAAGCCGGGCATGCCGGGCGCTGGCTATGTGCGCACGGCTGACGTGGACTGGCCGGCCAACCTGCAATGAACGCGCCGGCATTGCTGGCCGAGGGCATCAGCCACCGTTATGGCGACCTGATCGCCTTGCAGACGCTGGGTTTCAGCCTGCCCAGCGGCACCCGCTGTGCACTGATCGGGCCTGATGGGGCCGGCAAATCGACCCTGCTCGGGCTGATCGCCGGCGTAAAACGCCTGCAGCAGGGCGAGTTGCAGGTGCTGGGCGGCTCGATCCGCCAACGACGCCACCGCGCTGCGCTGTACCCCAAGGTCGCGTTCATGCCCCAAGGGCTGGGCAACAACCTGTACCCCGAGCTGTCGATCAGCGAGAACATTCGTTTTTTCGCCACGCTGTTTGGCCTTGGCCGGCACGAATGCGAACAACGCATGGCCAACCTGCTGCAGGCCACCGACCTGCATCGCTTCGCCGAGCGCCCGGCCGGCAAGCTGTCGGGCGGCATGAAGCAGAAACTGGGCCTGTGCTGCGCGTTGATCCACGAACCTGACCTGCTGATCCTCGACGAACCCACGACCGGGGTCGACCCCCTGTCGCGGCGACGCTTCTGGGAACTGGTCGAGCAGGTACGCGAACAACGCCCGCAATTGACGCTGCTGGTGGCCACTGCCTATATGGAGGAAGCCGAGCAGTTCGAGCATTGCCTGATGCTCGATGGCGGCCGGCTGATTGCCGCGGGCCCCAGCCACACATTGGCGGGCGTCACGCCCAGCGGCAAACTGGACGATGCCTTCACCCATTTCCAAGGGGCAGGCAGTACGCAACCTGCGCCGTTGGCTATCCCACCACGCTCGGCAAATGACGGCCTGGTCGCCATTGAAGCGCATGACCTGACCCTGCGCTTTGGTGACTTCACCGCGGTCAACAAGGTCAGCTTCGCCATTGGCCGTGGGGAAATTTTTGGTTTTCTCGGCTCCAACGGCTGCGGCAAGACCAGCACCATGAAAGTGCTTACGGGCCTGGTACCCGCCAGCGAGGGCAGTGCCAGCCTGCTGGGCCGCCCGGTGGACGCCAGCGACCTGGCCACGCGCAAGCGGGTTGGTTTCATGTCGCAGAGTTTCTCGCTATATGGTGAGCTCAGCACCCGTCAGAACCTCACGCTGCATGCGCGCCTGTTCGACCTGCCCAAGGCCGACAGCGCGCAGCGCATCAGCGAACTGATCGAGCGCTTCGGCCTGCGCGACATCGCCGACCAACCGTCAGGCGCCCTGCCCCTCGGCCTGCGCCAGCGCCTGTCACTGGCCGTCGCGGTGCTGCACCGCCCTGAAGTGCTGATTCTCGACGAGCCGACTTCCGGCGTCGACCCTGCCGCCCGCGATGACTTCTGGCGACTGCTGGTGGAGTTGTCGCGCGAGCAGGGCGTGACCATTTTCCTCTCTACTCACTTCATGAACGAAGCCCAGCGCTGCGACCGCATTTCGTTCATGCACGCCGGGCGCGTGCTGGCCTGTGACACGCCTGATGCCCTGCAACACCAGTACGCCGGCGAAACCCTGGAAGACGCCTTCGTGCGCTGCCTGGAGCAAGCCCAGGGGGCCGTACCCCAGGCCCCGCAAAACACTGTGCTGGAACAGCCGGCAGCGGCCACACCACCGTTGCGCCAAGGTTTCAGCCTGCGCCGCCTGCTGGCGGTGGCCAGCCGGGAGGGCAAGGAGCTGCTGCGCGACAAGGTGCGCCTGGCCTTCGCCCTGCTCGGCGCCGTGTTCATGATGGTGATCTTTGGCTATGGCATCTCGCTGGATGTAGAGAACCTCGCCTTCGCCGTTCATGACCAAGACCAAAGCCCGCAAAGCCGGGCCTACCTCGAAGCGTTTCGCGGATCACGCTATTTCGCCGAGCAGGCGCCGATTCGCGATACCCGTGAAATGCACCAACGCCTGCAACGTTCCGAAATCAAACTGGCGCTGGAGATCCCACCCGGCTTTGGCCGCGACCTTTACGCCGGTCGCCAACCGGTGGTGGCCGCCTGGCTCGACGGCGGCATGCCGTTTCGTGCGGAGACCAGCCGCAACTACGTCGAAGCAGTGCACCAGGCGAACCTCGAACAATTTGCCGCGGCCAGCCAGCAACCGGTGCAGCGCCAAGACCCGGTGCGCTTGGAAACACGCTTCCGCTACAACCAGGACGTGGTCAGCGTGAATGCCATCGGGCCCGGCGTCATGGCGCTGATCCTGGCGTTCATCCCGGCCATGCTCACCGCCCTGGGCATCGTCCGGGAAAAAGAACTTGGCTCCATCACCAACTTCTACGCCACGCCCCTCACCCGCCTGGAGTTTCTGCTCGGCAAACAGCTGCCCTACCTGGCCGTAAGCCTGGTCAACCTGGCGTTGCTGGTGGCGATGAACCGCTGGTTGTTTGCCGTACCGCTCAAGGGCAGCGTGCTGGCCCTGGCCTGCGGCGGCATCGCCTACCTGCTGGCGACCACCAGCCTGGGCTTGCTGATCTCGGCCTTCACCCGCACCCAGATCGCGGCCATCCTGGGCACCATGATCATCACCAGCCTGCCGACCATCCAGTTCTCCGGCCTGATCGTGCCACGCTCGTCGCTCGATGGCGCCGCGGCAGTGATGGGCCAGCTGTTCCCGGCGGGTTACTTCCTGGACATCGCGGTCGGCACCTTCACCAAAGCGCTGGGCCTGCGCGAGCTGTGGCCGCAGTGCCTGATCCTGCTGAGCTTCTTCGCCGTGTTCACCGGCCTGAGCCTGGCCATGCTGAAGAAGCAGGAGGCCTGACATGTCGCGCCTGAACCACACCCTGCGCCTGGGCCTGAAAGAGCTGACCAGCCTGCGCCACGACAGCGTGCTGCTGCTGTTTTTGCTGTATGCCTTCAGCGTGGCGATCTACATGCCGGCGGCGGGCTCGGTGATCGGCGTGCACAACGCCAGCGTTGCCGTGGTGGACGAAGACCATAGCCAGCTCTCGCGCAAGCTCACCGAGTCACTGCAACCACCCGAGTTTCAACCTGCCGTGCCCCTGCCCCCGGACCGCCTGGACCAGGCCATGGACAGCGGCCAGTACACCTTCGTGATCAATGTACCGGTGAACTTCCAGAGCGACCTGCTGGCCGGGCGCTCACCCGAGCTGCAGATCAACGTCGACGCCACGGCCATGAGCCAGGCGTTCATGGGTGCCGGCTACATCGGCCGGATTTTCGAGCGTGAGCTGTTCGACTATGCCCAGCGCACCACAACCCAGAGCCCCGTGCTGATCAACCCCAAGGCACTGTTCAACCCCAACCTGGAGGGTGGCTGGTTTCTGGCCGTGATCCAGATCATCAACAACATCACCATCCTGGCGATCATCCTCACCGGCACGGCGCTGTTGCGCGAGCGTGAGCACGGCACCCTCGACCACTTGCTGGTGCTGCCGTTGACCGCCCTGGAAATCATGCTGGCGAAAATCGCCAGCAACGCGCTGGTGGTGGTGCTGTGTACCTGGGTTTCGCTCATCGTGGTGGTCAAAGGCGCCCTGGGCGTGCCGCTGTCTGGCTCCATCGGACTGTTCCTGGCCGTGACCGCGCTGTACCTGTTCGCCAGTACCGCCTTGGGCATCTTCCTCGCCACCCTGGCGCGCTCGACGCCTCAATTCGGCCTGTTGGCGATCCCGGTCATCATCCCGATGCTGTTGCTGTCTGGCGGCAGTACCCCGCTGGACAGCATGCCGCAGTGGCTGCAGTGGGTCATGCAGGGCTCGCCGTCGACGCATTTCGTCAGCCTCGGCACCGCGATCCTGTTCCGCGACGCCGGCGTGGTCGTGGTATGGCCAGACATCCTGGCCCTGGCCGTGATCGGCCTGGTGTTCTTCAGCGTGGCGCTGGCGCGCTTTCGGCGGACGCTGGCGTCCTGATCACTGCACAATCAGGTTGTTGAACAGCAGGTCTTCGACAATTGGCTTGCCCTCTTCCGCTTCCATCACCTGCTGCACCTGCTTCAAGGCTTCCTGGCGCAGTTGCTCCTTGGCGTCGACGTTGCTCATCTTGTCCACGGTCTGCTGGGTGAACAGCGCCACCAGCTGGTTACGGATCAGCGGCTCGTGGTGTTTCACGGCCTTGGCGGCTTCATCACCGGTCACGCGCAGGGCTACGTCGGCCTTGTAGACACGCAGCTTGGGGCTGCCGTCGAGGGCATAGTTACCGACAAAGGGTGGGCTCAGGGTGATGTAGGCGACCTTGGGCGCCCCTTCCTTGGCTTCTTCGGCCACGGCCGCAACTGGCAGCATCAGGGCCAGCACCATCAAGATCCACGCTTTCACGAATTCGCTCCTCAATACAATTGGCGCCAGCTTACCCAGCACACCGCTCAAACCCAAGCCCTGGCTTATGCCGGCCCATCAGGGTAGGCCATGCTCGTTGACCCGGCAGGTGGCCCTCCTACACTTATCGGCCACTACCCGCAAAGGAATAGCCCCGATGAAAGCTGTGTTGTGCAAAACCTTGGGCCCGGCGCGCGACTTGGTACTGGAAGACGTCGCCAGCCCCGTGCCGAAAAAGAACGAGATCCTGCTGGATGTGCAGGCTGCGGGCGTCAACTTCCCCGATACCTTGATCATCGAAGGTAAATACCAGTTCCAGCCACCGCTGCCGTTTTCCCCAGGTGGCGAAGCGGCCGGTGTGGTGGTTGCGGTCGGCGAGAAGGCCGGTGCGTTCAAGGTGGGCGATCGGGTCATGGCCCTCACGGGGTGGGGTGCGTTCGCCGAACAGGTGGCGGTGCCCTTCTACAACGTGATGCCGATCCCCGAGCACATGGACTTCACCACCGCCGCCGCCTTCGGCATGACCTATGGCACCTCGATGCATGCACTCAAGCAGCGCGGCCACCTGCAGCCGGGTGAAACCCTGCTGGTGCTGGGGGCCTCAGGGGGTGTGGGCCTGGCGGCCGTGGAAATAGGCAAGGCCATGGGCGCCCGGGTGATCGCTGCTGCCAGCAGCGCCGAAAAACTGGTCGTGGCCAAGGCTGCCGGCGCCGATGAGCTGATCGACTACAGCCAGGCCAGCCTCAAGGACGAGATCAAGCGCCTGACCGGCGGCCAGGGTGTGGACGTGATCTACGACCCGGTGGGTGGCGAGCTGTTCGACCAGGCGGTAAGGGGCCTGGCCTGGAATGGCCGGCTGCTGGTGGTGGGGTTTGCCAGCGGGGCGATCCCACAGCTGGCGGCGAACCTGGTGCTGCTCAAGGGCGCAGCGGTCGTGGGGGTGTTTTGGGGGGCGTTTGCCCAGCGTCAGCCGGAGCAGAATGCAGCTAACTTCCGTCAGCTGTTTGCCTGGCAGGGTGAAGGCAAGCTGAAGCCGCTGGTGTCGGAGACTTATCCACTGGGTGAGGCTGGGGCTGCCATTGAGAAGCTGGGGCAGCGGCAGGCTGTGGGTAAGTTGGTGGTGCTGGCCAGGTAAGGCTTGAATACCTGGTTAACACTGCTGGCCTCTTCGCGGGCAAGCCCGCTCCTACAGGATCACTACTGACTCGAACATTATGGGGCTCCTGTGGGAGCGGGCTTGCCCGCGAAGAGGCCGGTGCAGGCTGATCAGACTTCCCGCAGGTTATGGCAGCGCCTGAACCGCGCCTCCAGGTTGCGATCCGGCATTTGGTGGCTGCGCAACGCATTCAAGGTCTGCTCCACATACTCGCGCGTGGTGCCATATCGCCCCTTGGCACTGGCAAGGATCTGGCTGAGCAGTGTGTCGGGCAAATTCCCCGCATAGCACGGCAAATGGCGCTCCAGCACAAAACCCAAGGCCTGCACCTTGCTGCCATCACCCAACCGGCAGCTGAGCCAATGCGGGCGGTAGGCCGGGTACGGCATTTCGCGTTGCCACAGGGCCATCAGCGAATCATCCAGGTTGCTTTCATCCAGCCGATAGGCAAAACCACTGCATGACCCACCACGGTCCAGGCCGAACACCAGGCCGGGCGTTTCCGGTGTGCCACGGTGCTCGTGCGACCACAGGTACAGCCCACGGTGATAACCGTGCACCCGTGCGCGCTGCCGCTCTACCGAACTGCACTCCGGTCGCCAGATCAATGAACCATAGGCGAACAACCACACAGGCCCGCCTTCATGGCGTGACATGGTCAGTTGCATGGAGTTGATCAATTGCTCGCGGGTCAGTTGCTGGCCGAAGTCGAGCGCCGGAGGGTAAGCACTTTTCCAGGACAAACTTTCAATTGCCGACATACGCTGCCGCCATTATTCCCTGTGAACTACAGATAAAGCGAGAATCGCTGTGTGCCGGGGTTTGCGCCCCGCACCTAAGGTGTTTGCATTAACCTTAGGATAGAAACGCGCCAACACTCAAGCCCGAAAGCTAAAGTTTCACGCGAACTTCCGACGATTGGAGAGCATTGTTTCGAGCGGAGTGAAAGTTATTAGCCAAGGCGGTAACAATTACCGCCTTATACCCACTCGTTTGAACTTGAGTTATTAGCCGCGCGGCGCGTAGGCAAATACATCGGCGCGCATGCGGTGCGCATCCATACCGGCCTCGACCAGGGCATCGAGGGTGGCATAGACCATGTTTGGCGAGCCGCTGGCGTAGACGTGCACGCCGTTGAGGTCGTGGATGTCTTCACAAACGGCCTCGTGCAGCATGCCGCAACGGCCTTCCCACCCACACAGGTCACTGACGACCTTATGCAGGAACAGGTTGGGCAGGCGCAACCATTCGTCCCAATGCTCGATCTGGTAAAAGTCCTCAGGCCGACGCACACCCCAGTAAAGGTGTACCGGATGCTTGAAGCCCTGGGCACGGCAATGCTCGACCAGGCTGTGCATCTGCCCCATTCCCGTACCGGCGGCGATCAGCACCAACGGCCCGTCTGGCAACTCGGCCAGGTGCGCATCACCGAAAGGCATTTCGATGCGCGCCAGGCGATCACGCTGCAGTTGCTCGATCAGCTGCAGCGCGCTGGGCTCACGCGCCAGCACGTGCAGTTCCAGCTCACGCCCACCATGCGGCGCAGAAGCCAGGGAGAACGCCGCCTGCTTGCCGCCTTCGCGCTCGATCATCAGGTACTGACCGGCGTGATAACGCAGCGGTTTGCCGGCAGGCGCACGCAGGCGCACGCGCCAGACGTCGCCACCGACCTCGACGCATTCGCTCACGCTACACGCCAGCTTGCGCACTGGCAGCTCGCCCAGGGCGAGCACACCGTCCCAGAGCAACACGCAATCCTCCAGCGGTTCGGCAATACAGGTGAACAGCTCGCCATGGTCGCGTACTTCGCCGTTCTGGCGGACGCTCCCTTCCACCAGCAAGGCGGCGCAAACATGGCAATTGCCATTGCGGCAGCTGTTCGGGCAGTCATAGCCGAGCCGCCGCGCTCCATCCAGGATCCGTTCCCCGGGTTCAAGCGCCAGCACTGCCCCGGACGGCTGCAACGTTACCTGCATCAATCTATTCCCAACTGATCCCACAGCTCATCGATACGGCGGGTGACGGCCTCGTCCTTGACGATGACCCGTCCCCATTCGCGTGTAGTCTCGCCCGGCCACTTGTGGGTGGCGTCCAGGCCCATCTTTGACCCCAACCCCGACACCGGCGACGCGAAGTCCAGGTAGTCGATCGGGGTGTTGTCGATCATCACCGTATCACGCTTGGGGTCCATGCGCGTGGTGATGGCCCAGATCACATCGTTCCAGTCGCGGGCGTTGATGTCATCGTCGGTGACGATAACAAACTTGGTGTACATGAACTGTCGCAGGAACGACCACACACCCAGCATCACGCGCTTGGCGTGGCCTGGGTATTGTTTTTTCATGGTCACCACCGCCATGCGGTACGAGCAACCTTCCGGTGGCAGGTAGAAGTCGACGATCTCCGGGAACTGCTTTTGCAGGATCGGCACGAACACTTCGTTCAGCGCTACGCCGAGAATCGCCGGCTCATCCGGCGGACGGCCCGTGTAGGTACTGTGGTAGATCGGTTTTTGCCGGTGAGTGATGCGCTCGACCGTGAACACCGGGAAGCTGTCCACTTCGTTGTAATAGCCGGTGTGGTCGCCGTAGGGGCCTTCCGGCGCCATTTCGCCCGGGTGAATCACACCTTCGAGAATGATCTCGGCGGTGGCCGGCACCTGCAGGTTGCTGCCACGGCACTTGACCAGCTCGGTGCGGTTGCCACGCAGCAGGCCCGCGAAGGCATATTCGGACAGGGTATCCGGCACTGGCGTCACGGCGCCCAGGATGGTTGCAGGGTCTGCGCCCAGCGCCACGGCCACTGGGAACGGCTGGCCGGGGTGCTTCTCGCACCATTCGCGGTAATCCAGCGCGCCACCACGGTGGCTCAGCCAGCGCATGATGACTTTGTTGCGGCCGATGACCTGCTGGCGGTAGATGCCCAGGTTCTGGCGATCCTTGTTCGGGCCGCGGGTAACGGTCAGGCCCCAAGTGATCAGCGGGGCCACATCGCCTGGCCAGCAGTGCTGGATCGGCAACTGGCCAAGGTCGACGTCGTCACCTTCGACAACGACTTCCTGGCACACCGCGTCCTTGACCACCTTCGGTGCCATCGACACGACCTTCTTGAAGATCGGCAGCTTCGACCAGGCATCCTTCAGGCCTTTCGGCGGCTCTGGTTCTTTGAGGAAGGCCAGCAGCTTGCCGATTTCGCGCAGTTCTTCGACCGACTCGGCGCCCATGCCCATGGCCACCCGCTCGGGCGTGCCAAACAGGTTGCCCAGTACCGGGATGTCGTACCCCGTGGGCTTCTCGAACAGCAACGCCGGGCCTTTGGCACGCAGGGTGCGGTCGCAGACCTCGGTCATTTCCAGGACGGGAGAGATCGGAACCTGGATGCGCTTGAGTTCACCGCGCTGTTCCAGGCCACGGATGAAGTCGCGCAAGTCGCGATACTGCATGCAGGAGCCTCGTGTTGGCCGTATCGGTCGGGGTGCAGAGTGTAGCGCCTAAGGGGGCAAATTGGCCAAAGGAGTCTGGGATCAGCCGCTGTGGTGCTGTTCACTATTATGCGAAACCACTTTTGACAGCCCGATTCCCAGTGCTTGCAGCACCTTCAGCACGGTCGATAGCCGAGGATCACCGTCCGCTGCCAGCGCGCGATAGAGATTGGGGCGGGCAAGCCCCGTGGCCTGCGCAAGATTGCCCATGCCGCCGCGCGCTTCAGCCACGCGGCGGACCGCCGTCAGAAAGCCCGCAGCACCACCAGGCTCATCGATTTCCTCGAGTGCCACTGCGAGATAGTCGATGGCGAAGGCTTCGTCATTGCGAAGCATCTCAAGAATACTTTCTTCATGCGAACGTGTGCCGGTCATAGCGTTACCTTGTGCCTGTGCCAAAGCAACTTGGCTTGGTCGATATCAGCCTGCTGCCGGTCTTTCGACGTGATGAACTGTGTACATCCATATTGTACCTTATAAGAGACAATCCATGTGTCGACTTATTCACCGACCCTAGGGGCTAGGCTCGATGACGGCGTGAGGTTGATGCCTGCAGGGGCATGACCGAAAACCGCAGGCAGCATGGTGGCCTGCGTTCTGGGCGTTGGCGAACGATCTTTTGTGACAGACAGCAAAAAGCCGGGTTTCCCCGGCTTTTTGCGTGATGCAGCGAAGCTTACTTACGCTTCATCGACAAGAAGAACTCGTCGTTGGTCTTGGTCTGCTTGAGCTTGTCGACCAGGAACTCGATGGCGGCGATTTCGTCCATCGGGTGCAGCAGCTTGCGCAGGATCCACATGCGCTGCAGTTCGTCGTCGGCGGTCAGCAGCTCTTCGCGGCGGGTGCCGGAGCGGTTGATGTTGATGGCCGGGAACACACGCTTCTCGGCGATACGACGGTCCAGGGGCAGCTCCATGTTGCCGGTACCCTTGAACTCTTCGTAGATCACTTCGTCCATCTTCGAGCCGGTTTCGACCAGCGCGGTGGCGATGATGGTCAGCGAACCGCCTTCTTCGATGTTACGCGCGGCACCGAAGAAACGCTTCGGCTTCTCCAGGGCGTGGGCGTCGACACCACCGGTGAGGACCTTGCCGGAGCTCGGGATCACGGTGTTGTAGGCACGTGCCAGACGGGTGATGGAGTCGAGCAGGATGACCACGTCTTTCTTGTGCTCGACCAGGCGCTTGGCCTTCTCGATGACCATCTCGGCAACCTGCACGTGGCGGGTTGGCGGCTCGTCGAAGGTCGAGGCGACCACTTCGCCGCGCACGGTGCGCTGCATTTCGGTCACTTCTTCCGGGCGCTCGTCGATCAGCAGGACGATCAGGTGGCACTCGGGGTTGTTACGGGTGATGTTCGCCGCGATGTTCTGCAGCATGATCGTTTTACCCGCTTTCGGCGGGGCGACGATCAGGCCACGCTGGCCTTTGCCGATCGGGGCGCACAGGTCGATGACGCGGCCGGTCAAGTCTTCGGTGGAACCGTTACCGGCTTCCATCTTCAGGCGCTTGTTGGGGAACAGCGGCGTCAGGTTTTCGAACAGGATCTTGTTCTTCGCGTTTTCAGGGCGATCGAAGTTGATCGTGTCGACCTTCAGCAGGGCGAAGTAACGCTCCCCTTCCTTCGGCGGGCGGATCTTGCCGACGATGGTATCGCCGGTACGCAGGTTGAAACGGCGGATCTGGCTAGGCGAGACGTAGATGTCGTCGGGGCCGGCCAGGTAGGACGCATCAGCCGAACGCAGGAAACCGAAACCATCCTGGAGAATCTCCAGCACGCCGTCACCCGAGATCTCTTCGCCGCTTTTCGCGTGCTTCTTCAGCAGGGCGAAAATCACGTCCTGTTTGCGCGAACGGGCCATGTTTTCGATGCCCATCTGTTCGGCCATTTCCAGCAGATCGGTAATCGGCTTTTGCTTGAGTTCAGTCAGGTTCATAAGGGGAGTGACGTAATCATGTATGAAGGGAGGATTAAGCTTCTGGCTTAATGAAGCCGCGCCGCTAGAAGGCGATAGGATCGCGCACAGATTCTAATTAGGAGTGCGTCGGCGACGGCGTGCAGGGGGCACTGGAGAAGCAGTGCGAGGCCGAATGTAACACTTGCTTTTTTCGACGTCTAGTGGGTTGGAAAAGAAAAGCCCCGGTATTTCCGGGGCTTTTTCACATCACAGGTGGGCGTCGAGGAACGCGGCCAGCTGCGATTTGGACAGTGCGCCGACCTTGGTGGCCTCGACGTTGCCGTTCTTGAACAGCATCAGCGTCGGGATGCCACGCACGCCATGCTTGGCCGGGGTTTCCTGGTTGTCGTCGATGTTCAGCTTGGCGACAGTCAGTTTGCCTTCGTAGGTAGAAGCGATGTCGTCCAGAACCGGAGCGATCATCTTGCATGGACCGCACCATTCAGCCCAGTAGTCGACCAGCACCGGGCCTTGGGCTTGCAGGACTTCGGCCTCGAAGGTGGCGTCGGTGACGTGTTTGATCAGATCGCTGCTCATGGATATCTCCGGGGTCGTAAGCATAAAAACGTGGCCCATCATAGCCGCAGAGGCTGACTACAGGAAGTCACAGACGATTGAGTGTAACTATAGTTGTGCAAGACGCCGCGAATCGAAACTGTCATATGCGTGTCATAACATCGAATGGCACATTGCCCTGCATCAAGCCTTGGCGTGCCACGCGTTGGCGACAGCCCCGTATCGTGGCACGATTGCCAGGTTAACGACCGAGAACATCCAGATCATGCCGCATACCAACGCGAAGAACCTGTCTCTGATCGCCGCCATCGACCTTGGCTCCAACAGTTTTCACATGGTCGTGGCCAAGGCCCACCACACCGAGATCCGCATTCTCGAACGGCTGGGGGAAAAGGTTCAGCTGGCCGCCGGCATCGACGAAGAGCGCAAGCTCAGCGAAGAAGCCATGGAACGAGGCCTCGACTGCCTCAAGCGCTTCGCCCAACTGATCAACGGGCTGCCCGCGGGTGCGGTGCGCATCGTTGGCACCAACGCCCTGCGCGAAGCGCGCAACCGCAACGAATTCATCCAGCGCGCCGAGGCCATTCTCGGGCACCCGGTGGAAGTGATTTCCGGCCGTGAGGAAGCCCGCCTCATCTACCTCGGCGTCTCCCACACCCTGGCCGACAACCCCGGTAAGCGCCTGGTCGCCGACATCGGCGGCGGCAGTACCGAGTTCATCATCGGCCAGCGGTTCGAGCCACTGCTGCGCGAGAGCCTGCAAATGGGCTGCGTCAGCTTCACCCAGCGCTACTTCCGCGACGGCAAGATCACCCCGGCGCGTTATGCCCAGGCCTACACCGCCGCGCGGCTGGAGCTGATGAGCATCGAAAACGCCCTGCACCGCCTGACCTGGGACGAAGCCATCGGTTCGTCCGGCACCATCCGCGCCATCGGCGCAGCCATCAAGGCCAGCGGCCTGGGCAATGGCGAGGTCAACGCCGAAGGGCTGGCGTGGGTCAAACGCAAACTGTTCAAGCTGGGCGAGGTCGACAAGATCGACTTCGAAGGGGTCAAGCCAGACCGCCGCACCATCTTCCCGGCAGGCCTTGCGATTCTCGAGGCCATCTTCGACGCCCTCGAACTGCAACGCATGGACCACTGCGACGGCGCCCTGCGCGAAGGCGTGCTGTTCGACCTGCTCGGCCGCCATCACCACGAAGACGTGCGCGAGCGCACCCTCAATTCATTGATGGAGCGTTACCACGTCGACCAAGGCCAGGCCGCGCGCGTCGAGCGCAAGGCACTGCATGCGTTCGACCAGGTAGCAAAAGCCTGGAAGCTGGAAGAGGGAAATTGGCGCGATCTTCTGGGATGGGCCGCGAAAGTGCACGAAGTTGGGCTGGATATCGCCCACTATCACTACCACAAGCACGGCGCCTACCTGATCGAGCACTCCGACCTGTCGGGCTTCTCCCGTGAGGATCAGCAGATGATGGCCCTGCTGGTACGCGGCCATCGCCGCAATATCCCCAAGGACAAGTTCGCCGAGTTCGGCGATGAAAGCGTGCAGCTGATTCGCCTGTGCGTGCTGCTGCGCTTCGCCATCCTGTTCCACCACATTCGTGGCACGCAGCAAATGCCGAAGGTACAGCTGCAAGCAGGCGACAACAGCCTCGATGTGGTCTTCCCAGAAGGCTGGCTGGAGCAGAACCAGCTGACCCAGGCCGACTTCGCCAACGAGGCGGAGTGGCTGGCCCGGGTCGGCTTCGTCCTCAGCGTACGTTGAGGACCGGGTTGCTCAGGCGCTCCAGCAGGGTCGCCTGGGCACTGCGCGGGTTCTGGTTGCCGGTCGGGGTGCTGCGCACGTAGCGCCCATCCGACTGCAGCGTCCAGGCATGGGTGTTGTCGGTCAGGTAGCTTTCCAGCTCTTTCTTCACCCGCAGCAACAGCTTCTTGCCTTCGACCGGGAAGCAAGTCTCGACACGCTTGTCGAGGTTGCGCTCCATCCAGTCGGCACTGGACAGGTAGATCTGCTCCTCGCCGCCATTGAGGAAGTAGAACACCCGGGTGTGCTCCAGGAAGCGGCCGATGATCGAGCGCACGTGAATGTTGTGCGAAACCCCCGGAATACCTGGCCGCAGGCAGCACATACCGCGCACCACAAGGTCGATGCGCACACCGGACTGGCTGGCCTTGTACAGCGCCTTGATGACCTTGGCATCGGTTAGCGAGTTGAACTTGGCGATGATGTGCGCGGGTTTGCCTTCGAGCGCGAACTGGGTCTCGCGGGCAATCATGTCGAGCATGCCCTTCTTCAGCGTGAAGGGTGCGTGCAGCAGCTTTTTCATGCGCAGGGTCTTGCCCATGCCGATCAGCTGGCTGAACAGCTTGCCGACGTCTTCGGTGAGGGCGTCGTCAGAGGTCAGCAGGCTGTAGTCGGTGTACAGGCGGGCGTTGCCGGCGTGGTAGTTGCCGGTACCCAGGTGCGCATAGCGGACGATTTCGCCCTGCTCACGCCGCAGGATCAGCATCATCTTGGCGTGGGTCTTGAACCCGACCACCCCGTAAATCACCACCGCACCCGCCGCTTGCAGGCGGCTGGCCATCTGAAGGTTGGACTCTTCGTCGAAACGCGCGCGCAATTCGATCACCGCAGTGACTTCCTTACCGTTACGGGCAGCGTCCACCAACGCGTCGACGATTTCCGAGTTGGCACCGGAGCGGTACAGGGTCTGGCGCACGGCCAGCACATGCGGGTCCTTGGCGGCCTGGCGCAGCAGGTCGACCACCGGCGTGAACGACTCGAACGGGTGCATCAGCAGCACGTCCTGTTTACTGATCACGCTGAAGATATTGTCGGCGTTCTGCAGCAGCTTGGGGATCGCCGGGGTGAACGGCATGTATTGCAGCTGCGGGTGGCTGTCGAGGCCGGTGATGCTGAACAGGCGGGTCAGGTTGACCGGGCCATTGACCTGGTACAGCTCGCTCTCGCTCAGGCTGAACTGCTTGAGCAGGTAGTCCGACAGGTGTTTCGGGCAGGTATCAGCCACCTCAAGCCGCACGGCATCACCGTAACGGCGCGAGAACAGCTCGCCGCGCAGGGCGCGGGCCAAGTCGTCGACTTCTTCGGAGTCCAGCGCCAGGTCGGCGTTTCGGGTCAGGCGGAACTGGTAGCAGCCCTTGACCTTCATGCCCTGGAACAGGTCGTCGGCGTGCGCGTGGATCATCGACGACAGGAACACGTAGTTAGCGCCCGGGCCACCGACTTCTTCAGGCACGCGGATGACCCGCGGCAACAGGCGCGGCGCCGGGATGATCGCCAGGCCCGAGTCGCGGCCGAAGGCATCGACGCCTTCGAGTTCAACGATGAAGTTGAGGCTCTTGTTCACCAGCAAGGGGAACGGGTGCGTCGGGTCGAGGCCGATCGGGGTGATGATCGGCGCGATCTCGTCACGGAAGAAGCGCCGCACCCAGGTCTTGAGCTTGGGCGTCCAGTGACGGCGACGGATGAAGCGGATGTGGTGTTTTTCAAGCTCTGGCAGCAGCACGTCGTTGAGGATCGCGTACTGGCGATCCACCTCGGTGTGCACCAGCTCGCTGATGCGCGCCAGCGCCTGGTGCGGCTGCAAGCCGTCGGCCCCAGCCTGTTCGCGGGCGAAATTGATCTGCTTCTTCAGGCCGGCGACGCGGATCTCGAAGAATTCGTCGAGGTTGCTGGAGAAGATCAGCAGGAATTTCAGACGCTCGAGCAGCGGGTAGCTCTCGTCCAGTGCCTGCTCCAGCACCCGAATGTTGAACTGCAACTGCGACAGCTCGCGATGAATGTACAGGCTGCTGTCGTCAAGGCCCGGGACGGTGATCGCCGGTGCCGGCGCGGGGGCCGGTGCCGCGGCCTCGACCACATGCTCGGGCTCTGGCGCCGGCGGCAGGTCTGGCGGGGTTTGCACCATCTCTTCGGGGACTGCCTGGGCGTCCTTGATCGCGACAGGGGTGAGCACTTCATTATTCATCTGGACGTTCCTGGAGGACGTTAACGCCCTATCATCAATTGAGCGGGACGATAAGCGGCCATTATGACGCCTGTGTTACACCCACTGGCAAGCCTGCGACTTGTGTCCGGAGGCATTGTCCTTGTAGGAATTGTTCACGTCGAGACACATTTGGACACTTTCATCCACGCGCGCGAAGGGGTAGGCTGCGCGTTCATTTCGCCAGCACCTCAGAAAATGCTTCAACAATTCCTGCAGGATTTCGGCTACTTCGCCCTTTTTCTAGGCACCTTCTTTGAAGGCGAGACCATCCTGGTGCTTGCGGGTTTCCTCGCGTTCCGCGGTTACATGGACATCAAGCTGGTGTGCTTGGTGGCCTTCTTCGGCAGCTATGCCGGCGATCAGCTGTGGTACTTCATGGGCCGTCGCCATGGGCGCAAGATCCTGGCACGCAAACCGCGCTGGCAGGCCATGGGTGATCGGGCGCTGGACCACATCCGCCGCCACCCCGACATCTGGGTGCTGAGCTTCCGCTTCGTTTATGGGCTGCGCACGGTCATGCCGGTGGCCATTGGCCTGTCGGGCTATCCGCCGCGCCGCTACCTGCTGCTCAACGGCCTCGGTGCCGCCATCTGGGCGCTGGCCCTGGGCGCAGCGGCCTACCACTTCGGCGCCATCCTCGAAGGTTTGTTGGGCAATGTGAAGAAGTACGAGCTATGGGTGCTCGGCGGCCTGTTGTTGCTCGGCGTCCTGCTCTGGCTGCGCCGGCGCTTCCGCACCCTGCGCGCGGAGCGCAAGGCGGCGGCACTGGCTCAGGCCCCAGACGCTGAGCAGGCTGTAAGCCAGGAGCAGGACCCACCCAAGCGGCGTGATCACCGCTAAGCCCAGAGCGCCAGCCAGGTACAGCGCTGGCGCATTCGACAGCAACCGCGCCCGCTCCAGGCGCACGGCCCAGGGCCGGTTCTCCAGCAGCGCGCCGAGCACGAACAGGCCCAAGGCCATGATCGACCAGCCCAGTATCAGGGCGGCGGCAGGCACGCGCTCCGCGGCCTCCATCAAATAGCTGCCCAATGCCACATAGACGACGAACTGCGCCGCTACATAGGCCTGCTGCGCCCGCCCCAGGGCAACCTCGAACTTGCGAAACAGCGCCAGGTCCGGCTTGGCCTGCGGGTAACGCGCCGCGACATCGGCCGGGCGCCAGCCCGTGGGCATGAACCAGATCCGCCACTTGTCCCACACGCTGCGCGTGCGCCGGGCATCACGCCACAGCTGGGCGTAGAACTGCAGGTTGGCCCACAGCGGGTTCCAGCTGGCCAGCGGGGTGGTCACGCCGAACACCACAGGCTCGGCCGGGTCCTCTTCCTTGAACGTTCCGAACAGGCGGTCCCAGAGAATGAACACGCCGCCGTAATTGCGATCCAAGTAAACAGGATTTTGCGCATGGTGGACGCGATGGTTGGATGGCGTGATGAATATCCACTCAAGCCAACCGAGTTTGGCAATGTGCCGGGTATGCACCCAGAACTGGTACAGCAGGTTCAGCGACGCCACGGTGATGAACACCAGGGGCGGCACGCCGATCAGCGCCAATGGCAGGTAGAAGATCCACGAAAAGATGAAGCCGCTGCTGGTCTGGCGCAGCGCCGTGGTGAGGTTGTACTCCTCGCTTTGGTGGTGCACCGAATGGGCCGCCCACAGCACGTTGCGTTCGTGCCCCAGGCGGTGCAGCCAGTAGTAGCAGAGGTCGTACAGGACGAACGCCAGCACCCACACCCACCACGCTTGCTGGGGCAAGCGCAGCAGCGCCAGATGCTCCCAGGCCAAGGCATAGGTCAGCAGCCCGACCCCTTTGGTCAACAGGCCAGTGCTGGTCGACAAGACGCCTGTACTCAGGCTGTTGATCGCGTCGGCCAAGGTGTAATTACGCTGGCCACGCACGCGGTCAGCCACCAGTTCAACGGCGATCAATACGAAGAAGAACGGCACGGCCAGCAGTATCAGGTCCATGGTGACGACCTCAGGCGTTATCCACAAAGATTAGGCCGCGACCGCGGGAATCCCTATGGCTACATCTGCCAAACTAGAGGACATTTAGCGCCTCGACACTGGAGTAATGAGCATGACGAAAAAAGTAGCGGTGATACTTTCCGGCTGTGGCGTCTATGACGGCGCCGAAATCCACGAAAGCGTGATCACCCTGCTGCGCCTCGACCAGCGCGGGGCGCAGGTGCAGTGCTTTGCGCCGAACATCGCGCAGATGCATGTGATCAATCACCTGACCGGCGAAGAGATGCCCGAGTCGCGCAACGTGCTGGTGGAGTCGGCGCGTATTGCCCGTGGCGAGGTCAAGGACATCCGCGAAGCCAATGCCGAAGACTTCGATGCACTGATTGTGCCCGGTGGTTTCGGGGCGGCGAAAAACCTCTCCAACTTCGCCGTCGAAGGCACCAACTGCAGCGTCAACCCAGACGTGCTGGCCCTGGCCGAAGCCTTTGCCGATGCCTGCAAGCCGGTTGGGCTGATCTGCATCTCGCCAGCACTGGCGGCGAAGATCTACGGCCCAGGCGTGGTCTGCACCATCGGCAACGATGCCGGCACGGCTGCTGCGGTAGAGAAGATGGGTGGCAAGCATGAAGAGTGCGATGTGCACGACATCGTTGAAGACACCCAGCGCAAGTTGGTGACGACCCCGGCCTACATGGTTGCCAAGTCGATCAGCGAAGCGGCCGGTGGGATCTACAAGCTGGTAGACCGGGTGCTGGAGCTGACCCACGAGGGCGACCAATAACCCCCAGCCTGCGCTGCCTTTGTAGGAGCAGCCTTGCGCTGCGAAGAGGCCGTTGAAGCCTCAAGAGATTCAGTGGCCATGCCGGCCCTTTCGCAGCACAAGGCTGCTCCTACAAAAGCCGTGGACGTCAGGTGGGCTTGGACAAGCGCGCGATAATCCGGTCCAGCGCATTGGCGAATGCCTGTTTCTCGCGCTCGCCATAAGGCGCCTGCCCTCCCCCAACCTGCCCTTGCTCGCGCAAATCGGTGAACAGGTTGCGCGTCGCCAGCCGGTCACCCATGTTGCGCTCGTCAAACTCGCGCCCGCGCGGGTCCAGCGCCGCCACGCCTTTCTTGACCAGCCGATCGGCCAACGGCACGTCGCTGCAGATCACCAGCTCACCAGGCGCGGCGTTGTCGACCAAATAGTCGTCGGCCGCATCCATACCGCTGGGTACCACGATCAGCCGCACACAGGCAAAGGCCGGCTTGCTTTGCGCCTGGCCGGCCACCATCACCACCTCGAGTTTGCGCTTGAGGGCGAACTTGACGATCAAATCCTTTGCCGCCTTGGGGCAAGCGTCGGCATCGATCCATACACGCATCCGTAAACACCTCTAAATCAGCGAGACTACGCTCATGCAGCCCATCATGCCCGAAGCGGGCTGAAAGCTGGAGTCGGCGGGTTTCACCCACACGCAAGGACGCTGGAAAAATGACGCCAACAAATCGATTTAGCGCTTATCCGACTGGTTCACTCAGGCTAAACTCGCCGCAGCCCTACTGGCCTGCCACGAGCGCGCAATGAACCACCCCCAAGAAATCCGCCCAGACCTGGACGAAGGCATCGACCGCAAAGTTCTGGCGACCTTGCGTGCGCGCTTTCTGACGCTCAACCAGGGTCGCCTGCAACGTGCGATGGAGGGGCTGTCGACCCGCCAGCAACAGGTACTGACGCTGTTGCCGCTGCTGTTCCACGTCAACCACCCACTGCTGCCCGGCTATGTCTCCAGCAGCACGCCCGCCGGGGTGGCCGGTTTCGAGCCTGCCGACGACCTGGTCGCCGAAGCGCAACGGCTGGCACGCTCGTTCGCCTACAAGGCTCGCCAGGGGCAGGCTGCCCGCCCAATCCATGGCGTGTTCCTGATGGGCAGCCTGGGCTCGCTGGCCCAGGCCGAACAAAGCGACATGGACTTGTGGGTCTGCCATGCGCCAGGCCTGGGTGATGACCTGCTGAACGAGCTGCGCCGCAAATGCCAACTGCTGGAAACCTGGGCCGCCAGCCTGGGCGCCGAGGCACACTTCTTCCTCATCGACCCGCAAGGCTTTGCACAAGGCGAGCGGGACGGCCAGCTTGGCTCCGACGACTGCGGCACCACCCAGCATTACCTGCTGCTCGACGAGTTCTACCGCACCGCCATCTGGCTGGCTGGGCGTACGCCGCTGTGGTGGCTGGTGCCGGTCTACGAAGAGCACAACTACAGTGCCTATACCCAGACCTTGCTCAGCAAGCGCTTCATCCGCAGCCAGGACGTGCTCGACCTCGGCAACCTGGCGCATATCCCCCCCGGCGAGTTCGTGGGTGCAGGGCTGTGGCAACTGTTCAAAGGCATCGACTCGCCCTACAAATCGCTGCTCAAACTGCTGCTGACCGAAGCCTACGCCAGCGAGCACCCTGCCGTGCGCTGCCTGAGCCTGGACTACAAGCATGCGGTGTTCGCCAACCAGCTCGACCTCGACGAGCTGGACCCTTACGTGATGGTCTATCGGCGCATCGAGCACTATCTCCGGCAACGCGGCGAAACGGCGCGCCTTGAGCTGGTCAGGCGCAGCCTGTACCTGAAGGTCAACAAGAAACTCAGCGGCCAAGTGCGCGCCAACGGTTGGCAGCGCCAATTGCTGCAGCGCCTGGCGGACGAATGGGGTTGGGACGAGCGCCAGCTGGCCCTGCTCGACAGCCGCAGCCAATGGAAGGTTGGCCAGGTCGCGGTCGAACGCCGCGAGCTGGTGGCTGAGCTGAACCACAGCTACCGCTTCCTCAGCCAGTTCGCCCAGACCCGCAACGCCAGCAGCCGCGCCGACCAGCGTGACCTCAATGTGCTGGGCCGGCGCCTGTACGCCGCCTTCGAGCGCCGTGCCGGCAAGACCGAGGTGATCAACCCTGGGATCGCCCCGGACCTGGCAGAGGGCACCCTCACCCTGGTCCAGGCCCCCAACCGCAAAGAGCCGGGTAGCCACCACTGGGAGCTTTACACCGGTAACCTGAGCACGCACGAGGTCACGCATTTCAGCCCTATCAAACGCTGCCGCGAGCTGCTCGAACTGCTGACCTGGGCCCATCGCAATGGCGTCATCGACAGCAGTACACGCTTCGCCGTGCACCCTGGCGCCAGTGACCTGCGCGAGCTCGAGCTGTTCAACCTGCTGGGCAGCTTGCAGCAGACCCTCGACCTGCCGCTGCCGACCGTCAGCGAAGTCCGCCTGCTGCAACCCAGTGTGGCCGACGAAATCCTGTTGCTGATCAACGTCGGCATCGACCCGCTGCGCCAGCACCGCGACCTGAACATCCTGATGACCACCGAGCGCACCGACTCGCTGAGCTACGCCGGCGTGCGCGAAAACCTGGTGCTGACGCTGGACCAGGTCACCCTCAACAGCTGGAACGAAGTGCTGGTACAGCGCTACGACGGCGAGCACGCGTTGCTGCGCTGCCTGCGCGATTACCTCAACAGCCTCGGCCAGCGCGGCCACCGCCCCCGGCTACGGGTGCGCTGCTTCTGCCACAACCGCGCCCAGGCCATCGAGCAGCGGGTCGAGGAGGTGTTCGCCACGGTGCAACAGTTGCTCGACCAGGGGGCGAACTACCGCTACCTGCTGCAGGTAGCCCAGCACACCCATGTGCTGGAGTTGCTGCCTGGCCAGGTAAGCCTGGCGACCCTGGCCAACCATGAGGCGCTGCTGGACTACCTGAGCGAAGAACGCAGCCGCTACAGCCCGCTGCACCTGGACGCCAATGCCCTGCAGGACCACGACCTGGCCCTGGTGCTGGAGCAGGGGCGGCCCGCGTGCATCCAAGTGTTCTATCGCCTGCAAGGCGCCTGGGCCGATCTGTATGTGCTGGATGAGTACAACGCGCTGTGGCAACAGCGCCTGCCATTGCAGGATGAAGCCCATCTGCTGCTGCCGCTGCAACGCTTCCTGCGCTCGGTGCTGATGCGCCGCGATACCCAACTGCCGTTCGACGCCCTGCGCCCCGCTTCGCTGGATATCCACTATGGGCAGTTACTGCCGTCAGGCCCTGGCAAGGCGCGCAGCATCGAGCCACGGCTGGTGCCTGTCGAGGGCAGCGGCCAGCCGTACTATGAGGTTCAGGCGATTATCCAGGGCGGTGCTGCGGGTGCCGTGACGGTGACGTTGTACTGTGACCAGCAGGAGTTCTCCGAGCTGGACCATGGCGACCAGCTGTACGCCGTGGTCGCCCGGCAGATCATCGGGCAACGCCGCAGCGCCGGTCATTACCGCTGCTACATTACCGACCTGGATTTGTCCGAGCTGCTGGGTGATGAGCTGGGCGCGACCGTTTTGTACCTGCGTTACAAGCGGGAGCTGGAACAGGCGCTGAATGAGGGGCTAGAGCAGTTGCAGGCAGCGATCGGGGGGTGAACCAGCGGGGCCGTATGGGAGCGGGCTTGCCCGCTGCCACAGGAGACTTGGCGCAGCGGCCCTCAAGGCTCACAGGTCGAAATCACCCGCCGCTTCTGGCTGGTACTCGACTTCCAGCAGCTTCAGCTTGAGGGTCTTGCCGCCCGGCGCCGGCCAGTCGATCTGCTCACCGACTGAAAGGCCCAGCAAGGCACAACCAATCGGCGCCAGGATCGATACCTTGCCTTCCGGCCCAGCATCCTTCGGGTACACCAAGGTCAAGTGGTAGTCCTTGCCGCTGGCCTCTTCACGGCAGTGCACGCGCGAGTTCATGGTCACCACCCCGGCCGGGACGTCCTCGTGACCGACCACCTGTTCGGCGCGGTCAAGCTCGTCCTGCAGGGCGAGCACACCCGGCGTACTTTCGTCGAGGCTGTCGATCAGACGCTCGAGACGTTGTACGTCCAATCGGGTGAGGATGAGGGAAGGCTTGGTGCTCATGATCCAGTCAGACTCCTTTGAACAGGCAATTTTCGTCGGGCAAATAAAGCAAAACCCCGCCCAAGGGCGGGGTTTATGATGACTTTGGCGTCACCGACGCAGAACCTGACACTACCACAGCCGGGCAAATACTCAAGCCCGTGCGCGCAAGGTCTCGGCTTCGCGGCAGATCTGCCGGCGCCGCTCGTCGTCTGCAGACCGCCATTCGCGGATGTGCTCCACAGGGCGGTGGCAGCCGGTGCAGACACGCTGCTCATCCAGGCGGCAGACGCTGATGCACGGCGATTTCACGGCCGTGCTGACATTGCTGTAGAGCGGCTTGGGCGGCCGCGGCTGCTCACTCATCTCAGATCTCGTCAAAGTCCAGCTTCTCGCCGGCCCGCTCCCAGACGATGCGCTCCAGCATCTCGCCGAGCAGCTCTTCGCTCTTCTCGCAGATCCACTTCTTGCTCTCTTCGTCATAATCGAAGTGGAAGCCACCCGACTTGTCCGCCAGCCACAACTGGCGCAGGGGCTCCTGGCGGCTGAAGATCAACTGGCTGCCGTTGTCGAACTTGATGGTCAGGACACCGGCGGAGTTCTCCATGTCCAGGTCCATGCCGCTCTCGTCGAACAGGTCTTCCAGGGCCTGTTGGGTCGCGTCGACCAGATCATGGAAACGCGCTTCGCTCAAACTCATTGCAGGAACCTCGAAATTGGCTGCGTTACAGGCAAGCCGGGCAAGATACGGGCGCTTGCCGCCGAATGCAAAGATTAGCCATTGCAGGCGGCAAGAATAGCCCGCCCGGCGGACCGGCTCTTGCATAGGCAATCCGCCGGTCGCTCGGTATACTCGGGCGCAATACTGCATATTTCAAAGGATTTCACCCATGAAGCGCCTGATTTCCTCGCTCGCGGCGCTGGTCGCGGTTGCCTGCCTCGTTTCGGCCTGCGGTCAGAAGGGCCCCCTGTACCTGCCGGAAGACGGCAAGGACGGCAAGGGCAGCCAGAAGTCGCATCAGCACAAGCACGCTCCGGCGGTACAGCCGCAAGAAGAGCAGCCTATCCAGCCCGAGCAAACGCCAGAGCAGTAAGGAAATCAGATGAACGCTTTCAATTACCGCGACGGTGAACTGTTCGCGGAAGGTGTAGCCCTGTCGGCCATCGCCGAACGTTTCGGCACCCCGACCTACGTGTACTCGCGCGCCCACATCGAAGCCCAGTACCGCAGCTATACTGACGCGCTGCAAGGCGTCGAACACCTGGTGTGCTTCGCAGTCAAAGCCAACTCCAACCTCGGTGTGCTGAACGTGCTGGCCCGTATGGGCGCAGGCTTCGACATCGTCTCCGGCGGTGAGCTGGAGCGTGTACTGGCCGCTGGCGGCCGTGCTGATCGTGTGGTGTTCTCCGGTGTCGGCAAGACCCGCGCAGACATGCGCCGCGCGCTGGAAGTTGGCGTGCACTGCTTCAACGTCGAATCCACCGACGAGCTTGAGCGCCTGCAAGTGGTGGCCGCCGAGATGGGCAAGGTTGCCCCGGTCTCGCTGCGGGTCAACCCGGACGTCGACGCCGGCACCCACCCGTACATCTCCACCGGCCTCAAAGAAAACAAATTCGGCATCGCCATCGCCGACGCTGAAGCCATCTACGTGCGTGCCGCCCAACTGCCGAACCTGGACGTGGTCGGTGTCGACTGCCACATCGGTTCGCAGCTGACCACCGTCGAGCCGTTCCTCGATGCCCTCGACCGCCTGCTGGACCTGGTCGACCGCTTGGCCGACTGCGGCATCCACCTGCGCCACCTTGACCTGGGTGGCGGCGTTGGCGTGCGCTACCGCGATGAAGAGCCGCCTTTGGTGGCCGACTACATCAAGGCCATCCGCGCGCGCGTCGGCGACCGCGACCTGGCCCTGGTCTTCGAGCCGGGCCGCTACATCGTGGCCAACGCCGGTGTTCTGCTGACCCGCGTCGAGTACCTCAAGCACACCGAACACAAAGACTTCGCCATCATCGATGCGGCGATGAACGACCTGATCCGCCCGGCCCTGTACCAGGCCTGGATGGGCGTCAGCGCGGTCACCCCACGCGAAGGCCAAGGCCGCGCCTACGACCTGGTCGGGCCGATCTGCGAAACCGGCGACTTCATTGCCAAGGAGCGCGAGCTGAACCTGGCCGAAGGCGATCTACTGGCTGTGCAGTCTGCCGGCGCCTATGGTTTTGTCATGAGCTCGAACTACAACACCCGTGGCCGTTGCGCCGAAATCCTGGTCGACGGTGACCAGGCGTTCGAAGTACGCCGCCGCGAAACCGTCGCCGAACTGTATGCTGGCGAAAGCCTGCTGCCGGAGTGAGCCCATGCTGCTGCGTTTCACCAAGATGCATGGGCTGGGCAATGACTTCATGGTCCTCGACCTGGTCAGCCAGCACGCACACATCCAGCCCAAGCATGCCAAGCAATGGGGCGACCGCCACACCGGCATCGGCTTCGACCAGCTGCTGATCGTCGAGGCACCGAACAATCCAGAAGTGGACTTCCGCTACCGGATCTTCAATGCCGACGGCTCCGAAGTCGAACAGTGCGGCAACGGTGCGCGCTGCTTTGCCCGCTTCGTGCTGGACAAGCGCCTGACCGCGAAAAAGCGCATCCGCGTCGAAACCAAGAGCGGCATCATCGAGCTGGACGTGCAGAACGACGGCCAGGTGAGTGTCGACATGGGCCCGCCGCGCCTGGTGCCGGCCGAAATCCCCTTTGTCGCCGACGAGCAGGCACTGAGTTACCCACTGGAAGTCGACGGCGAGGTTCACGCCATTGCCGCTGTGTCCATGGGCAACCCACATGCCGTGTTGCGCGTCGATGACGTGCATACCGCGCCTGTGCATGCCCTGGGCCCGAAGATCGAAAACCATCCGCGCTTCCCGCAGCGGGTCAACGCTGGCTTCATCCAGGTCATCGACCGTCACCGTGCCAACCTGCGGGTCTGGGAACGCGGTGCCGGCGAGACCCAGGCCTGCGGCACCGGCGCTTGCGCTGCGGCCGTGGCGGCTATCAGCCAAGGCTGGATGGACTCACCGGTGACCCTCGACCTGCCGGGTGGCCGCCTGCACATCGAATGGGCCGGCCCCGGCAAGCCCGTGTTGATGACCGGCCCGGCCGTACGCGTCTACGAAGGACAGGTTCGTCTCTAAGCGAGTAACCGCCATGACCGATCAGCCCAAGGTTGTACCCCAGCAGTCCACCGAGCTCGATGCCGAGGCGGTGGTCGCGTACCTGCGCGCCCACCCGACCTTCTTCGCCGAGCACGACGAACTGCTGGTCGAGCAGCGCATCCCCCACCAGCGTGGCGACAGCGTGTCGCTGGTGGAGCGCCAGCTCAAGCTGCTGCGCGACCGCAACATCGAGATGCGCCATCGCCTGTCGCAACTGATGGACGTGGCGCGAGACAACGACCGGCTATTCGACAAGACCCGCCGGCTGATCCTCGACCTGCTCGATGCTGGCAGCCTGGAAGAAGTGGTGATGGCGGTCGAAGACAGCCTGCGCCAGGAGTTTCAGGTGCCCTTCGTCAGCCTGATCCTGTTCGGCGATAACGTCGCGCCAGTGGGCCGCTGGGTCAGCAACGCCGAGGCGCACCAAGCCATCGGCGGCCTGCTGGGGGGCGGTAAAACGGTCAGCGGCAACCTGCGCGACCATGAGCTGGCATTTCTGTTCGGTGAAGATCAGCGCCTCGAAGTCGGCTCCAGCGCCGTTGCCGCCCTCGAATACCAAGGGCTGCACGGCGTACTGGCGATTGGCAGCCGCGACCCGCAACACTACAAGAGCAGCGTCGGCACCCTGTTCCTCGGCTACATTGCCGAGGTGCTGGGCCGTGTCGTGCCGCGCGTTACCCTGACCCTGCGTCCGGTGCGCTGATGGAACGCCAGCTGGAGGCTTATTGCGCCCACCTGCGCAATGAGCGCCAGGTGTCCGAGCACACCCTGCTGGCCTACCGCCGTGACCTCGACAAGGTCATTGCCTACTGCAACGATCAGGGCATCGCCGGCTGGCCAGCGCTGCAAATCCAGCAGCTACGCCAGTTGATCGCCCGCCAGCACCACCAAGGCCAATCCTCGCGCAGCCTGGCGCGCCTGCTGTCGGCCGTGCGCGGCTTGTACCGATACCTGAACCGTGAAGGCCTGTGCCAGCACGACCCGGCCAGCGGCCTGTCTGCGCCCAAGGGCGAGCGCCGCCTGCCCAAGACGCTGGATACCGACCGCGCCCTGCAACTGCTCGACGGCGGCGTCGACGACGACTTCATTGCCCGACGTGACCAGGCCATCCTCGAACTGTTCTATTCGTCAGGCCTGCGCCTGTCCGAACTGGCTGGCCTCGACCTCGAATACCTCGACCTTGCCGGCGGGCTAGTGCAGGTGCTGGGCAAGGGTGGCAAGGCGCGCGTACTGCCTGTCGGCCGTAAAGCCCGCGAGGCCCTGCAGGCGTGGTTGCGCCTGCGCGGCATCGGCGGCCCACGCGACAGCGCCGTGTTCATCACGCGCCAGGGCAATCGCCTGAGCCCACGGGCCATCCAGATGCGGGTCAAGGTCGCCGGCGAGCGCGAGCTGGGCCAGCACCTGCACCCGCACATGCTTCGCCATTCTTTCGCCAGCCATCTGCTGGAATCGTCCCAGGACCTGCGTGCGGTGCAAGAGATGCTCGGCCATGCCGACATCAGCACCACGCAAATCTACACCCACCTGGACTTCCAGCACCTGGCCGCGGTGTACGACAGCGCCCACCCTCGGGCCAAACGCAGCAAAGGCACAGACTCATGAGCATCAAGCTGATCACCTTCGACCTCGATGACACCCTGTGGGACACCGCGCCGGTGATTGCCAGCGCTGAAGTGGTGCTGCGCGACTGGCTCGAAGCCAACGCGCCGATCCTCGGCGGCGTACCGGTCGAACACCTGTTCGCCATTCGCGAGCGCCTGGTGCAGGCCGAGCCCGGCCTCAAGCACCGTATCAGCGCCCTGCGCCGGCGGGTGCTGTTCCATGCCCTGGAAGAAGTCGGCTACAGCGAAAAGCACGCGCAGGCGCTGGCCAACGAAGGCTTTGAAGTGTTCCTGCATGCACGCCACCAGGTGGAAATCTTCCCTGAGGTGCAGCCGGTGCTGGAAATCCTGCGCCACCAGTACACCCTGGGGGTGGTCACCAACGGCAACGCCGATGTGAGCCGCCTGGGCTTGGCGGACTACTTCCGCTTTGCCTTGTGCGCCGAGGACCTGGGCATCGGCAAACCGGACCCGGCACCGTTTCTGGAGGCGCTGAAACGTGGCGAGGTCGAAGCCAGCGCGGCGGTGCATGTGGGTGACCACCCCGGCGATGACATCGCCGGCGCCCAACGGGCCGGGCTGCGGGCCGTGTGGTTCAACCCACAAGGCAAGGCCTGGGCCGGTGAGCGGGCACCCGATGCCGAGATCCAGCGGCTTTCGCAACTGCCTGAGGTAATGGCGCGCTGGCGCTGACAGGGGCCGCTTCGCGGCCCATCGCCGGCAAGCCAGCTCCCACAGGTATGCGCTGCGCCTAAGGTAGCTTTATCCTGTGGGAGCTGGCTTGCCGGCGATAGCGCTCCTAAACCCAACAGGCACAAAAAAGCCCGCAGCGACGGCGGGCTTTTTTGTGGGCGACCACTCAGATAGGGCGGCTGCCGTATTTGTTGTCCGGCTTCTTGGGCGGATCGGCGACCACGTTGGCCTCCACTTCCTGCACCTTGCCACCGCGCGAAAGGAACTCTTCCATCGCTTTGGCCAGGGCATCGCGCTCCTTCTGCTTGGCTTCCATGCTCGGCATCTCGTCTACCGAGACAGCGGCCTTGGACTTGCCTTTGGCAGTGGGCGCAGGGCTATCGTCTTCGCCAGCGTCTTCCGCAACGTCGTCAGCCGCTGCTTCGAGACCCTCATCAGCCTCATCATCGTCGCCTACTTCGAGGTCGTCGTTTTCCAGATCATCGTCGCTCATGTTCTACCTCATGACTTGCGAAAAGCAGGTTGGTTATAGACCAGTGCAGCCGTAGACCGGCAGCCACCGGTGAAAATTCAACTGGCCGTGGGTTGGCCACTGCCTTGGGCATCCACCTCCTGATGGGAGGGTCGTACCCTGCAGGCCCTGCTCCTGGCAGGACCTGACGAAATCCTTGAGCCACCTGCTGGCCACGCGCTAATGGCAAGCCTAGCAAAGGCTGGGGAAGCGTGCGGACTGCATGTCAAACACCCTTCGGCGCGCATTCTAGCGCGCCCGTGGAAAAAGCAAAGCTCCATAAACGCTCGGCATCTTGTAAGTTTTCTGCCTACGTCGCGAACGTGACGGATAAACCGTTTGCCGTGCGGGAAATGGCAAAAATCAGACGAAAAAATGCCCGGCGAACCGGGCAAGTTTTTACCGCGTCGCAGTTACAGGTTGTAGCCGCGTTCGTTGTGCTGAGCCAGGTCGAGGCCGACCGACTCTTCTTCTTCGTTGACCCGCAGGCCCATCACCAGGTCCAGCACCTTGAGGATCACGTAGGTGACGATGGCGGTGTAGACCACGGTGAAAATCACGCCTTTGGCCTGGATCCAGACCTGCATGCCGATATCGGTGACCGTGCCGAAGCCGCCCAGGGCCGGTGCGGCGAACACACCGGTAAGGATGGCGCCGACGATACCGCCGATACCGTGTACGCCGAAGGCATCCAGCGAATCGTCATAGCCCAGCTTGCGCTTCAGGCTAGTGGCGCAGAAGTAGCAGATCACACCCGAAGCCAGGCCGATCACCAGGGCGCCCATCGGGCCCACGGTGCCTGCGGCAGGCGTGATTGCGACCAGGCCGGCGACCACACCCGAGGCGATGCCCAGGGCGCTCGGCTTGCCGTGGCCAAGCCACTCGGCAAACATCCAGCCCAAGGCTGCGGCGGCGGTGGCGATCTGGGTCACCAGCATGGCCATGCCGGCCGTGCCGTTGGCGGCGGCGGCAGAACCTGCGTTGAAGCCGAACCAGCCGATCCACAGCATCGCTGCGCCCATCAGGGTGTAGCCCAGGTTGTGCGGGGCCATCGGCGTGGTCGGGTAGCCTTTGCGCTTGCCCAGCACCAGGCAGCACACCAGGCCAGCGATACCTGCGTTGATGTGCACCACGGTACCGCCGGCGAAGTCCAGCACGCCCCAGTCCCACATCAGTGCGCCATCACCGCTCCACACCATGTGCGCGATCGGTGCGTACACCAGGGTGAACCAGATGCCCATGAACACCAGCATCGCGGAGAACTTCATGCGTTCGGCGAAGGCACCGACGATCAGCGCCGGGGTGATGATGGCGAAGGTCATCTGGAAGGTGATGAACACCGCCTCAGGGAACAATGCGGTGGCCGAAGTCAGGCTGTCGGGCGTGACGCCGCTGAGAAACGCCTTGGAGAAGCCACCGACGAAGGAATTGAAGTTGAGCACGCCCTTTTCCATACCGCTGGTATCGAAGGCCATGCTGTAGCCGTAGACGACCCAGAGAATGCTCATCAGACCGGTGATCGCGAAGCACTGCATCATCACCGAAAGTACGTTCTTGGAACGCACCATGCCGCCATAGAACAGGGCCAGGCCCGGGATGGTCATGAACAGCACCAGCGCCGTAGCGGTCAACATCCAGGCGGTGTCGCCGGAGTTCAGCGCTGGGGCAGCTTCCTCTGCCAGGGCGAGCCCGGGCATTACGAGGGACAATAGGGCTCCTAGCCCTGCGATCTTACGCAGAGTCATGTTGTTTTCTCCTGGGGCGTTGGGTTTGGTGAGGCTTTTTTTGTTACTTAGATCGCGTCGGTATCGGTTTCGCCGGTACGGATGCGGATCGCCTGCTCCAGATTCACCACGAAGATCTTGCCGTCACCGATCTTGCCGGTGTTGGCTGCCTTGGTGATGGCTTCGATTACCCGATCAAGGTCCTTGTCGTCGATGGCGACGTCGATCTTCACCTTGGGCAGGAAGTCGACCACGTATTCAGCACCGCGATACAACTCGGTGTGGCCCTTCTGCCGACCGAAGCCTTTGACTTCAGTGACGGTGATGCCCTGCACGCCGATTTCCGACAGTGACTCGCGCACGTCGTCCAGCTTGAACGGCTTGATGATGGCTGTGACTAGCTTCATGAAACTCTCTCCCGATTTGGTGGACTTGCCCCAGGAAAACAAACCCGTCTCAAGTCTAAGCGCAGCGGTTGGCTTTGTAACGCGTCGTCGGCATCCGGCTCCGCGTGCGCACTGCCTGGTCACAAGGAACTGCATCAGTGCATGGCTCGTACAGGTCATTGCAGAAACCTTGCCAGTTCCACTAAAACGCCAGAAAACAGCGAGTTGCACGAAATAGTCGGGATTGGCCAGTCGCCAGCATTGAAAAGATGCACGATTTCGGTGCGCGCCGGCTTGGCCCACTGCGCGAAAAATGTGCAGTGCACACTGCTTGCTCACTGGCCAAACCGCGTTTTGCTGCGTGTTACACTGCGGGTCATTTTTCAGTTTCAGTGGACAGCCGAACATGCTCGCGCCCAAAGCCCTTCTTGATGCCCTGAGCGACCAGGCCTCACGCCTGTTCAGCAGCGATACCGCCCAGCCCCGCGCCGAACTGGAAAGCCAGTTCAAGGTGCTGATGCAGGGCGCCTTCAGCAAGCTGGACCTGGTCAGCCGCGACGAATTCGACAGCCAGATGGTCGTGCTGGCCCGTACCCGCGCCCGCCTGGAGGCCCTGGAGAAACAGGTCGCCGAGCTGGAAGCGCGGATGGCGCCGACCAGCGAATAAGGCTCAGGCGGAGGCCTGCAATCGATCCTCGCGCCGATTACCTGGTTTCGGCGGTAGCTCGCTGGCGTGCAGTGTGCCGCGAAACAGCGTCGCGCCGCACAAGGTGAACAGTGTCTTCACCCGGTTGTGCGAGTTGAGTATCTCAGCCTGGATATGCTCGATGTCGTTATCCGCCGGCTGCAATGCGACCGCACGGTTGATCCACTCGATGGCGGCGAAGCGGCTTTGCTTGCGCGTGCCATGCCCTTGCATCCAGGCCAGCCCTAGTTCAGCACTGGCGCGAGCGGCAATACTGGCGTCCGGGTGCTCGACCAGCGCCTGCAAGTAGTCGACGGCTTCGGCCTGTTCCTGCGGTTCGCCGAACTGACGCAGCAGAATACCCAGCTGCAAACGCGCACTGGCAGCGGTCTGCAAATCGCCCAACGCATCGTTCAACAATCGCCTGACGGCCAGCATGGCACTGCGCTCATTCAAGGCTTCTGCGCTTTGCATGCGACGGCAGGCCAAGGTGTATTTCGCCTGCTTGCAACCGGTCTCTACCGCGCGCAACAACCAATAGTCGGCAGCACTCGCGTCCAGGTACTGCGCGGGGGTGTTGGGCAGCGCGCCTCGGTGCAGGTCATGAAGGCTAAGGGCAGCCTCTGGCAGGCTCAGCTCGGCACAGCGCTCATAAAGGTAGAACGCCGCCTCGTGCTGGTTGGCAGCCCAAAGTAGGCGTGGCACTTCAAGCACGTCCAAACCCGGCCCTTGGCGGCCACATTGGCGCTTTACCGCAGCCAGTGACCACACACGTGCCTGCTCGTTCGAGCACTGAAAACCCCACAGCCCAAACGCATGCCCAACCGCCCGCAAAGCACAGGCGGCGGGGTGCGAGCGGCTCGCGCAGAGCTGCTCGATAGCGATACGAAAGGCCTGCTGATCATCCTTCACTGCGTGGAACAGCATGACGCAGACAAAACTACGGAAGGGCTGGCCGATGCCTGGGACGAACCCAAGGTCAGGGTAAAGATTCACACTGGCGGCAAAATCGCGCAGGGCGCCGGCGTAATCCTGCTGAGCACAACCGCGCAATGCACCACGCCAGGCCAGCAAGGTGGCGCGCTCCCTGGGCCTCAGTGCTCGCAGCGACCACCCCTTGAAGACCTGCAGCCACACAGCGATCGACTGCGACTGGCCGGCATGCGGCAGTTCGAGCTGGTCCTCGATAGCCAGCCAGCGCAGTGCATTGCGTTGTTCCTCGCGCCAACGCTCACACAGCGGCCCACTGGCCAGGGCGTCGATCGCGGCGTCACTGCCTCCCCAGCAGGGCAACAGGTAGGTTGCATAAGCCTGAATCGCTTCGAAACAGCCGGGGAATGCGCCAAGTGCTTGATGCAGCCAATAGTGCTGGGCGTTTTCTCGCCCCTGCTCGGCCCGTTCGCCCAGGCACGCCGGTAAGGCCTGTGGCAGTTCGGCCAGGGGTAGCAGGCCGTATCTCACCAGCAGCGGCGCTGCAGCCTCTTGCACCTCCACGTCGGCCTCAGTGCAGGGGCTGAAGCGCACCGGCTGGCCGTCGAACAGGCCCAGCAACCAGCCTGGCTCAGCGAAATGCGCGCTGATCTTAAGCATGCCGATCGCCGCTGCCACGGGCTGGCTCGAGCGCTCCATGGCACGCAGCAGGTGCACCGCGCCAATCTCGCAAACCTGCTCCGCCGCCAGCCGACGCTCGGCGCTGATGGGCTGGGTGTTGGCAGACTCGCGGATATGGCAGGCCCGGCTGAAACAATGAAAGCCCATCACTACCTGAGGGTGATAGGCCTTGGGGCAGGCATCGATCCAGGCCTTGAGGATCTGCGTCAGGGCCTTGTCGCCCTGGCTGTCCCAATCGACCAGCATGTGCCCTTCGACGGCCTCCAGGTAGGCCGGAAACTCGCCGGGCGGCGACTGCCGCCAGCGTACTTCGAGGATGTCGAAGAAGCGGTTGAGTTCAACGAATGCACTGGCCTGCACCAGTTCACGGATTGCCTGGCGAGTGCGAGTGAGCGTTTGCACGGGGCAATACCTCAAGTCCATTTGTAGGAAGTTGTGTTGCCATCCCATGGCAATCACAGTAGCCCTTCAACACTAAGCCATACCCTGGATCTGCGCAAAAATAATTGGATCCATTTGTGTCGGATTCTAAGAAAACCCAGGGGAAATACCTGACCTGAAAAACCAGGACGCACACTTATTGCGCTGATCGCGGCTGTCGCCGCTAAGCTTGCCCAAGCCGCAGGAAGCGGCCCCATTCCGCGACAATGGAGCGTCCATGTCACTTGCTCTCGTCCACAGCCGCGCCCAGGTCGGCGTGCAGGCACCGGCGGTCAGCGTCGAAACCCACCTGGCCAACGGCCTTCCCCACCTGACCCTGGTCGGCCTGCCCGAAACCACGGTCAAGGAAAGCAAAGACCGGGTCCGCAGTGCCATCGTCAATTCCAGCCTGGATTACCCAGCCAGGCGCATCACGCAAAACCTGGCGCCTGCCGACCTGCCCAAGGATGGCGGGCGTTATGACCTGGCCATTGCCTTGGGCATCCTCGCCGCGAGTGGGCAGGTGCCGGTGGCCACCCTCTGCGACATCGAATGCCTTGGCGAACTGGCGCTGTCCGGCCAATTGCGCCCCGTGCAGGGCGTGCTACCGGCGGCGCTGGCGGCACGGGAAGCGGGCCGGGCGCTGGTAGTCCCGCGGGAGAACGCCGAGGAAGCAAGCCTGGCAGGCGGGCTGGTGGTGTATGCCGTCGGGCACCTGCTGGAGCTGGTCGCCCACCTGAACGGCCAAGTGCCCTTGCCGCCGTATGCCGCCAATGGCCTGGTCTTGAACAGCCGGCCCTACCCCGACCTCAGCGAGGTACAGGGCCAAATCGCGGCCAAGCGCGCCTTGCTGCTGGCGGCTGCCGGGGCCCATAACTTGTTGTTTACCGGCCCGCCTGGCACCGGCAAGACCTTGCTTGCCAGCCGCCTGCCAGGGCTGTTGCCGCCACTGGACGAGCGCGAAGCGCTGGAGGTGGCAGCCATTCAGTCAGTCAGCGGCCATGCGCCGTTGAACAGCTGGCCGCAACGCCCGTTCCGCCATCCACACCACTCAGCCTCGGGCCCTGCGCTGGTAGGCGGTAGCAGTCGGCCGCAACCCGGCGAGATCACCTTGGCTCACCATGGTGTGCTGTTTCTCGATGAACTGCCCGAATTTGAGCGGCGTGTGCTGGAGGTATTGCGCGAGCCGCTCGAGTCCGGCGAGATCGTGATTGCAAGGGCTCGGGACAAGGTACGCTTCCCTGCGCGGTTCCAGTTGGTGGCCGCGATGAACCCCTGCCCTTGCGGCTATCTGGGCGACCCTACCGGCCGCTGCCGCTGCAGCACCGAGCAGATCCAGCGCTATCGCAACAAACTGTCGGGCCCACTGCTGGACCGCATCGACCTGCACCTGACCGTGGCGCGTGAAACCACCACCCTCAACAACCAACCCAGCGGCGAGACCAGCGCCGCTGTCGCCGAACGGGTGGCCGAAGCACGCGAGCTGCAGCAACGCCGGCAAGGGTGCGCAAATGCCTTTCTCGACCTCAACGGCTTGCGCCGCCATTGCCCGCTGGAGGCGGCGGACCAAGCCTGGCTGGAGACAGCCTGCGAACGGTTGACCCTGTCGTTGCGCGCGGCACATCGGCTGCTGAAAGTGGCACGCACGCTGGCGGATCTGGAAGGTGTGGCGTCGATTACCAGGGCGCACCTGGCCGAGGCGCTGCAGTATCGGCCGGGGAGTTGATTGGGCGAAGCCCTTTTTGCGGCCGCACTGCCGCCCCTATCCGGCGATGTTCTTTTGCTGAAGCCCAGCAATCGAGAATGTTCCCGGTCCGGTCAGCGCCAGCCCGCCATACAGCACCACCAATAACCAGGCGAATTGGCCCTGCTCCAGCGTCCAGTCAGGGTGCACCACCACCAGGGCCACCAACAACACCACCAGCACTGGCAAGCAAGCCAGCCGCGCCGCGACACCCAAAATCAGCAATACCGGGCAGAACACTTCGGCAAACACGGCCAAGCCCAACGTCAACGGCGCACCCAGGCCAAAAGGGTCCTCGATGCGCTGCAGTTCACCGTTCCAGTCCAATAGCTTGGGTAACCCATGGATCAGCAACAACAGCAAGGCAGCCGCAACGCGCATGAACAGCAAACCGGCTGCGGTGAAGATGGGGGATGAAGCGTCATGCAAGACATTAGGGCGTAGCATCTGGGTGTGTCTCAAGGATGGGTCGACTGCGAACCTTCGCCGATCCATGCCTGGATTGATTGCGCAGATGTGCTTTCTCTAAACCGCTCTTGCGCCAGTCAACGCCGCCTCCACCGCCGCCAGCAACGCCTCTTCAGAAAACGGCTTGCCCAGGCACGCCACCGCCCCATGGCGCTGCGCAGCCTTCAGCGCCATGTCGTCCCAATGCGCCGACATGCAGACGACCGGCAGCCGCCAGCCCCTGCGCGCCAGCTCACGCAGTACGTCCAGCCCGGAAAGCCCAGGCATCTTCAAGTCCAGCAACGCACACCCGGCCTCGCGCGCCAGCGTCGAGGCCAAGAACTCTTCGCCCGAACCAAACAGCAACGCGCCGAAGCCTGTCGCTCGCAGCAGGTTGGCCAGGCTTTTGCGCACAGACGCATCATCGTCGACGATGCACACCCACGCCCTGTCGCGTTCAACCTCGGGTTTCATGCGGCGCCCTGGCCCTCGGCACGGGCCTCGAGCACGTTGTGCATGGCGACCAGTTCGACCAGCGAGCGGGACTGCATCTTGTTCATGATGTTCTTCTTGTGCACCTTGGTCGTCACCTCGCTGGTGCCAATCTCTTTGGCAATCTGTTTGTGCGACAACCCGCCGACCACCAGCGCGAACACCTGCCGCTCACGTTGGGTCAGCCGCGCGTACTTTTCCCTGACTTGCCGTGTATGCCGCCACGCGCGCCCAGCCGTCAGCGCACGGGCACGCAGAGCCGTCAGCAGGGTCAGCAATTGCGCCTCATCAAAGGGCTTGGTCAGGAACTCCACAGCACCCGCACGCATCGCCTGAACGGTCATGGGAATAGTGCCGTGGCCGGTCATGAACACGATCGGCCAGGGCAGGTCGAGCCGACGCACCATCGCCTGCAGCTCCAAACCGCTGGCCTCAGGCAGGTTCATGTCCAGCAACAGGCAGGCATAAGGCGTGTCGGCATGCGCTTCAAGCAGCGCCTCAGCCGAGGCGTACAGGCGATGCACAATGTCGTGCGAGCGAAAGAGTCGCCCCAAGGCTTTAAGCACCGATGGGTCGTCATCCACCACCAGCACGGGCACCGCTGCGCAATCAGCCGCGGGCTCAGCCGTATCGAGGTCGAAGCCTAGCGAAGCGTTGCTCGTGGGTCTCGCCGGCAGGTCGAGGGCCACTTCAGCCGCCAGCCGATAGCCGCGGCGTGGCACGGTCTGGATCAGGCCGCGGTCACCGAACGCCTTGCGCAACAAGGAGATCTGCACCTGCAGGTTGTTGTCTTCGACCACCGTGCCGGCCCACACCTGGCTGAACAGCTCGTCCTTGCCAACCACGCGGCCTTTGGCGCGAATCAGTGTTGCCAGCACCTCGAAAGCGCGCCCGCCCAACACGATCGGCTTGCCGTCGAGAAACGCTTCTCGTCGCTCCAGCGACACCTGGGCATTGCCAAATCGGATCATGGTCTTCTCGAGTCTCACGGGTCCGGGCGGTTGCGCAGCCCCGTGCAATCTAGGCCAGCGCCCGCATTCATACAATTATCCCGAGGGATAGGTTGGCCTTGGGACTATACAAGCGCCCGCCACGGCCAAGGGGACGATAACGGTCAAGATGGTTCCCGTTCCTGCCAAGCCGTCTGGCCCGCGCATGCGCGGGGGGATCGCTGCGTATACTCGCGCCCTTGGATGTGGTTAGCAGGGGGTGCTTGATGCTCGATGAACGCCTCGCTTACAGGCCCATCGATTATGACCAGTCGATCGACGAGGGCTGGTTGAATCGGTGCGACATCACTCGCCTGGGGCAGGAAGGCGAGCTGACCTACTTCCGCCTGTGTGACCCCGGCACGGGGCAGGCCTGGATCGCTGTGCGCGCCCCAATCGAATCCCCTGCTGCCTGCCAGCGCCTGGAGCACGATTATCGCCTGCGCCTCGACCCGAAGTGGGCCGTGATGCCCTCGGCCTATGTGCGTTCGGCCGAAGGGCCGCTGCTGGTGTATCCGGGCGGCCGCTCGGTCGCCGACCTCATCGCCCAAGGCCCGGCAGCGCTCCCCGGCTTCCTCGACATCGCCGTCAACGCCGCATCAGCATTGGCGCTGGCACACGCTGCCAACGTACTGCACGGCGCCTTGCAACCCGCGCATATCTGCGTGCAGCACGCGCAGCGGGTGAGGCTTGGCGGGTTTCGCGCGGACGCGCACTCACTCATCAGCGAGCAAGGCGCCCCCATCGGCAATTGGTCCTACCTGGCGCCGGAACAGATCTGCCCCCTCGGCTCCAGCAGCGACCAACGCAGCGATATCTATGCGCTGGGTGCCATCCTGTACCAGCTTTTGCTGGGCGAGTTGCCGCTCGCCGGGCGCGACACACTGCACTGGCGCCAGCTGCATGCCGGCGTGCAGCCACGGGCGGCCGTCGAGGTCGACAACCGCGTGCCGCAGCCACTCAGCCGCATCCTCGCCAAGGCCCTGGCCAAAGAGCCCGATGCCCGCTACCAGACCGCCCGTGCGCTGGCGGTGGACTTTGCTCACTGCCAGCGGCAGTGGCTGGCGGCCCAGGCCATCGAAGATTTCGAGCCTGGCAGCGCTGACCCCCTTTCGCCCAACCACGAACGCCTCTATGGCCGCACAGCCGAGCAGAAGGTCATCACCCTGCTGCTCAAGGCATTGCGCCGCGACAGCGCGCCCCAGGCCCTGTTCATCAAGGGCGCTACCGGCATGGGCAAGTCCAGCCTGGTACAGGCAGCGCTCAAGGGCGGCGCCGAGGGTTATTGGGCCAGCGGCAAGTGCAACAGCCTGGAACGGGCGGTGCCCTATGGGCCCTGGATCGAGATTCTCGGTTCGCTGACCACCCAGTTGCTGGCCAAGAACCGCGATGACCTTGACGCGCTGCGCCGTGAAATTCTGCGGCGCATCAAAGGGCGCGGCCGTTTGCTGGGCAAGCTGGCCCCAGACTTGAAGCTGGTGATCGGGCCCATGGCCGAGTTCCCGGAAAAGCCCACACGGCTCGCCTTGCAGAAAGAGCTGCGAGCGATCGTCGAATTCCTGCAGGTGTTCAGCCGCCCCGGGCGACCATTGGCGCTGTTTCTCGATGACATGCAGTGGGCTGACGACGCCACGCTGCACTTGCTTGATGAGCTGCTGGAGCAAGCACCCAGCAACCTGCTGTTGATCTTCGCCCGGCGCAGCGATGCACCACCCGGCAGCAAGCCCCTGGCTACCCCCGCGTCCATCCGTAGCACCACCCTAGACCTACGCCCCCTCACCGTCGGCGCCGTGATGGAGATGATCAGCGAGCGCTACCACGCCGCGCCTGACGCTGCCTTGCAGCTCGCCGAGCTGGTGCACGCGAAGACCGCTGGCAACCCGTTCTTCATCCACCAGATCCTCGGGGCGATGGTCGAGGACCAGTTGTTCACCTTCGACACCCAGACCATGCGCTGGTCGTGGTCGCTGCCAGCAGTAGCGCAACACCGCTATGCCGACAACGTCGCCGACCTGATGGTCCATCGCCTGACACGCCTGCCTGAAGCCCAGCGCACTGTGCTGCGCTTTGCCAGCGCCGCGGGTGGCCGATGCGACGAGCGCCTGCTGCGCAGCATGCTGCCACTGCCCGCCGAGCAACTGGCCGAACAGCTCAAGGCCTTGATTGGCGCGGGCTTCCTGCTACCTGGACACAAGCCGCTGGTGTTCTCGCATGATCGCGTACTGGACGCCGCCTACGCACTCACCCCATCGCGCGAGCGGCCGGCGCTGCACGCGCATATTGCCCAAACCATGCGGGCGGCCTGGCAAACAGCTCAGCACGACGCGGTGTTTGAAATCGCCAACCAGGTGCAGTTGGCCTGCCCGCATGCATTTGCTGCCAGCGACTGCGAAGGGTTTCTGGTGCTGCTGCAGGAGGCCGCGTTGCGGGCGCGCGACAATGCCGCCTATGAGCAGGCCGCCGGCTACCTGCAGGCGGCCGACGAACTGCTGCGCCTCGGCACCACGCCCGGCAGCCAGGCAAACCATGCCTTTGCCATCGCCTGCCTGGCCGCTGAGTGCGACATGCAACTGTCACGCATGCCACAGGCCAACGTTCGCATCCTCGAATGCCACCAGCGTGCGCTATCGGCGCTCGACAAGGCCCGGGTATGCAAGCTTGAAGCACGCCTGCATACCTTGCGTTCGGACTACCCAGCCGCCATCGCCTGCGCCATCGGCGGCCTTGAGCTGTTGGGCATCACGCTCGCCCAGGGCATCCACCCCGAGCAAGTCGAGGCAGCCTATGGCCGTATCCACGCCCTGATCGAGAACAAGGGCCGTCATTGCCTGGAATCGTTGCCCAGAGCCGACTCGGAAGACGCGGCGGTGGCAATCGCGCTGCTGGCGACCCTGTCATCATCGTTCTTCGTCAAGGACGACCTCTGCTTCCTGCACCTGGCCAAGATCATGGAGCTGTCATTGCTCCACGGCGTCGCCCCCGGCAGTACCTATGGCCTGGCCTGGTTCGGCGTGATGGCGGCCGAGCGCTTTGCCGCCTACCACGACGGCCATGCTTACTGCCTGGCAGCGCTCAAGCTGATCGAGCGGCACGGTTTCGAGGCCGACTTGACCAGCGCCCTGCTCGCCCTCGACCAGGTCAGCGCCTGGACCGCGCCGATGGAGTTTGCCCGGCGCACGGCACTGGAAGCAGTCGAATCGCCGCGCCTGAGCGGCGACCTGGCGATGGCCTGCTATGCCCGCAATCACCTGGTTTCCGACTCACTGTTCATGGGCCAACCCTTGCAGGAAGTCAGCGGCGAAGTGGAGCAAGGGTTGGTCACCGTTCGCGGCTACGGCTACAGCGATGTCGAACACATCCTCTTGGCCCAGCAGGCGTTCGTCGCTGTCATGACCGGCAGCAGCGGCAGGGTCGGCCTTGCGTCGCGCTTGGGGTGCCAAGCGCCTGCCGAAGCCCGCGTGCACACCATAAAGTCCTGCACCACGCTGTTCTTCAAGCACCTCTACGCCGGCATGTCGGCCTTTTACCTGGGCGATATCAAACAGGCCGTACGCCAACTCGCCAGCGCCGGCAGCCATGCCTGGGCCGCCCCTGCACACATCAACCTGGCCGACTACCACCTGTTCCGCGGCCTGACCCTGGGCAGCCCGGAAGCCCCGGGCAGCGCGATGGGCAAATTGGCTGCGCTGCACGAATTGCGCGAGCGCTTTGCTGCGTGGGCGAGCTTCAACCCGGTCACCTTCCGCAACAAGCTCCTGCTGATCGAAGGTGTGATCGCCAAGCTCAGCGGCGATGGCCTGGCCGCCATCCGCTGCTTCGACCAGGCCCAGATCGCCGCCACGGCCGCCGGTTTCATCCATGAGCAGGCCCTGGCCCACGAGCAATTGGCTGAAGTGTGCATCCCCAGTGGCTTGATCTCTGGCGCCAACCTGCACCTGCGCATTGCCCGTGACTGCTTCCACATCTGGGGTGCCACGGGCAAGGTGCGCCAGCTCGAAACCCTGCACCCGTTCCTGCGCACCCAGCCCGTACAGGAAACCTACCGCTCTGCCAGCCAGGCCAGGCTCGACCTGGAAGTCGGCCTGGAAGCCGCGCGCGCGCTGTCCGAAGAGGTGCTGCTAGAGGGCCTGATCGAAACCTTGATGGGCCACCTGACCCAGCATTCCGGCGCCGACCACGGTGCCCTGCTGATCGTCAGCGGCGCCGAGTTCCAGATGGCCGCGCTGGCCTACATCGACGATGCGGGTCTGCACGTGCGCATGGACAATTGCCAGAAGTTCCTGACCCAGGCGCCGCTGTCGATCATCAATGCCACCCTGCGCACCAAGAAACCCATGGTGCTGAACGACGCCCTCAGCGACTGCCCAGAAGCGTTTCGCCAGGAGCTGCACGCACGCAACGCCCGCTCGGTGCTGTGCCTGCCGCTGCTGCTGCAGGGTGTGCTGATCGGCCTGGTCTACCTGGAAAACCGCCTGGTGCCGAACCTGTTCGGCAGCCAGCGCCTGGCCATGCTGGAGATTCTCGCTTCGCAGGCTGCGGTATCGCTGCAAACGGCCAAGTTCTATACGCGCCTGGCCGAGGACAACCAGAGCCGCGCGCAGATGGAGGCCGAGCTGCGCCGCTCACGTGCAGAGCTGGCCCGCAGCGCGCACCTGCAGGTGATGAACGAGTTGTCCGCCTCCATCGCCCACGAGATCAGCCAGCCCCTGCTCGGCATCGCCGCCAATGCGGCCGCCAGCCTGCGCTGGCTCAAGCGCGGCAAGCCCGACCTGGAAGAAGCCATCGCCGGCCTGGAAGATATCCGCAACGACAGTGAACGGGCAGCCAACATCGTCCGCGCACTGCGGTCGCTGGCCAAACAGTCGCCGATACAACTCAAGCCGGTGAAGCTCGATGCGCTGATTCTGGAAGTGGTGCGCCTGACATCCTCGGATGCCTTGAAAGGCGGCGTGAAGGTGCAAACCCGGTTGCAGGCCGCAACGAGCCTCATGGCCGACCCGGTGCAGTTGCAGCAGCTGATCTACAACCTGATCACCAATGCCCTGGAAGCGCTGGCGGGGTTCCGCGACGATGGCCTGTTGCGCATCACGTCTGCCGTGGTCGAGGCGGGGGTGGAGATTTGCGTGGACGACAATGGGCCAGGGATTGCGCCAGAGGAGCTGGAGCGGGTGTTTGGTGCGTTCTACACCACCAAGAGTGGCGGGCTGGGGATGGGGCTGGCGATCTGCAGCTCGGTGATTCAGGCCCATGGTGGGCAGTTGCAGGCTCAGGTTTCGGAGCTGGGCGGGTGCCGGATCAGGTTGACGGTGCCGGTTCGGGCGGATGATTGACGTGTTTTAGCCTGCACCGGCCTCTTCGCGGGCAAGCCCGCTCCCACAGGGCCGTGTGTTTGCCCGCGAAGGGCTGCCCTGCAGCCCCAGTCTATGATGGAAAAACTCTGGGAAACATCCCATGTAGATAGCGGACGGTGACACTGCGCAAAATCAAAACTCAATCCGCATCCGAATCAAACAACCGCTCCAACTCCACCCGCGCTTCCTTCGCCGTCTGCATCACCTTGGCCCGGTCATCGCGCACCTGCCCCTGCGCCTCCAGCACTTCTTCGTCATGCTGGGTGAACCGCGCAATACGGTCCGCCGCTTGTTCGTCACTCAACCCTAACCCCACCAGCGCACGGCGGGTCAGCTCCAGGCTTGAGTAGAACGTCTCGCGAATGGGCTCGGCACCCACGTCCACCAGCTTGTGAACATGCTGGCGGTTACGTGCCCGGGCCAGCACTTTCAGGTGCGGGTACAGGCGTTTGACCCGCTCCGCCGTGCGGGTGGTGACTTCCGGGTCGTCGGTAGTGATCACGAAATACTCCGCCTCGCCCACCTTGGCCGCATGCAGCACTTCGGGGCGCAGGGGGTCACCGTAGAACACTGGGGCCTGCTCGAACATGCGGGTCATCTCGATGGCGTCCACCGAGGTTTCCAGGGCGATGAAAGGGATCTTCTGGGCACGCAGGATGCGCGAGACGATCTGCCCCATGCGGCCCATGCCAACGATCACCACGCGCGGTGCATCGGTCTGGATCTGCTTGTACTGTTCGGGCACTTCACGCTGCGGTTGCGGGCGCTTGAGGGCACGGGCGCAGCCGAGCATCAACAGGGGCGTGATGGCCATCGACAAGGTGATGGTCATCATCAGCAGGTCGTAGGTCTGCGTGTCGAACAAGCCTTGGTCCTTGCCCAGCTTGAACACCACGAAGGCGAACTCGCCACCCGCCGCCAGCACCATGCCCAGGCGCAGGGCGCTGGCGCTGTTGAGGCCGCCGGCCAGCCGGCCGACCACTATCAGCAAGGTCAGCTTGACCGCGATCAGCAGCAGGGTCAGGCCCAGCAGCACCAGTGGCATTTCCAGCAGCAGGCTGAGGTTGGCGCCCATGCCAACACTGATGAAGAACAGCCCCAGCAACAGCCCTTTGAACGGCTCGATCTGCGATTCCAGCTCGTGCCGGTACTCCGAGTCGGCCAGCAACAGGCCGGCCAGGAATGCACCCAAGGCCATGGAAATACCGGCCTCTTCCATCAGCCAGGCGGTGCCGATCACCACCAGCAGTGCGGTGGCGGTTGAAACCTCTGGCAGGCCGGTGCGCGCGACGATGCGGAACACCGGGCGCAGCAAGTAGCGGCCGCCCACGATGACCACGGCGATGCTGGCGAACACCTTCAGTGCATGTTCAAGGCTGTCACCGTGGCCGGTATCCGGGCCGCTGGCGGCCAGCAGCGGGACCAGGGCAATCAGCGGAATGGCAGCGATGTCCTGGAACAGCAGGATGGCAAACGCCAGGCGACCGTGCGGCGCGTTGAGCTGCTTGCTTTCGGCCAGGCTCTGCAGGCCCAGGGCGGTGGATGACAGTGCCAGGCCCAGGCCCAGCACCAAGGCGGCGGCCAGTGACTGGGCGAAGCCGAACAGGGCGATGGCGCCAATCACCGCGCCGGTCAGCAGTACCTGCGCAGCGCCCACGCCGAACACCGACTTGCGCATCAGCCACAAACGCTTGGGCGACAGTTCCAGGCCGATGATGAACAACAGCAACACCACGCCGAGTTCCGAGATGTGCGCGACGCTTTCGGTATCGCGGATCAGCCCCAGTGCCTGCGGGCCGATGGCCACGCCGGCCAGCAGGTAGCCGATCACGGCGCCCAGTTGCAGGCGCTTGGCCAGGGGAACAGCAAGGACTGCAGCGAGCAGGAAGATCACCGCGGTTTGCAGAAGGCTGCCTTCGTGTGGCATTGGCTCGTACTCCATGAGCTGCCGGGGCAGCGTTGAACAATGTGGCCGGCAATTCTGGGCATTGTGCGGGTATCAGACAATCCGGCTTGCAGGAGAAACATTGTCCCGCTTAGCAAGACAATCAGCTGATCACACGCGCATCGGCTCAGCTTTCGCCAAACTGCGCCCGGTACTGTGCTGGCGTCATGCCGATGCGCTCGCAAAACACCTTGCGCATATGCCGATCACTGCCAAACCCACAGCGTGCCGCCACCACCTTCAACGCCAGGTCGCTGCCTTCGAGCAGTTTGCGCGCTTGGTCAATGCGCGCATTTTGCAGGTACTGCAACGGCGTGATACCGACCTCGCGCTGGAATGTACGGGCAAAGTTGCGGCTGCTCATGGCCACCAGGTCGGCCATTTTCTGCACGGTAAAGGCCAGGTCGATATGGTCGACGAGATAGGCCTGCACCCGCGCGGTTGGTGAATCATCACGCGGCACGGCCGCCAGCAACGGCCCATACGGGGTTTGCCCGCCCTGACGATGGCGAGCGACCAGCAGCACCTTGGCCACTTCCAGGGCCAGGGCCTTGCCGTGGTCTTCGGCGACCACGGCCAGCGCCAGGTCGATACCGGCGGTGATGCCGCCCGAGGTGATCAGGCAGCGGTCGATCACGTAGATCTGTTCGGTCTCGACGTTCGCCTCAGGGAAGGCCCGCGCCAGCCGTTCGACGTAGTTCCAGTGGGTGGTGCAGCGATAGCCGCCGAGCAGGCCGGCCCGGCCCAGCAAGAACACGCCGGTGCAGATGGCACCAAACCGCTTGGCCCCGCGCACGGCCTGTGGCAGCCAGTGCTCAAGGCCCGGCAGGGCGACGTCATAGGCCCCTGGGCCGCCGGGTACCAGCAACAGGTCGACGGCTTCGGGCAGCTCTTCCAGGCGCAGGTCGGCCATCACCCTCAGCCCGCATGAGCCGCGCACCGTACCCTGGCCTTCGGCCAAGGTGATCAGCCGGTACTGCCGCTCAGCGGGCAAAAACCGGTTGGCGATGGCAAAGGCGTCCATGGGGCCGGTGACATCCAGCAACAGCACATCATTGAACAGCACCATCGCCACGGTGCGGTGGGCGGGATTTTCCTGCATGCCTCTTTCGCCTTGAATGCGGGCCGCCGGTAGCGGCCTGAAACTGAACACGCGCGCATCTTAAGGTATTGGTATAGCGGCCAGGGCCAGCACTGCACAATTAAGAACTCTTCAGGTTTGCCTCAGGACTTTGTCATGACCCGGGGGCGAGACTTTCCTCATTGAACAGGAGAGTCGCCATGAGCCCTCTGACGATCCGCAGCACCTCACCGGCCCCAGGCGCGCTGACCCCTGCGCGGCTGCGCCAGGCCAAGGAACTGATGCTGCACAGCCCTTTGTCGATCATCGAGATCGCCGGTGTGTGCAACCTGACCCGCAGCCATTTCTCGCGCGCGTTCAAGGTCAACACAGGTTTGTCGCCCCAGGCCTGGCGCCTGCTGGCGCGCATGGAGAAGGCCAAACGCCTGCTGGCCACCGAGGCGCCGATCACCCATGTCAGCCTCGAATGTGGTTTCTGCGACCAGTCCCATTTCACCCGGGCTTTCAGCCGCCTGGTCGGCCAGCCGCCCAAAGCGTGGCGGTTGACCACGCAAGGTGCCGCGTCCGGCACGCATTCTTAAGCGCCTTTTATCCATTGGTATACCACCTTCGGGTAGTACACCTGAGTTTCACACCCTAAGCCCAATGCAAGGAGTTACCCTCATGAGCCAACCGGATTACAAGCGCCTGAACAAAGACGACGCGGTGGTGCTGCTGGTCGACCACCAGACCGGCCTGATCTCCCTGGTGCAGGACTTCTCGCCTAACGAGTTCAAGAACAACGTACTGGCCCTGGGCGACCTGGCCAAGTTCTTCGGCCTGCCGACCATCCTCACCACCAGCTTCGAACAAGGCCCCAACGGCCCGCTGGTGCCCGAGCTGAAAGAGATGTTCCCAGACGCGCCGTACATTGCCCGCCCTGGCCAGATCAACGCCTGGGACAACGAAGACTTCGTCAAGGCGATCAAGGCGACAGGCCGCAAGCAGCTGATCATCGCCGGCGTGGTCACTGACGTGTGCGTGGCCTTCCCGACCTTGTCGGCGCTGGCTGAAGGCTTCGAGGTGTTCGTGGTGACCGACGCTTCCGGCACCTTCAACGAAACCGTGCAGCAGGCCGCGTGGGTACGCATGACCCAAGCGGGCGCACAAATGATGAACTGGTTCTCGGTGGCCTGTGAGCTGCACCGCGACTGGCGCAACGACATTGAAGGGCTGGGCAATCTGCTGTCGCAGCGGATTCCCAACTACCGCAACCTGATGAACAGCTATTCGGCGTTGAGCGCTCGCTGATCCACCCCTGCACAGCGACAAAAAAGCCGGCACCCTCACAGGGCGCCGGCCTTTTCGTTTGCCACTAGCGGGTGATTACTTACCCGCCGTCAGCGCGTTGTAGCTGGTCATCAAATTCCGATAATCCGGAATGTGGTTGGAGCACAGTGCTGCCAACCCTTCGACGTCATTGCGCCAGTCGCGGTGCAGCTCACAGGCCACGCCGAACCAGGTCATCAGCTGCGCACCGGCACGGCTCATGCGGTCATGGGCGGCATCGCGGGTCATTGCATTGAAGGTGCCGGAAGCGTCGGTCACCACGAACACCTCGAACTCTTCTTCCAAGGCTGCCAGCGCCGGGAATGCCACACAGACCTCGGTCACTACACCGGCGATGATCAGCTGCTTCTTGCCAGTGGCCTTCACTGCCTTGACGAAATCTTCGTTGTCCCAGGCGTTGATCTGGCCTGGGCGGGCAATGTACGGGGCCTCTGGGAACAGCGCTTTCAGCTCGGGCACCAGCGGGCCGTTGGGGCCTTGCTCGAAGCTGGTGGTAAGGATGGTTGGCAGGTTGAAGAACTTGGCCAGGTCCGCCAGGGCCAGTACGTTGTTCTTGAATTTGTCCGGTTCGATGTCACGGACCAGGGACAACAGGCCAGCCTGGTGGTCGACCAGCAGCACAGCGGCGTCATCTTTGTTCAGGCGGTTGTAGGTGAATTTGCTCATGGTCCGTGCTCCTAAAAGGTTTCGATGTTTTCAGTAAGTGGGGTGTTTCGCGTTGATGGGCACAGATTAAATTCATCACCTTTGCTGCGGTAGACTGCGAAAATTGCCTTTAGCGTTCCATTTGGAGAACGATCATTGGAAGACCTCAACTCCCTCTACTACTTCACCCAAGTCGTCGAGCACGGCGGCTTCGCCCCGGCCGGGCGGGCGCTGGACATGCCCAAGTCAAAACTCAGCCGGCGCATTGCCGACCTTGAGGACCGCCTGGGCGTGCGCCTGCTGCACCGCACCAGCCGGCACTGCTCGTTGACCGAAATTGGCCAGGCCTACTACAACCGCTGCCTGGCCATGCGCGTGGAGGCCGAGGGCGCGGCGGAGATCATCGAGCGCAACCGCAGCGAGCCTCGCGGCCTGGTGCGCATCAGCTGCCCGACCACCCTGCTCAATTCCTGGGTCGGGCCAATGCTGACCCGCTACATGCTCAAGTACCCGCAGGTGGAGCTGTTCATCGAAAGCACCAACCGCCGCGTCGACCTGCTGCACGAAGGCTTCGATGTCGCGCTGCGCGTGCGCTTTCCGCCACTGGAAAACACCGACATGGTGATGAAGGTGCTGAGCAACAGTACCCAGTGCCTGGTGGGGCATCCGCAGTACCTGGCGCAACTGCCCGAAGGCTTCGACCCGCAGCTGCTTGGCACGCTGCCCAGCGTGCATTGGGGCAGCGCCCAGCGTGAGTACCAATGGGAGCTGTTCCAGGGCGAGGACATGAGCCGCAGCATCGTGATCCAGCACACGCCGCGCATGGTCACCGACGACCTGTTCGCGCTGCGGCATTTTGTAGTGGCCGGGGTTGGCATCGCGCACTTGCCACGGGTCGCCGTGCGCGAAGACTTGGCCGAGGGCCGGCTGGTGGAGTTGCTGCCGGAGTGGCACCCGCGGTGCGGCATCGTGCATGCGATCTTCCCGTCACGGCGCGGGTTGTTGCCGTCGGTGCGGTCGCTGATCGATCACCTGGCCGAGGAGTTCGCGATCAGCGACATGGCCTGAGTCAGTTGCTGTCCGTACCGGCCTCTTCGCGGGGCAAGCCCGCTCCCACAGGGGCACCAGCGCCCTGGAGATCACGCCAACCCTGTGGGAGCGGGCTTGCCCCTCGCCTAGGTGTGCGCCACAGTCTCGGATCATCCACCCCGGTGCCCTCCCTCCGGGGCACCAGCGCCCTGGAGACCACGCGGTCCCTGTGGGAGCGGGCTTGCCCCGCGAAGAGGCCAGCACACCCTTACAAGACCTTGGCCTACGCTTGCCTCACAGTCTCGGATCATCCACCCCGGAGCCCTCATGATCCGCGCCAATCACGGACCAGGCCGCGCCCTGCTCGCCTCCCTCGCCCTCTGCCCCGCACTTAGCCAGGCAGATGAACCCGGCTGGTCGCTGCTCAGCCGCAACTACTTCCTGCACAGCGACTTCCGCTCGCCTTCCGGCAGCGGCCAAAACTACCGCCAGGAATGGGCCCAAGGCTTCATCGGTGAAATCCGTTCGGGGTTCACCGAAGGCACGGTGGGTGTTGGCATCGACGCGCATGGTTTTCTTGGCCTCAAGCTCGACGGTGGCCGCGGCCATGCCGGTACCGGCTTGCTACCGCGTGACAGCGATGGCCGTGCCGAGTCCGACTATTCCAGCGCCGGTGCAGCCCTCAAGCTACGCCTGGGCAATACCCTGCTGCGCTACGGCGAGATGACTGTCGAGACACCGGTGTTCGACACCGGCGACAAACGCCTGCACCCCGAATACGCCACGGGTTGGTTGCTGGAGAACACCGACCTGCCCGACTGGCGCCTGCAGGCGGGCCGCTTCACTGCGTTCAACAACCAGGACAACAGCTCGACCCACGACGATTTTGCCGGCTACGGCGCCACCACCCATGGCCGCGCTATCAGCCTGGCCGGCGCCACGTTCGCCCCCGATGGCCCGTTCGGCGGTGCGCTGTACGCCAGCCAGCTGCAAGACACCTGGCGCCAGGCCTACCTCAATCTCAACCTGGCCGAGGGCAATTGGCGCCTGGACGGCAACCTCTACAAAACCCGTGATACCGGCAACGCCAGCGCTGGCGCCATCGACACCACCGCCTACAGCCTGGCGGGCAAGTACCGCTTCGGTGCCCAGGCGCTGACCCTGGCCTACCAGAAGGTCGAGGGCGACACCCCCTTCGACTTCGTCGGCGGCGACTCCATCTACCTGGCCAACTCGATCAAGTACGCCGACTTCAACGGCCCCGGCGAGCGTTCGTGGCAACTGCGTTACGACCTCGACTTCGCCACCCTCGGCATGCCCGGCCTGAGCCTGATGGGCCGCTACGTCAGCGGCCGCGGTGTCGATGGCACGCATGCCCCGGCAGGTGGCGCCTACACCTCGCAACAGGGCCAGGGCGGGCGTCACTGGGAGCGCGATGTCGACCTCAAGTACGTGGTGCAGTCCGGTGCCGCCAAAGACCTCAGCCTGGCGCTGTCCCACGTCAGCCACCGCGCCAACCAAGCCCAGGCGGGCGATGATATTGACCGCCTCTACTTGATCATCGAATACCCACTCAAAGGCGGCTTCTGAAATGAGCACCTCCCCCTCAGGCGCTTGGAGCCCCTTGCGCAACACCACATTCCGCATGCTGTGGATCGCCACCATCGCCTCCAACATCGGCACCTGGATGCACGAGGTGGGCGCTGGCTGGTTGATGACCACGCTGTCGGCCAGCCCGCTGCACGTGGCACTGATCCAGGTGGCGGGTTCGCTGCCGATGTTCTTCCTCGCCCTGCCCGCCGGCGCGGCGGCGGATATCGTCGACAAACGCCGCTACCTGTTACTGGTGCAACTGTGGATGTCAGCCGTTGCCGTGGTGCTGGCGGCCTTGAGCCTGCTCGGCATGATGAATGTCACCTTACTGCTGGTACTGACGCTGGCCTTAGGCATCGGCACAGCGCTGATGATGCCGGCCTGGAGTGCGCTGACACCGGAGCTGGTGGGCAAGGAAGACCTGGCCAACGCCGTGGCCATTTCCAGTGTCGGCATCAATGTCTCGCGGGCAATCGGCCCGGCCTTGGCAGGCGTGGTGGTAAGCCTGGTGGGGCCATGGCTGACCTTTGCCCTGAATGCCGTATCGTTCGCCGGGGTGATTGTGGTGTTGCTACTGTGGAAGCGCGACGTGAAGGAGCCGCTGCTGCCGGCCGAACGTTTTATCGGCGCCATGCGCACCGGGTTGCGCTTTGCGCGTAGCGCCAAACCGCTGCAAGCAGTCTTGGTGCGGGCGCTGGCGTTCTTTCTCTGCGCCAGCGCCGGCACCTCGTTGCTGCCCTTGATCGTACGCGGCGAGATGCACGGCACAGCATCCGATTTCGGCCTGTTGCTGGCGGCGATCGGCATCGGCGCGGTGGCCGGCGCGACGTTGTTGCCGCGCCTGCGCGAGCGGATCAGCCGAGATCGCCTGGTGATGCTTGCCAGCCTGCTGTACGCGCTGTTCCTTCTAGCCCTGGCCTTGGTGCGCAACTTCTATGTGCTGCTGCCGGCGATGCTGCTCAGCGGCGCAGCGTGGATCGCAGTGCTGTCCAACCTGCAAGTTGCGGCGCAAACCTCGGTACCCGCCTGGGTGCGGGCGCGGGCGCTGTCGGTGTATATCCTGATCTTCTTCGGCGCGATGGCGTGTGGCGGCCTGCTGTGGGGCACACTGGCCAGCCATGCATCGATCACCCTGAGCCTGCTGCTGGCAGCCGGTGGCCTGGGGCTTGGGACCCTGCTGACCTGCAAGGTGACCCTGCCCGAAACTGAGGCCGAGGAATTGACCCCATCGCTGCATTGGCCAGCGCCGTTGCTGGACGATGACCTGGACCAGGACAGCGGGCCGGTGATGGTCACAGTCGAGTACCACATCGAACCGGCCAAGGCCGAGGCGTTCCAGCTGGCAGCGCGCGAACTGGAAGCCATGCGCAAGCGCAATGGCGCGTTGTCGTGGGGGTTGATGCGCGACAGTGCCGACCCGCACCTGTGGCTGGAGTTCTTCTTCGAGGAATCGTGGCTGGAGCACCTGCGCCATCACCACCGGGTGACCCGAGGCGAGCTGAAGATCGAAGCGCGGGTGCGGATGCTGCAGACAGAAGGTGTGCCGGTGCAGATTCGGCACCTATTGGCTGGGCAGTCGCACAAGCCACAGCATTGACGCCAGCACAAACAAAAAAGGGGCCCTGATGGGCCCCTTCTTCACATCAGCTTAGAACGCAAAACACGAACACCCCAACGCCCCCCAGAACCCTTGGAAGTCGTTCACCGGCACGCTGGAATGCCGCGCCTTCTCGTGGCTGTGTGCATGCACCCCACACGGCCCGCTGCACTGGTGCACCGCCGCTGCCAACGATGGCGTACCCACACGCCAGTGCCCCGGCACCTTGGCCACCGGCGACCATTCCGGCAATACCGGTACCTGCGGTGGGCCGAGCCTGTCGAACTCGCCGGCAGCGTACACGACCTTGCCGTCAACGATGGTCAGCACCGACTCGATGCCCTTGATCGCTTCTTCCTCGACACTGAAGAAGTCCAGCGACAACGCCGCCAAGTCCGCCAACTGGCCAACCTTGATCTGGCCCTTCTTGCCCTGCTCGCTGGAGAACCAGGCGCTGCCCTGCGTGAACAACTGCAGCGCGGTGTCACGGCTCAGGCCCTCGGGGTACAGCTCCATGCCGCCGACGGTCTTGCCGCTGACCAGCCAGTACAGCGAAGTCCACGGGTTGTAGCTGGAGACGCGGGTCGCGTCGGTACCGGCCCCAACCGGCACGCCCATGTCGAGCATGCGCTTGATCGGCGGGGTCTGCTCGGCAGCCTTGGCGCCGTAGCGGTCGACGAAGTACTCACCCTGGAAGGCCATGCGGTCCTGGATGGCGATACCGCCGCCCAAGGCGCGCACGCGCTCGATGTTCTGCGGGGTGATGGTCTCGGCGTGGTCGAAGAACCACGGCAGGCCATTGAACGGGATGTCGCGGTTGACCTTCTCGAACACATCCAGCATGCGCGTGATGGATTCGTTGTAGGTGGCGTGCAGGCGGAACGGCCAGCGCTGCTCGACCAGGTGGCGTACCACCGGTTCCAGCTCTTCTTCCATGGTTTGCGGCAGGTCCGGGCGCGGCTCGAGGAAGTCCTCGAAGTCGGCCGCGGAGAACACCAGCATCTCACCCGCGCCGTTATGGCGCAGGAAGTCGGTGCCGCTGTGCAGCTTGACGCTGGAGGTCCACTTCTTGAAGTCGTCGAGTTCTTCCTTGGGCTTCTGGGTGAACAGGTTGTAGGCGATGCGCACGGTCAGCTGGTTGTTGTCTGCCAGCTCCTGGATCACCGAGTAATCGTCGGGGAAGTTCTGGTAGCCGCCCCCGGCGTCGATGGCGCTGGTCAGGCCCAGGCGGTTGAGCTCACGCATGAACTGGCGGGTCGAGTTGACCTGGTACTCCAGCGGCAGCTTCGGCCCTTTGGCCAGGGTGGCGTAGAGGATCATCGCGTTAGGGCGGGCGATGAGCATGCCGGTCGGCTCGCCGAACTTGTTGCGCTGGATCTCGCCACCCGGCGGGTTCGGCGTGTCCTTGGTGTAACCCACGGCTTTGAGCGCGGCGCGGTTGAGCAGCGCGCGGTCGTACAGGTGCAGCAGGAACACTGGGGTATCGGGCGCGGCCTGGTTGATTTCTTCCAGGGTCGGCATGCGCTTTTCAGCGAACTGGAACTCGTTCCAGCCACCGACCACACGCACCCACTGCGGGGTCGGGGTACGGGCGGCCTGGTCCTTGAGCATGCGCAGGGCATCGGCTACCGAAGGTACGCCTTCCCAGCGCAGCTCCAGGTTGTAGTTCAGGCCACCGCGGATCAGGTGCAGGTGGGAGTCGTTCAGGCCCGGGATGACCGTGCGCTGCTTGAGGTCGATGATCTGCGTGGTGGCGCTTTTGTGGGCCATGGCTTCGGCGTCGCTGCCGACGGCGATGAAGCGGCCGTCCTTGATGGCGACGGCGGTGGCGGTGGGCTTCTCACGGTCGACAGTGTGCAGTTTGCCATTGAACAGAATGAGGTCGGCGGTCATGGAGCCTCCTTGAGTGGATGCATGGGCGGAACCGGCGGAGCCGGCGAAGGGCAATGCGGACCAGAGCGCGCCGGCGGCACCGAGCACGGTGCTGGTGGCGAGGAACTGGCGACGGCTCTTGTCGTTAGGGTCCTGGGACATGGTCTTCTCCGTCTGGGTGCGGCAGCGGCAAGCGCAACTGCGGAGCATGCCGGTTCAAGCCTGGTCAGGGATTGCATGGATGTGCGGTGGGTTGAAGAAGGTTAGCCCTGTTCACGTTTTGTGCTGCCAGGGCCGGCCTCTTCGCGGCGGTCCGGCGCCCCGGTGAACCCGCTCCCACAAGGGCATCACATGCCCCAAAAGCTGTGTTGATCCTGTGGGAGCGGGTTTACCGGGGCGCCGGACCGCCGCGAATGCCTCACACCGTCATCGCTGGAGGAACGCCAACAAGTCTTCATTCAGCTGCTGCGCATGCGTCACGGCAAACCCATGCGGCGCACCTTCATACACCTTCAGCTCGGCCCCACGAATCAACTCGGCGGCTTTCTTGCCCGTGGTCTCGAACGGCACGATCTGGTCCGCATCACCGTGAATCACCAAGGTCGGCACCTCGATCTTGGCCATGTCCGGGCGGAAGTCGGTCTTGGAGAACGCGGTGACGCAATCCAGCGTGCCCTTGATCGAGGCCAGCAGCGCGATGTTCAGGGTCTGCGTCAGCACCCCCTGGGACACCTGCTGCCCTTGGTTCAAGCCATAAAACGGCGTGGCAAAATCGGCGATGAACTGCGCCCGGTCGGCACGCAAGCCCGCCTGAATACCCTCGAACACCGCAGCCTCGACCCCCTCAGGGTTATCATCCCGCTGGCCAAACACCGGCGTCACCGCCCCCAGCAGCACAAGCCCAGCCACCCGCTCGTTACCATGGCGCGCGATGTAGCGGCTGACATCGCCACCGCCCATGGAGAAGCCCACCAAGGTCACTTCACGCAGGTCGAGGTGTTCGATCAGTTGGGCGATGTCATCGGCAAACGTGTCGTAGTCATAGCCATTCCACGGCTGGCTCGACCGGCCGAAACCACGGCGGTCGAAGGCGATGGCGCGGTAGCCACGGCTGGCCAGGAATTCCATCTGCGAATCCCACATGTCGGCGTCCAACGGCCAACCGTGGCTGAACAACACGGGCTTGCCGCTGCCCCAGTCCTTGAAATAGAGCGAAGTGCCATCGCGGGTTACGAGTGTGCTCATATCGGTATCTCCTTGAAAGTCTATGGGGAAGGGGCTGAATCAGCCACGCAGCCAGTTGGCGCAGCGGCGGGTTACCCACGGCATGATGTAGAACACCACGGGCAGGATGACAAACAGGTTGACGATCAGGTTGCCGGTGATCGCGCCGCCCAAGTGCGGAAAGCGCGCGAACAACGGCGCCAGCAGTTGCGGAATGACCATGGTCATCGGGCAGATCACCAGGTAGGTCAGCAACGCTTGCTTCCAGCGCGGCGGTTGTGCCGCCGTGGTGCTCGGTGGGGTGAACCAGAACTCTGGGTCTTCGTGAACCTGGGTGTTGTCGCCCTCCTCCAGCAGCGGCAGCACCTGGCTGACCAGCGTCTGGCGCTCGGTGGAGTTGACCCAGGCCTGCAGCAGGCTGGCATCGCTGAAGCGCACCACGGTGGTGAAGTGGCGGCCGCCGTCTTCGGGGCGGATCACGTTGACGTCGAGGTGGCCGGGTTGGCGGCGCGCGGCACTGACCGTGTGCTTGAGCCAGTCCTCGTAGCCGGCCAGCGCCTCGGCGCGAACTTTGTGCTGGATGACCAGGGTGACCACGTTGCGGTTGTCTTGGAGTGCGGTGTTCATCGACATTCCTTGGGATGAGCTGGCCCGCACTCACTGTGCAACAGCGAACGGGCGGAGGATTGAATGGGTGTGCTGCCCTTGCCGGGCACCGACGGTCGGTGCCCGGTGCGCGGCGGCTTACTTGCCGGCGTTGAAGGCGTTGTAGCTGGTCATCAGGTTGCGGTAGTCCGGGATGTGGTTGGAGCACAGCGCCGCCAGGCCTTCGACGTCATTGCGCCAGTCGCGGTGCAGCTCACAGGCCACGCCGAACCAGGTCATCAGCTGCGCACCGGCCTGGCTCATGCGGTCATGGGCGGCATCGCGGGTCATCGCGTTGAAGGTGCCGGACGCATCGGTTACCACGAACACCTCGAACTCTTCTTCCAAGGCTGCCAGGGCCGGGAAGGCGACGCAGACCTCGGTCACTACACCGGCGATGATCAGCTGCTTCTTGCCGGTCGCCTTTACCGCTTTGACGAAGTCTTCGTTGTCCCAGGCGTTGATCTGGCCTGGGCGGGCAATGTAAGGGGCGTCTGGGAACAGCGCTTTCAATTCAGGCACCAGCGGGCCGTTGGGGCCTTGCTCGAAGCTGGTGGTGAGGATGGTTGGCAGGTTGAAGAATTTGGCCAGGTCGGCCAGGGCCAGCACGTTGTTCTTGAATGCGTCTGGCTCGATGTCGCGGACCAGGGACAGCAGGCCAGCCTGGTGGTCGACCAGCAGCACAGCGGCGTCGTCTTTGTTCAGGCGGTTGTATTTGAATTGGGCCATGGTCGTTGCTCCTAAGGGTTTTGATGTTCAGTAAGTTGGGTGTTTCGCGTTGATGGGAGAAGATTAAAACCATCACCTTTGGAGCGGTAGATAGTGGTTTTTGGCTTTAGCGTTCTGTTTTGTGAACGATGGATTGGCAGGCCTGTAAACGGGCAAGCCGGCTTCATGGACGCTGGGCTTGTTGAAGACCACAAGCCAATTCCTACGCCATTGCTTCGTCTGAGGAAAATCCCTACAAGTAGTGTCGATACCGATCTGATTGCTCGTGTTGCCCCTGGTACCTAGGCTTGTGGACTTGCCGTCGCTTCAGCAATCGCTAGTCGCCAGGTACTTCTTTGAACCCCCCTATCTCGCCCGAGAAAATCACTGAGAAAACGTGTCAGAGCACTTGGTTGGATAGGGGGTTGCCAGACCTCAGGTCTCTTGACCGTGAAATGCGTGCACAAGCCATCGATGAGGTCGCTGCAGCAGGCACCCATGAGGGCGCCATTGAGCGCGTTGCTCACCACCTAGGCTTGAGCAACTCATCGAGCGCCTTTGTGGTCATCAACACACCCTTGGGGGATGTTCAGATTCGACGCAGCTGCATCCATCACATCGTCGAGAAAAGGCAAGATGCGCGGGAGCGCTACATTCAAGTAGCTGTGGATACCCTGACCGGGCCGTTTGAGGTGTGGAGCGTGGCCTATACCAACGACACACATAGGTTGGCATTTATAGGGATATATGAAGCCAAGCGGCAGATGCTGGCGATCGTTACACTCGAGAGCGGAAAAATGCTGTGGAATTTCATGCAGTGCGACGCGAAAGCACTCAACAAGCACCGCCATGGCGAACTGCTGTACAAGCGCTATGAGTTTCTGCCGGGCAAAGAAAAGGGCCACTGTCACCAGTAGCCCTGAATAGACGCTTGATATTCATATACACACCCTCAAGCCGGGGTGTGGAGGTCTCACCCTGCGCTGATGATTCAGCCATCGACGGGGTTCCTACGCCAGTTACTGCCGCTGAATGGCAACTGGTTTCGCGCTCGGGTAAAACGCTATCACAGTCTTTGAGCAAGTCAACAGCTTTGCGGCAATGCGGGATGTAGTTGGAGCACAGCGCCGCGAACCCTTCGACCACAGGGCAACGGCCTTGACCTTCAGATACAACTCACCCGTCCCCCCATTGCCTGCCTGCCCAACCTGCTCTATTACTACGCACAGCCCTCCCCTCACCCCCGAGACCACCATGCTGGCTTTCATCCAGTCGTCCCCGTTGTTGCTCGGCACTTCACTGATCCTGCTCGACCTGATTCTCTGGCAACTGATCCCCCTCCAACGCCGGGCCTGGCGTATCGGCTCGCGGCTGGTGATTTTCCTGCTGTTCAGCTGGGTGCTGCTGGCCGCGGGCATGAGCCCTTTGCAGCCGCCGCCATGGCCTGACGATGTGTCGCGCAACCTGATGGCGACAGTGCTGACGATCGGCTGGTGGCTGTTCGGTGCGCGCACGGTGACCGTGGTGTTCGGGCTGTTGCTGGTGGCGCGTGGCAGCCATGGCGGGCGGTTGCTGCAGGATGTGCTGGGGGCGCTGATCTTTTTGGCGGCGGTGGTGGCTGCGGCGGGCTATGTGATGCAACTGCCGGTGAAGGGGCTGCTGGCCACCTCCGGGGTGATGGCCATCGTCATCGGCCTGGCGCTGCAAAGCACCTTGGCCGACGTGTTCAGCGGCATCGTGCTGAACACGACGCGGCCGTACCAGATCGGCGATGCCATCTCCATCGACGGCACCGAAGGCAAGGTGCTGGACATCGACTGGCGTGCCACGCGGCTGCTGACCAGTGCTGGCAGCCTGGCGGTGATCCCCAATTCGGTGGCGGCCAAAGCCAAACTGCTCAACCACAGCCGCCCGCCTGACGTGCATGGGGTGTCGATCAGTTTGGTGGTGCCGGCCAAGGTGCGCCCCAAGCGGGTGTTTGATGCGCTGGAAAAGGCCCTGCAGGGCACGCGCGCGATACTCGCCACGCCAAAGCCCAAGGTCACGGTGAAGGCGTCGACCCTGGAGTCGGTGGAGTACGAAGCCAGTGGCTTCATTGCCGACATGGGCGGCAAGACCGACGCGCGCAATCAGCTGTTCGACCTGGCCCATCGGCACCTGGAGGCCAGTGGCGTGATGTGGAACGTCGACCTGGCCCTGCCGCCGCGCAGCCGCCAACGCGAGGTGCTGGATGAAGTGCGGGTGTTCCGCTCGCTGAGCGATGAAGAGCGCGATGCGCTGAGCCAGCGCATGACGGCCGTGGAATACCTGGCGGACCAAGTGATCCTGGGTGTGGGCGAGCGCTCGGATCACCTGTTGGTGATTGGCAGCGGCGTGGTTTCAGCGTCGATTCGCGATGGCGACAAGCTGCTGGAGGCCGGGCGCATGGGGCCGGGGGAAGTGCTGGGGATCGAGGGCATCATCGACGAAGACGACGGCTTTGCCGAGTTCCGCACGCTGACCAGTTGCGTGCTTTACCGCATCGACAAGGAACAGGTGAAGAGCTGCCTGGTGCAGCGGGGCGAGGTGCAGACGGCGTTGAGCAAGTTGCAGCGGTTCAGGCGGCAGAGCCGGGAGTCGTTGTTGCTGCAGAAGCCGACCCTGATCAAGAAAGGTGGCTTTCTCAGTTGGTTGCACAAGTAAATATGCACCGGCCTCTTCGCGGGCAAGCCCGCTCCCACAGGTAATCCACAGTTGCTGAAGGCTGTGAAAACCTGTGGGAGCGGGCTTGCCCCGCGAAGAGGCCAGTGGCTACAACACCACCCTCAAGCACTGCCCCGCGTGGTACAGCGAGAACCCGGACTCGTAGAACGCCGTGCGCAGCGACGGCGCGCTCACCCCGGTCATCGGCGAGAACGGAATCGGCAGGCTGTCCGCTTCGTCCTTGAGCAAGAACTCGGCAAACGCTCGCCCGATCACGGTCCCGGTGGTGTTGCCGCGGCCGTTGTAACCGGTCACCGCCACCAGCCCCGGCGCCGGCTCGAACAGGCGCATCAGGTGGTCGGGGGTAAAGTCGATGCAGCCGGTCCAGTGCATCTCCCACTCGACCTTGCCCAGCTCAGGGTAGTAATGGCTCTGGATACGGTCAGCCCAGCTGCGCACGAACCAGGCCGGCTTGTTGTCGACCCGGCCCAGGCTGCCGAGCAGCAGGCGGCCCTGGTCGTCGCGGCGGATGCTGCTGAGTACGGTGCGGGTGTCCCAGGAGCCCTGGCCATGCGGCAGTACCTTGTCAGCGGCAGCGCCGTGCAGCGGCTTGGACGCGACCTGGTAGTAGTAACCGCGGAAGAACTGCTTCTGCAGGTTGCTCCAGTCGCCTTCGGTGTAGGCACCGGTGGAAATCACCACCTTGTCGGCGCGCACCGAGCCACGTGCCGTTTTCACGCGCCAGCCATCGCCTTCGCGCTCCAGGCCCTCGACCGAGGACTGCTGGAACACCTTGCCACCCAGGCGCGAAACCGCAGCGGCCAGGCCTTGGGTGTAACCCATGGGGTTTATGGTGCCGGCGCGGCGGTCGAGCAGCGCGGCGGAAATCTTGTCGGTACCGCAGTATTCCTGGCACTGGGCGCCGGTCAGCAGCTCGACGTCAGCGCCGCGGCGGCTCCATTGTTCATGGCGGGCTTCGAGGTCGGCGATGCCGGTGGCGTTGTGCGCCATGTGCAGCGTGCCTTTGTGCTGGGCTTGGCAGTCGATACCCAGGCGCTCGATCATGGCGAATACCTCGCCCGGTGCTTCGCCAAGCACCTTGTTCAAGCGGCTGCCCTGCTTCTGGCCGAGGGTCGCCTCGACGTCGTCGGGGCGGATCCAGGTGCCGGCATTGACCAGGCCGACGTTACGTCCGGAGCCACCGTGGCCGATCTTCCAGGCTTCCAGCAAGATCACCGACTTGCCCTGTTCGAGCAGGTGGATCGCTGCGGACAGGCCGGTGATGCCGCCACCGATGACACAGACATCGGCCTTGTGCTCACCGGCCAGGGCCTGGGCGGCGACGGTCGGTTTGCTGACGAATTCCCACAAGCATTGTTGACGCAGTTCGGACATGGCCGGCTCCAGCAGTGTTGTTCTTATTGCGGGTGCATCTGGTTTTGTTGGGGCCGCTTTGCGGCCCATTCGCGGGACAAGCCCGCTCCCACAGGGACCACACAGGCCTGAAAGGCAGCGGGGATCCTGTGGGAGCGGGCTTGCCCCGCGAACCGGGGGCAAAGCCCCCGGCCCTGCAGCATCAGTCGAACACGATACCCTGCGCCAGCGGCAGCTCGCGCGAGTAGTTGACGGTGTTGGTCTGACGACGCATGTAGCCTTTCCAGGCATCCGAACCGGATTCACGACCACCGCCGGTTTCTTTCTCGCCACCAAACGCACCGCCGATCTCGGCGCCGCTGGTGCCGATGTTGACGTTGGCGATGCCGCAGTCGCTGCCCGAGGCACTCTGGAAGCGCTCGGCTTCACGGATGTCGGTGGTGAAGATGCACGAGGACAGGCCTTGTGGCACTTCGTTGTTCAGGCGCAGGGCCTCTTCGAAATCATCGTAGGCCAGCACGTAGAGGATCGGCGCGAAGGTCTCGTGGCGAACCACGTCGCTCTGGGCCGGCATCTCGGCGATGGCTGGGGACACGTAGTAGGCGTTCGGGTACTGGTCTGCCAGCTGACGCTCGCCGCCAAACACCTGGCCACCTTCGTCGCGGGCCTTGGCCAGCGCGCCCTGCATGGCGTCGAACGACAGTTTGTCGATCAGCGGACCCACCAGGTTGTCTTTGCGTGGGTCACCGATACGTACTTTGCCGTAGGCGGCTTTGACGCGGGCAACCACTTCGTCCTTGATCGAGCGGTGCACGATCAGGCGGCGCAGGGTGGTGCAGCGCTGGCCCGCAGTACCCACGGCGGAGAACAGGATGCCGCGCACAGCCAGGTCCAGGTCCGCGCTCGGGGCCAGGATCATGGCGTTGTTGCCGCCCAGTTCGAGAATGCTGCGGCCGAAGCGAGCGGCAACACGTGGGCCGACTTCACGGCCCATGCGGGTGCTGCCGGTGGCGCTGACCAGCGGCACACGTGGGTCATCGACCATCGCTTCGCCCGCTTCACGGCCACCGATGACCAGTTGCGCCAGGCCAGCCGGTGCATCGCCAAAGGCTTTCAGGGCTTTTTCGAACAGCGCCTGGCAGGCCAGGGCGGTCAATGGGGTCTTTTCCGACGGTTTCCACACCACCGAGTTACCGGCCACCAGGGCCAGCGCGGTGTTCCAGGCCCAGACGGCAACCGGGAAGTTGAAGGCGCTGATCACGCCAACCACGCCCAGCGGGTGCCAGGTTTCACGCATGTGGTGGCCAGGGCGCTCGGAGGCGATGGTCAGGCCGTACAGCTGACGCGACAGGCCGACGGCGAAGTCGCAGATGTCGATCATTTCCTGGACTTCACCCAGGCCTTCCTGGGTGATCTTGCCGGCTTCGATCGAAACCAGTTCGCCGAGGTCGGCCTTGTGTTCACGCAGCACTTCACCGAACAGGCGGACCAGCTCGCCGCGGCGTGGGGCCGGCACGGTGCGCCAGGCGTCGAAGGCGCTTTGGGCCTGATCGATGCGGGCGATGGTCTCGGCCTTGCCGAGCAGTTTCACCGAGGCGATCTGGCTGCCGTCGATCGGCGTGTGAACAGGGTAGTCGCCCTGGGTGTAAGCCTCGGCGGCAACGCCAAGGCGCTCGAGCAATCCAGCAACCATTTGTGCATCTCCTACATCGGTGATGGGGTGGAAAAATGATGTGGATCAGTATTAATCCGATCACACCAGTGCAACAAACGACCTTTATTCCGCATATCATTCCGTCAGGTAATGATTTGAGCCGCAGAGACCGCTATGTCCAAACGCTTGGTGCCCTCCATGACCGCCCTGCAGTGCTTTGAAGCTGCAGCCCGTCATTTAAGTTTCACCCGTGCCGCCGAAGAGCTGCACCTGACCCAGAGCGCGGTCAGCAAGCAAGTGGCGCAACTCGAAGACATGCTGCGCCACCACCTGTTCCTGCGCATTCGCCGCCGCCTGCAACTGACGCCAGCGGGCAGCCTGTACCTGGCCGAGGTCAACAAGATCCTCACCCAGGTGGACATGTCCAGCCGCTACGTACTGACCTATGGCGAGCAGACCGAGATATTGAAGGTAGCCACTCAACCGAGTTTTGGCGTGCGCTGGCTGATCCCCCACCTCAAAGGCTTTGGCAAGCGCCACACCAATATCCACCTGGACATCCGTAACGAGATGGAGCCATTCGCTTTGCTGCAAGGCTCGGCGGATGTGGTGTTCTTCTATGGGCAAGGCACCTGGCCGGGGGCGACCTGCGTGGAGCTGTTCCGCGAAGAGGTGGTGCCGGTGTGCGCGCCGGAGCTGTTGGCCGGGCGGGCGCTGGCCGATGCCGGTGAGTTGGCCGAGCTGGTGCTGCTGCAGAGTACGTCGCGGCCAGAGGCGTGGCATGAGTGGTTTCTGGAGCTGGGGCTGCAGAGTGTCAGCGCCTACCATGGGCCGCGGTTCGATACGTTCTATATGGCCTTGAGCGCGGCGCAGGCGGGCTGTGGGGTGGCGCTGGTGCCGCGGTACTTGGTGGCCAAGGAGCTGAATGAAGGGAGCCTGGTCATTGCCTGGAATCATGCGATGAAGAGTACCGGGGCGCATTACCTGGCGTATGCCGAGCATGCGGCCGAGGTGCCGAAGGTGCGGGCGTTGGTGGAGTGGATTCACGAGCAGTTGTAGGCTCTAGGGCCTCTTCGCGGGTAAACCCGCTCCCACAGGTACTGCACAGCGTTCAAACATTGCACCACCCCTGTGGGAGCGGGTTCACCCGCGAAGGGGCCCTAAGGTCGATCAAAAAAGGAATGACACTCGCACTTTTTTTCGCTTGTGAGCCATGTGCATTCCCAGCTTTCATGTAAGCGTCCGAACCCAACCAGGAAGCTAGCGATGCCCGCCCACGATTTCGTCAGCCCAGACAGCATCCGCGCGCAGTTCTCTGCCGCCATGTCGCTCATGTACAAACAGGAAGTGCCGCTGTATGGCACGCTGCTGGAGCTGGTGAGCGAAATCAACCAGCAGGTGATGACCCAGCAACCAACGGTGGCCGAAGCGCTGCGCTGGACCGGCGAAATCGAGCGCCTGGACCAGGAACGCCACGGCGCCATCCGCGTCGGCACCGCCGAAGAACTGGCGACCATCGCCAAACTGTTCGCGGTGATGGGCATGGAGCCCGTCGGCTACTACGACCTCAGCTCTGCAGGCGTACCCGTGCACTCCACCGCCTTCCGCGCCGTGCACGAGCAGTCCCTGCATGTCAGCCCGTTCCGGGTGTTCACCTCGCTGCTGCGCCTGGAACTGATCGACAACCCGCAACTGCGCGAACTGGCACAGGGCATCCTGGCCAAACGCAAGATTTTCACCCCGCGCGTACTCGAGCTGATTGCCCAGTGCGAGCGTGACGGCGGCCTCAGCGCAGCCGACGCCAAGGCGTTCGTGCAGGAAGCGCTGCACACCTTCCGCTGGCACCATGACGCCACGGTAACCGCCGAGCAGTACCAGCAACTGCACGACCAGCACCGTCTGATTGCCGATGTGGTGGCCTTCAAGGGCCCGCACATCAACCACCTGACCCCGCGCACCCTGGACATCGACGCGATCCAGGTCGGCATGCCGGCCAAGGGCATTCCGCCAAAGGCCGTGGTCGAAGGCCCGCCCACCCGCCGCCACCCAATCCTGCTGCGCCAGACCAGCTTCAAGGCGCTGCAGGAAAAAGTCGCCTTCAGCGGTCAGCAAGGCAGCGAGGGCAGCCACACCGCGCGTTTCGGCGAGATCGAACAACGCGGTGCCGCACTGACGCCGAAGGGTCGCCAGCTGTACGACAAACTGCTCGATGCTACCCGCGCCGCCTTGGGCGGTGTGCCAGCCGAAGCCAATGCCGAGCGTTACAGGACGCTGTTGAGCCAGACCTTCGCCGAGTTCCCCGACGACCTGGCGCAGATGCGTGAACAGGGCCTGGCCTACTTCCGTTACTTCGCCACCGAAAAAGGCCTGGCCGCTCGCGATTACAGCGACCGCCCGACCACCCTGCAAGGGCTGATCGATGCGGGGCATGTGCACTTCGAGGCGCTGGTGTACGAAGACTTCCTGCCGGTGAGTGCAGCGGGGATCTTCCAGTCCAACCTGGGCGATGATGCGCAGGCAGAATACGGCAGCAACGCTAACCGTGAGGCGTTCGAAGCTGCATTGGGGCTGAAGGTGCAGGATGAGCTGGCGTTGTATGCGCAGAGCGAGCGCCGCTCGTTGCAGGCGTGTGCACAGGCGCTGAACCTGGGGTCGATGTAAGCCTTAGGGTCGCATTGGGTCGCGCTGCGGCCCAAGCGTCGGCAGGACCTGCACATCCGGCAGGTCCATCGCCGCCACCTCCGCGTGCAAGAATTCGCTCAAGCGCCGCAACCGCTCGCCACCCGGCCGGGTGCGCGGCCACACCAGGTAGTAATCCATGCCGCTGGGCACCGCCGTTGGCCAGGGCAAGCTCAAACGCCCCTGCGCCACATCCTCGGCCACCATCAGTAAATCCCCCATCGATATCCCATAGCCACGCGCCGCTGCGATCATGCCCAACTCCAGGGTATCGAACACCTGGCCGCCCTTGAGCGACACCTTGTCGCTAAGCCCCATGCGCTCCAACCATTCGCGCCAGTCACGCTTGTCCACGGTCGGGTGCAGCAGTTCGATGCAGGCCAGCCGACGCTCGTCCCACGGCCCATCATCGAGCAGGTCCGGCGCACCCACCGGGATCAGCAGTTCGGGAAACAACCGGCGCACTTCCCAATGCGCCGGGAACACGCCATCGCTGAGCAACACGGCGCAATCGAAAGGCTCCTGGTTGAAATCGACATGGTCGACGTCCATCCAGGCGCTGGTCAGTTGCACTTCGTTACCGGGCTGCAGGTGACGAAAACGGCTTAGGCGGGCCAACAACCAGCGCATGGTCAGGGTGGAGGGCGCTTTCATGCGCAAGATGTCATCTTCGCCGCGCAAGGTGTCGCAAGCCCGCTCCAGCGCGGCGAAGCCTTCGCGCACGCCGGGCAGCAACACCCTGGCCGCTTCGGTCAATTGCAAGCTGCGGCCGCTGCGCACGAACAGGCGGCAAGCGAAGTGTTGTTCAAGGGTGCGGATATGGCGGCTGACCGCACTCTGGGTAATCGAAAGCTCTTCGCCGGCACGGGTGAAGGAGCTCAGTCGCGCAGCGGCTTCGAATGCGCGCAAGGCATACAACGGTGGGAGCTGACGAGACATTAGGCACCTGCCATGCGGGCTGGGGAACGGATCGCTGACAGCATAAACACATGAGTCAAACTCATGCCAATGATCGTTTTTATCCTTTTGTGCAAAGCTGACCAAAGCCTCAGAATCGCCCTTCGCTCACGGGATCAGGAAAAGGACCACACGCATGCATGTAGCGCCTACCACCGAACTCAAGGCTTTGCTGCGCCTGGCCGGGCCGCTGATCGCCTCGCAGTTGGCGCACATGCTGATGGTGCTGACCGACACCCTGATGATGGCCCGCATCAGCCCGCAAGCCTTGGCGGGCGGCGGCTTGGGCGCTGCGAGCTACTCGTTCGTGTCGATTTTTTGCCTGGGCGTGATCGCCGCGGTCGGCACGCTGGTGGCCATCCGCAAGGGTGCCAACGACATCGAGGGCGTCACACGCCTGGCACAAAGCGGCCTGTGGCTGGCCTGGGGCCTGGCGCTGGTCGCGGCGCTGGCGCTGTGGAACCTGGAGCCGGTGTTGCTGATGTTTGGCCAACAGCCGGAGAACGTCGCCTCGGCCGCCGAATTCCTCACCCTGCTGCCGCTGGCCCTGCCCAGCTACCTGACCTTCATGGCCCTGCGCGGCTTCACCAGCGCGCTTGGCCGCTCGACGCCGGTGATGGTCATCAGCGTGATAGGCACGGTGCTCAACTACCTGCTCAACGTTGCGCTGATCGAAGGCATGTTCGGCCTGCCCAAGCTGGGCCTGATGGGCATCGGCCTGGTCACTGCCGTGGTGTCGCTGGGCATGGCGATTGCCTTAGCCCTGTACATCCGCTGGCATTCGGCCTATGCCGCCTACCCGCTGCGCCAGGGCCTGTCACGCCCTTCCCTGCCAGCCCTGCGCGAGCTGTGGCGGCTGGGCCTGCCGATTGGCGGCACGTACATGGTGGAGGTCGGCCTGTTCGCCTTTGCCGCGCTGTGCATGGGCGTGCTCGGCAGCACGGAGCTGGCGGCGCATCAGATCGCGCTGCAGATCGTTTCCACGGCGTTCATGGTGCCCACCGGGCTGTCTTATGCCGTGACCATGCGCGTGGGCTTGTACTACGGCGGCGGCAACCTGCTCGCGGCCCGCAGCGCAGGCCGGGTGGGGATCGGTTTTGGCGGGATGATCATGTTCGCCTTCGCCGCGCTGTTCTGGCTGTTGCCGGATGCCCTGGTGGGGTTGTTCATCGACCGCAACGACCCCGCGTTCGCGGCCATCTACCAACTGGCCGTGCAGCTGGTGATGGTCGCGGCCTGGTTCGAGCTGTTCGACGGCATGCAGACCATCGCCATGGGCTCGATCCGTGGGCTGAAGGACGCCAAGACCACCTTCCTGATCGGGCTGTGCTGCTATTGGCTGGTGGGCGCCCCCAGCGCTTGGCTGTTCGCCTTCAACCTGGGAGGCGGCGCGGTCGGGATCTGGTGGGGGCTGGCGTTGGGGCTGGCCTGTGCGGCAGTGGCGCTGACCCTTGGCTTTGAATGGCGGATGAAACGTCTGTTGAGAAAGGCGGGTTTGCCTGACAGGTCTGCACTGCCTGTGTGATTGCCGGGGCTGCTTTGCAGCCCTAGCCGCATTACAGGCTAACCAGATGCGGCGTTCCACAGTCCTGCAGAAACGCCATCAACTCCGCCACCGGCAGCGGCTTGCTGACCAGAAACCCCTGCACCTGGTCACAGCCGAACTCACGCAACAACGCCATCTGCGCTTCGCTTTCCACACCCTCGGCAACCACTTCGAGGTTGAGGTTATGCGCCAGGTTGATCATGGCGTGCACCAGCTTGCGGTTCTCCTCGCGCATTTCCATCTCGGCGACAAAACTGCGGTCAACCTTGAGCAAGGCGATCGGCAGGCTGTTCAAGTGCACGAACGATGAGAAGCCAGTGCCGAAGTCATCCAGGGAAAAACGCACGCCCAAGCGCCCAAGGGCATCCATGGTCTGGCGCACCCGTTCGTTGCGGCGCATGACCGCCGTCTCGGTCAGTTCGAACTCCAGCCAGCGGGCATCGACGCCGTGCTCGATGATCAACCTGCTCAGGGTGGTCAGCAGCTGGCTGTCCTGAAACTGCCTGAAGCTCAGGTTCACCGCCATGTGCAGCGGCGGCAGGCCATGCTCGCACAGCGCTTGCATGTCACGCAGCGCGCGCGATATCACCCAGTAGCCAAGCGGCACGATCAGCCCGCTCTGCTCGGCCAGCGGCACGAACTCGCTGGGCGGCAACAGGCCGCGCTCGGCATGGCGCCAGCGCACCAGCGCCTCAAGGCCAACGATGCGCCCATCGGCCAGGTTCAGCCGTGGCTGGTAATGCAGCTCCAGCTCGTCACGGCGCAGGGCCCGGCGCAGCTCGCTTTCCAGGTCGGCGAGGCTGCGGGCGTTGCGGTTGATGCGTTCGTTGAAGACATGAAAAGTACAGCCCTGGCTACCCTTGGCCTGGCGCATGGCGATGTGCGCATGCCACATCAGCGGGTCGGCGCCGCCCTGCGCCCGGGCGTGAGCCAGGCCCAGGCTGCAGCCGAGCAGCAGGCTTTCGCCGTCGATCCAGTAGGGCTCGGCCAAGGCTTCGATGATGCGTTCGGCTATCCACTCGGCGCGGTTCGGGTCGCGGCGGGTATCGATCAGCAGGGCGAATTCGTCACTGCCCAGCCGGGCCAGCTGGTCGCCGGCCTCCAGTTGCAGCTTGAGCCGTGCCACCACCTGCAGGATCAGCCGATCGCCGCTTTGATGGCCAAGCGCGTCGTTGACGTGGCGGAAGTTGTCCAGGTCGAGGTGGCCGAGGGCCAGGCCACGGCCATCCCCCTCTGCCAGGCGCGTGGTCAGCAAGGCCTGGAAACCCTGGCGGTTGGCAATACCGGTCAGCGGGTCCTGCTCGGCCAGGCGTTGCAAAGTGGCAACCAGCACGCCGCGCTCGCGAACGTGGCGCAACGAGCGGCGCAAGGCATCGGCATTGAGGTGGTCACGCACCAGCCAGTCGCTGACCCCGGTGGGCGCCACTTCAGGCTCGTGATCGAGCAGCACGACCGTGGGCAGCTCGCAGCGGCCGGGGGCTGGCTGCAAGGCCGGGGTGGCCAGGATCACGGCTTGGCGGTCGTGGCTGAACAGGCTATCGACCGACTCCCAGTCAGGTGCGGTCAACAACACCGCGCTGCCGCTCAGTGCCTGCACGCACTCGCGCAACAGCACGGCCCATTCCGGCTCATCAGCCAACAGCAGCAAACGCAACGGTTCGACAGGCGTGGACAAGCGGGCTCCTTAGGGCATGGGCGGGTGCAACGGCAGAGGCCAAGTATGCCACTGCATGAATGAAAATGATTTACGCTTTTATATATGTAGGCAACGACACATTTCGTCGTGCATCGTGCGCGAAACCAGGCCAACCGGCAAATACGATTTTTTCGGTGAATAGCATGAGCCTGACTAATACTTATGCGCTGATAAAAGTCTGACTCAGACGTCAGACGGTCGCGCCATTACCGGCCCATGCCTGTTAGAATGCGCGGCTATTTTCTGGCGACCCCCGGTTTCTAGCATGTCCCGACTCAATCCCCGGCAACAGGAAGCCCGAGACTACGTCGGCGGCCCTCTTTTGGTGCTCGCCGGTGCAGGTTCCGGCAAGACCAGCGTCATCACGCGCAAGATTGCCCACCTCATCCAGAACTGCGGCATCCGTGCCCAGTACATCGTGGCGATGACCTTCACCAACAAGGCCGCGCGCGAGATGAAGGAGCGGGTCGCCACCTTGCTGCGCCCGGGGGAAGGCCGCGGCCTGACGGTGTGCACCTTCCACAACCTGGGTTTGAACATCATCCGCAAGGAGCACGACAAGCTGGGCTATAAGCCAGGCTTTTCGATCTTCGACGAGTCCGACATCAAGGCGTTGCTGTCGGACATCATGCAGAAAGAGTATTCCGGCGACGACGGCATCGACGAGATCAAGAACATGATCGGTGCCTGGAAGAACGACCTGATCCTCCCGCCCGAGGCCCTGGAAAAGGCCCGCAACCCGCGCGAGCAGACCGCCGCCATCGTCTACACCCACTACCAGCGCACGCTCAAGGCGTTCAACGCGGTGGACTTCGACGACCTGATCCTGCAGCCGGTCAAGCTGTTTCAGGAGCACCCCGAAGTGCTGGAGCGCTGGCAGAACCGCGTGCGCTACCTGCTGGTGGACGAATACCAGGACACCAACGCCAGCCAGTACCTGCTGGTGAAAATGCTGATCGGCATGCGCAACCAGTTCACCGTGGTCGGCGACGATGACCAGTCGATCTACGCCTGGCGTGGCGCGCGGCCCGAGAACCTGATGCTGCTCAAGGAGGACTACCCCTCCCTGAAGATCGTCATGCTCGAACAGAACTACCGCTCCACCAGCCGCATCCTGCGCTGCGCCAACGTGCTGATCGCCAACAACCCACACGCGTTCGAGAAGCAGCTGTGGAGCGAGATGGGCGTGGGCGACGAGATCCGCGTGATCCGCTGCAAGAACGAGGAAGCCGAGGCCGAACGCGTGGCCATGGAAATCCTCACCCTGCACCTGCGCACCAACCGCCCGTACAGCGACTTCGCCATCCTTTACCGCGGCAACTACCAGGCCAAGCTGATCGAACTGAAGCTGCAGCACCACCAGGTGCCGTACCGCCTTTCGGGTGGCAACAGCTTCTTCGGCCGCCAGGAGGTCAAGGACCTCATGGCCTACCTGCGCCTGCTGGTGAACCCGGACGACGACAACGCCTACCTGCGCGTGATCAACGTGCCGCGCCGGGAAATCGGCTCCACGACCCTGGAAAAGCTCGGCAATTACTCGACCGAACGCGGTATCTCGATGTACGCCGCCAGCGAAGAGCTGGGCCTGGGCGAGCACCTGGACGCCCGTTACACCGAGCGCCTGCAGCGCTTCAAGCACTGGCTGGACGGGGTGCGCCACAAGGTGGCGCTGGATGACCCGATCGCCGCGCTGCACGAGATGATCCGCGACATCGACTACGAGAACTGGATCCGCCAGCAAACCGCCAGCGACAAAGCGGCGGAGTTCCGCATCAGCAACGTCTGGTTCCTGGTCGAAGCGCTGAAAAACACCCTCGAGAAGGACGAAGAGGGTGACATGACCATCGAGGACGCCATCGGCAAGCTGGTGCTGCGCGACATGCTCGAGCGCCAGCAGGAAGAGGAAGAAAACGCCGAAGGTGTGCAGATGATGACCCTGCATGCCTCCAAGGGCCTGGAATTCCCTTACGTGTTCATCATGGGCATGGAAGAAGAGATCCTTCCGCACCGCTCCAGCATCGAAGCCGACACCATCGAAGAAGAACGCCGCCTGGCCTACGTGGGCATTACCCGCGCGCGCCAGACCCTGGCCTTCACCTTTGCGGCCAAGCGCAAGCAGTACGGCGAGATCATCGACTGCACCCCGAGCCGGTTCCTCGACGAACTGCCGCCGGACGATTTGGCCTGGGAAGGCCTGGACGATGCGCCCGTCGAAGTGAAAGCCGCGCGTGGCAACAACGCACTGGCCGATATTCGGGCGATGCTCAAACGCTGATCAACCCTTACTCTTTAACCGTTGCCGCTGTTGCGGCCACCTTTGCTACATCGAGGAAAACCACAGTGGAAGCACTGCATCAGAAGATTCGCGAAGAAGGCATCGTGCTTTCCGATCAGGTTCTTAAAGTCGACGCGTTTCTCAACCACCAGATCGACCCTGCGCTGATGCAGTTGATCGGTGACGAGTTCGCCCGCCTGTTCGCCGACGCCGGCGTGACCAAGATCGTCACCATCGAAGCCTCGGGCATCGCCCCGGCGGTGATGACTGGCCTGAAGCTGGGCGTGCCGGTGATCTTTGCGCGCAAGCACCAGTCGCTGACCCTGACCGAGAACCTGCTGACTGCCTCGGTGTACTCCTTCACCAAGCAGACCGAGAACACCGTGGCCATCTCGCCGCGCCACCTCAACAGCAGCGACCGCGTGCTGGTGATCGACGACTTCCTGGCCAACGGCAAGGCGTCGCAGGCACTGATCTCGATCATCAAGCAGGCCGGCGCCACCGTGGCCGGCCTGGGTATCGTCATCGAGAAGTCGTTCCAGGGCGGCCGTGCCGAGCTGGACAGCCAGGGCTACCGCGTTGAATCGCTGGCCCGGGTGAAGTCGCTGGAAGGCGGTGTGGTCAGCTTCATCGAGTGATGGCCATTGGGGCCGCTTTGCGGCCCATCGCGGCGCAAGGCCGCTCCCACATGGGTTAATGCAGCCCCCTGTGGGAGCGGCCTTGCGCCGCGATGGGCTGCGCAGCAGCCCCCGCTATCACCCAGTCGCCGCCAACCCCGCCAGCAACAACCGCTGATAAATCTCGTCCTTTAGCCCCTGGGGATCATCCAACCCCATTCGCACCAGCTGGCCCCCATACCCCTCCGGCCCCGGCGCATCCAGCGCGGCCTTGCCCAGCTCCAGCGCTTCGCTCAGCCTGAACTTGCTCTTCAACCAGTTCAGCGCCCGCAGCAAGTCCCGCTCCTCAGCCGTGAAATCTGTCCCCAGCGGATACTCCGGAAACAACCCTGCATGCCGTGCCCGGATGGCCTCGAGCCGCTCCGGCGTATTGTCAGTGAAGCGGGCTTCCAGCTCGAAATCCTTGGCCAGCTTGCCGGCCTTCTTGGCCTGCGCCATCAGCTCGCCCTGGAAGCGTGAGTCACTGACCGCCAGCAGCCGCGCAATCACCTCACTGTCAGTCTGCCCACGCAAATCGGCGATGCCGTACTCGGTTACCACGATGTCACGCAAATGCCGGGGAATGGTGCAGTGGCCGTACTGCCAGAGCAGGTTGGACGTCACCTGCCCACCCGCCTCACGCCAACTGCGCAGCAGCAAAATCGAGCGCCCACCCTCCAGCGCGTGGCCTTGGGCGACGAAGTTGTACTGCCCGCCCACGCCGCTGAGCACACGGCCATCCTCCAACTGGTCGGCAACCCCCGCGCCGAGCAAGGTCATGGTGAACACGGTATTGATGAAGCGGGCATCCCGACGTTGGCGGCGTTTCAGTTCCTCTTGGCCATACAGCTCGTTGATGTAGCTGATCCGCGTCATGGCAAAGCGTGCGCGCTGCTCCAGCGGCATTTCCCGCAAGCGTTGGTAGAACACCCGCGGGCCAAGGAAAAACCCGCCATGCACCAGCACGCCCTGCTCGTCCGCCGGGCGCCGCACCACGCCTGCCTCGGCCAGCGCCAGCAGGCCATTGACGAACATCTCGCTGCAACCGTAGAGGCCTTGGGCGAAGGCATCCAGCCCCCCTTCGCGCTCGATCAGGGCCTGCCACGGGCCGACATCCAGTTCATCCATCAAGGCCCGGTAGCCGGCGTTGTCGCCCTGCCTGGCCAGCAACGCCGCGGCCACGGCATCGCCCATGGCGCCAATGCCGATCTGTAGCGTGCCGCCATCGCGCACCAGCGTGCAGGCGTGCAAGCCAATGCAATGGTCCTGGGTGTTGACCGGCATGTTTGGCGTGGAGAACAGCCGACGTTGCTCCACCTCGTCAATCAGCAGGTCGAAGGCGTCGATGCTTAGCTCCGCATCACCCGGCATGTAGGGCAGTTCGGCATGAACCTGCCCGAGCATGAGAATGGTCTCGCCGGCCGCGCGGCGCTTGGCGATTATCGGCAGCAGGTCGAGGGTGATGTCGGGGTTGCAGGCCAGGCTCAGGTGCACGGGCTTTTCGGGCGTGGCAGCCACCAGCTGGGCAATCAGGTTCAGGCCCTTGGCGTTGATGTCGCGGGCAGCGTGGCTGTAATTGCTGCTGATGTAGTCCTGCTGGGCAGTCTCGCTGTGCAGCAGGCTGCCGGGCTGCATGAAGAACTGCTCGACGCGGATGTTCGGTGGCAGTTGGTCGTTGCGCAGGTCGGCGAGGTAAGTGAGTTCTTCGTAGTCGGCAAAGACACGCTCGACGAAGGGCTCGAGAAAACGCCGCTGCAGGCCATCACCCAGTGGCGGGCGACCGAGGCTGAGGGCGGTGTAGATCGTCAGGCGACGTTCGGGCAGGTCGCGCACCCGGGCGTACAGGGCGTTGACGAAGGCGTTAGGTTTGCCAAGGCCCAGTGGCAGGCCCATGTGGATATGGGCCGGCAGGCGTGACAAGACCTGCTCGACAGCCTGATCGATGGCGCAGAGGTGCATCTTGGCCTCCTGAGTCTTCCATGGGTTCAGGGGTTGGACACGTATTCATGTGGGTTGGTTGCCTGGGCCCCTCTGGGCGAGGCGTCCCCTCACCAACGTTGCATTTCTATGTACCACAGAGGTTTCAAGGTCAGAATGATTAAACTTGGCAATCAGAATGAGTCACCGATGAGCGGGTGAAGGAGTCTAAGCGGCATTCTGATCTCTGTCCGCACAATAATATTACTGAACGTAGGGGGCCTAATTAGCAGAATGTCAGGACTCGGACGATCAAATTGCACACCCGCTCTCCAGCGCTCAACATCTCTACCATATACCCCGAAAATTCGCCCATCCTTTCCAGCATATTTATTGGCGTGCATGTAACTTGTCGAGCCATAAAGCCCTCTGCCGAGAAGGGTGCGTTTCAAGCGATTTGCATCTACTCCTGCCTCCAACGACTGCGTATACATCTCCTGACTACCATGAAAGCCAATCAATTCATAGTCAAAAGGCACGCCATCGGCTTGCTCGACAATTTTCATATTGTATTTATTAGGGATATCACGATAACTAACGAAATGCTTTTCGTATTCCACGGGAATGGACTCGTATACGGTAGCAGGCAAATTATGCTTTTTGGGGAAGGGACGTCTGTACAGATCAACGAGCGGCTTGAAAACCGAACTATTACCACTTGGGTCCTGTCGGTTTAGGGGATCTCCAAGGCAGTACGCATATGGATTCAACCCGCCCGCTGCAAAGGGACTCATGCTGTCCGGGCTAATGAATCGCATCAATGATGTGCTGAATGATCGACGACCATTGCCCAGTGGGTAACAACCGGTAGCAGGATCCGGTCGGTCACCATTAAATCCGAGCAAGGTCTGGAAGGGCGAGTGATAGCCATAAGGTGAATAGCCCAGATTCCCGCGAGCACTACCGGGGATTGGCATTTGTGGCTGTGTTCGGCTGGCTGCATTCGGCTGCAGACAGTTATTATCCGCTATTCCAAAACCCATTGTTAACTACCTACCATCGCAGCCAGAAGCTTGAGTATTTTCCAAAACCCCGAAAAACAAAACTGATAGAAATGCTAGTTATGCATGAGGCCGATGCTGAATTATTGACGGTTACTGAGTCTTCCATGGATTCAGGAATTGGCTTGATTGACTGTGCCGGCCCTTTCTCGGCTAAAGCCGGTCCCACAGGGATTTCAAAGTCTTTGAGCCCAGTGCTGTATCTGTGGGAGCGGGTTTACCCGCGAAAGGGCCGGCACAGCCAGCACAAAAACAAAGCCCGCCATCAACGGCGGGCCTCGTGCAATTCAGCTGTTACTCACAACCCCGACATCTTCTTGATCGCCCCTTTCAGGTCATCATCCGAGCAATCCGCGCACGTGCCTTTAGGCGGCATGGCGTTGATGCCGGTAATGGCCTTGGCCAGGATGCCATCCAGGCCGCCCTGGTGGTCGGCGCGTTCTTTCCACGCCGCGGTATCGCCGATTTTCGGCGCGCCGAGCAAGCCGGTGCCATGGCAGGCATTGCAATGCTTGGCGATGATGTCGTCTGGCGTCTTGGCACCGCCGCCGCCTGCCGCCGCGGCCACTTCCATGCCCTTGCACTCCTGGCCTTGGACGCACACCTGGCCAACCGGCTCTAGCCGCTTGGCGATGTCGTCGTTGGTCGCAGCGGTTGCGCTCATTGCCCAGAGGGCGAATACGGCTGCTGGTACGGCCAGCATCTTCTTGATTTGGTTCACGCGTACACCCTCATGGTGGCTAATCACGCTCGCGGCCACGGGTCGGCGAGCGTTGAAAAGTATAGCGGGAACCCAGAGACCGTGAAACGACCCTACACAGGAAAGGGGTATTGCCGAATCAATGCACTGCGCTGGATCAAAAGTTTGAAGGCGTCGCCGCGCTGATCAGCCGGGCCGGCTCGGCGAAGGGGTTGCGAAAGCGGTGCGGACGGGTGCTTTCGAAGTAGTAACTGTCGCCTTCTTCGAGGATGAACACTTCGTTGCCGACCACCAGTTCAAGCCGGCCTTCGAGCAGGATGCCGGTCTCTTCGCCGTCGTGGGTGAGCATTTCGGCGCCGGTGTCGGCACCCGGTGGGTAGACCTCGGTGAGAAATGCGATGGCCCGGTTGGGGTGCGACTTGCCCACCAGTTTCATGGTCACCGCGCCGTCCGAGATATCGATCAGCTCATCGGCCTTGTAGACGATCTGCGTCGGGCTCTCGACAGCCAGTTCGACCGAAAAGAATTCGACCATCGACATCGGAATGCCGCTCAACACCTTGCGCAGCGAACTGATCGAAGGGCTGACGCTGTTTTTCTCGATCATCGAGATGGTGCTGTTGGTTACGCCCGCGCGCTTGGCGAGTTCACGTTGTGACAGGCCCTTGAGCTTGCGGATGGCTTGCAGTCGTTCGCCGACGTCCAAAGCTGGAGCCTCCTGAAACGGGTAGAAATAGGGGTGGATGTGAACGATATCATGGCAATGCCGTTCAGTATTTACAACACACCACCCCTCAAGCTGTCCGCTTCAGCGTCTCATTCGTCGCACTTACTCACCGCAGTAGTCTTTCGGCACCCGCTTCAGGTTGCAGAAGATCTGGTAGGGGATGGTGCCGGCCTGCGCAGCCACTTCGCTGGCCAGCACCTGCTTGCCCCACAGCTCTACCGGGCTGCCGACGTTAGCTTCTGGCACATCGGTCAGGTCGATGCAGAGCATGTCCATCGAGACCCGGCCGATCAGCTGGGCGCGCTTGCCGGCGACCATCACCGGGGTGCCATTGGGGGCTTGGCGCGGGTAGCCATCGGCGTAGCCCATCGCGACCACGCCGACACGGGTCGGCCGCGGGCTGGTGAACTTGGCGCCGTAGCCAACCGGCTCACCGGCGGGCAGTTCGCGCACGCTGATGACGCGCGACTGCAAGGTCATCACCGGTTGCAGGCGTTGCGCCTCGGCCTGGGCGACTTCGAAGGGGGTGGCGCCATACAGCATGAGGCCTGGGCGTACCCAGTCGCCGCCAGCCTGTGGCCACGCCAACACCCCGGGCGAGTTACGCAGGCTGCACTCGGCGGCCAGGCCCTGACGCGCAGCCTCGAACACCGCGATCTGCTCGGCGGTGGCGTCGGCGTCCAGTTCGTCGGCACGGGCGAAATGGCTCATCAGTACGATGCGCGCCACCTTGCCGCTGGCCAGCAGGCGCTGATACGCCTCGTGGTAATCCTTGGGGTGCAGGCCTACGCGGTGCATGCCGCTGTCGAGCTTCAGCCAGATCGTCAGTGGCTTGTGCACCTGGGTCTTTTCGATCGCTTCGAGTTGCCACAGCGAATGCACCACGCACCACAGGTCGTGCTCGGCGATCAGCGCCAGCTCGCTGGCCTCGAAAAAACCTTCGAGCAGCAAAACGGGGGCTTTGATACCCGCGGTGCGCAGCTCCAGTGCTTCTTCGATGCAGGCCACGGCAAAGCCGTCGGCTTCGGCTTCCAGCGCCAGGGCGCAACGCACCGCGCCATGGCCGTAGGCATCGGCCTTGATCACGGCAAGGGCTTTGGCGCCGGTCAGTTCACGGGCGAGGCGGTAGTTGTGGCGCAGGGCCTGGAGGTCGATCAGGGCGCGGGCGGGACGCATGGCGGCATGCCTTATGGTGGTTCAGTTTAAAAACAGTGTCTGCTTCTTCGCGGGCAAGCCCGCTCCCACAGGTACTGCACAGTGTTCAATAGCTGTGCTGACCTTGTGTGAGCCACAGGTACTGCACAGTGTTCGATAGCTGTGCGGTCCCTGTGGGAGCGGGCTTGCCCGCGAAGAGGCCGGTACAGGTGAACTTATTGCTGGTGAACGGGCGCGGTCTGCCCGTGCTTGGCCACTTCCCGGCTGTTGCCATACCGAGAAATATCCAGCCCTTCGGCACTGATCTGCGGCTTTTTACGTGCAATCAGGTCCGCCAGCAGGCGACCGGAGCCGCACGCCATGGTCCAGCCCAAGGTGCCGTGGCCTGTGTTGAGGAACAGGTTACGGAACGCTGTGGCACCCACGATCGGCGTACCGTCCGGGGTGGCCGGGCGCAGGCCAGTCCAGAAACTGGCTTGGCTCAGGTCACCGCCGCGAGGATAAAGGTCGTTGACGATCATCTCCAGCGTTTCGCGCCGACGCGGGTTGAGCGACAGGTCAAAACCGGCGATCTCAGCCATGCCGCCAACGCGGATGCGGTTGTCGAAACGGGTGATGGCAACCTTGTAGGTCTCGTCGAGAATGGTCGACGTCGGCGCCATCTCGGCGTTGGTGATCGGCACGGTCAGCGAGTAACCCTTGAGCGGGTAGACCGGCGCCTTGATGCCCAGTGGCTTGAGCATCTGCGGAGAGTAGCTGCCCAGGGCCAACACGTAGCGGTCGGCGGTTTCCAGCTTGCCGTCGATCCATACACCGTTGATGCGGTCACCGGCAAAGTCCAGGCGCTGAATGTCCTGGCCGAAGCGGAACTCCACACCCAGCTTCTGCGCCATGTCGGCGAGCTTGGTGGTGAACAGCTGGCAATCGCCGGTCTGGTCGTTGGGCAGGCGCAGTGCACCGGCGAGGATGTCTTTAACCCCGGCCAGGGCCGGTTCGACGCGGGCAATGCCATCGCGGTCGAGCAGTTCATACGGCACGCCGGACTGTTCGAGCACAGCGATGTCCTTGGCTGCGGCATCGACCTGAGCCTGGGTGCGGAACAACTGGGTAGTGCCCAAGGTGCGGCTTTCGTAGGCGATGCCGGTTTCGGCGCGCAGCTCGTCGAGGCAGTCGCGGCTGTACTCGGACAGGCGCACCATGCGCTCCTTGTTCACCGCATAGCGGCTGGCGGTGCAGTTGCGCAGCATCTGTGCCATCCACAGGTACTGGTCAACGTCGCCGGTGAGCTTGATGGCCAGTGGCGCATGGCGTTCGAGCAGCCACTTGATGGCTTTGAGCGGCACACCCGGGGCAGCCCAGGGTGAGGCATAGCCGGGCGAGATCTGGCCTGCGTTGGCGAAGCTGGTTTCCATGGCCGCCGCTGGCTGGCGGTCGACCACCGTCACTTCAAAACCTTGCCGGGCCAGATAATAGGCACTGGCGGTTCCGATGACACCGCTACCAAGTACCAGAACTCGCATTGTTGATCCCTCGCACGCGGCGCACCGCAGTCTTTTGTTGAAATGGCATGGATGCGCGCAGTATAAAAATTACAGACCAGTGCAATTCACTATATAAAAGCCTATATTTGGCGAGAATTCTCGGCAATATTGCCTTTCACGGAGGGGCATCCCCTATGAGAACCCAGCACCAGAGCAAGCGTGAACTGGACAAGATCGACCGCAACATACTGCGGATCCTGCAGAATGACGGCCGTATTTCCTTCACCGAACTGGGCGAGAAAGTTGGGCTTTCCACCACCCCGTGCACCGAGCGCGTCCGCCGCCTGGAGCGCGAGGGCATCATCATGGGCTACAACGCCCGGCTCAACCCGCAGCACCTGAAGGGCAGCTTGCTGGTGTTCGTCGAAATCAGCCTGGACTACAAGTCTGGCGACACCTTCGAGGAGTTCCGCCGCGCCGTGCTCAAGCTGCCCCATGTGCTGGAGTGCCACCTGGTCTCAGGCGACTTCGACTACCTGGTGAAAGCGCGCATCTCGGAAATGGCCTCGTACCGCAAGCTGCTGGGCGACATCCTGCTGAAGCTGCCGCACGTGCGCGAGTCGAAGAGCTACATCGTGATGGAGGAAGTGAAAGAGAGCCTCTGCCTGCCGATTCCGGACTGAGGCTAGACCAGCACTTGGCGGGTGGTGGCGATGAACTGGTGAACGAGCTGCTCGGCCTCGGGCTCGATCATCTGTTCCGGGCCGCGACCGCGTGGGCAGGCCATGCGCGGGGTGGTGCCGAACAGGCGGCAGATCATCGGCCGCTCTTCATACACCGTGCAACCATTGGGGCCCAGGTGCACGCAGTCCAAGTGCTCCAGCGCAGCGGCCTGCTCCGCCTCGGTCTTGCGCGGCAGGCGGGCCATTTCTTCGGTGGACGTGGTGACCGGGCCGCAGCAATCGTGGCAACCGGGCTCGCACTCGAATGAGGGGATGAGCTCGCGCAGGAAGTGGATCTTGTGGCGGTTGCAGGACATGGCGGGTACACAATGAGGGTCGAGGTCGAATTATAGGGCCAATCGCCGGCAAGCCGGCTCCCACCAGTACACCGCTTATCTCAGGGGCAGTGCAGCCCCGGTGGGAGCCGGCTTGCCGGCGATTGGGCCAGTTGCCCCACCACAAAACCCCAGCTTATCCTCCCCCCTTCTGTTTTCCTGCCCAGGACCTGCCCCATGATCCATAGCGCGCAGCACGCCGCCTCCTATTACGCCGCCAGCAGCGCGCCCCACCCCGACCACGCTTTCCTGCAAGGCGAGCACAACGCCGACGTGTGCATCGTCGGCGGCGGCTATTCAGGCCTGAACACCGCCATCGAACTGGCCGACCGTGGCCTCTCGGTGATCCTGCTGGAAGCCCGCAAGCTCGGCTGGGGCGCCAGCGGGCGCAACGGCGGGCAACTCATCCGCGGGGTTGGACATGGCCTGGACCAGTTCCTTCCAGTGATCGGCGAAGAAGGCGTGCGTAGCATGAAGCTGATGGGCCTGGAAGCCGTGCAGATCGTCCGCGAGCGGGTCGAGCGCCACGCCATCGCCTGCGACCTGACCTGGGGCTACTGCGACCTGGCCAATAAACCTGCTGAGCTGCTGGGCTTTGCCGAAGAGGCTGAAGCACTGCGCAGCTTGGGCTACGAGCATGAGCTGCGCCTGGTCGGCAAAGACGATATCCACAGCGTGGTCGGCGCCGAGTGCTATGTCGGCGGCCTGATCGACATGGGCTCGGGCCACCTGCACCCGCTCAACCTGGCCCTTGGCGAGGCGGCCGTAGCCAGCCGCCTGGGCGTGCGCCTGTATGAGCAGTCGGAAGTCACCCGCATCGAGTATGGCCCAGAGGTCAAGGTGCACACCGCTCAGGGCCGGGTCCGCGCCAAGACGCTGGTGCTGTGCTGCAATGCCTACCACAACGACCTCAACCGCGAGCTGGGCGGCAAGGTGCTGCCCGCCGGCAGCTACATCATTGCCACCGAGCCACTGGGCGAGGAACGCGCGCGCACACTGCTGCCACAGAACATGGCCGTGTGCGACCAGCGTGTAGCGCTGGACTACTATCGCCTGTCTGCGGACCACCGGCTGCTGTTCGGCGGTGCCTGCCACTATTCCGGCCGCGACCCGCAAGACATCGCCGCCTACATGCGGCCGAAAATGCTCAAGGTTTTCCCGCACCTGGCCGATGTGCGCATCGAGTTCCAATGGGGCGGCATGATCGGCATCGGCGCCAACCGCCTGCCGCAGATCGGCCGTTTGGCCAGCCAGCCGAATGTCTATTACGCCCAGGCGTACTCTGGCCATGGGCTCAACGCTACCCACCTGGCCGCACGCCTGCTGGGCGAGGCCATCAGCGGCCAGCAAAGCGGGCGCTTCGACCTGTTCGCCAAGGTGCCGCACATCACCTTCCCGGGCGGCAAGCACCTGCGCTCGCCGCTGTTGGCACTGGGGATGCTCTGGCACCGGCTGAAAGAGCTGGTCTGAATGCTGCCGTGCCTACAAATTGAGCCGTTTATGCCTTCCAGAAGGGTTTGCGCCCTTCTGTACGGGCCTGCTCCCAGCTCAGCCCGACATCGCGCAACTCATCGTCTTTCAGTTGCAACAGCGCCCTGCGGGTATGCCAGCGATGCACCATCAGCCCCCAACGGCTCAGGCCCGCTGGCGCATTGAAGACCTTGGCCCGCTGCCCGGCTTCCAGGTCCTTGGCCATCAGTTGCAAGCGCACATCGCTCATGCCACCCATCACTGCGTTCTCCCGTTCAGTTGATACCGTGGAGCAAGCATGCGCGTTGGTAATGGTGACAATACAGATCCACTAGCGGCTTATTATTCCCATACAGAATTGGCGAATCGACGCGTGAATGCTGTATTTTCAGCGCAACTGTACTGGTCGCTATCCGCAGGCGACGCTGGAGTATGCCGTGACGCTCTACCTCAACCTCGCCGAGCTGCTCGGCGCCCGTATCGAGCAAGGCCTGTATCGCCCCGGCCAGCGCCTGCCTTCGGTGCGCGCCCTCAGCATGGAACACGGCGTCAGCCTGAGCACCGTGCAGCAGGCCTACCGCATGCTCGAAGACAGCGGCATGGTCTCGCCGCGGCCCAAGTCGGGCTACTTTGTCAGCGAACACCGCCACCTCCCTGCCCTGCCCGCCGTCAGCCGCCCGGCCCAGCGCCCTGTGGACATTTCCCAGTGGGAACAGGTGCTGGAGCTGGTCCGCAGTACCCCTCGCCAGGACGTGATGCAACTGGGCCGAGGCATGCCCGACGTCAACAGCCCGACCCTCAAGCCGCTGTTGCGCAGCCTCGCCCAACTGAGCCGGCGCCAGGACATGCCTGGCCTGTATTACGACAACATCCATGGCAACCTGGCCCTGCGCGAGCAGATCGCCCGCTTGATGCTGGACTCCGGCTGCCGCCTGGGCCCGGCCGACCTGGTGGTGACCACCGGCTGCCATGAGGCGCTGTCCTGCAGCATTCGCGCGGTGTGCGAGCCGGGCGATATCGTCGCGGTCGACTCGCCCAGCTTCCATGGCGCCATGCAAACCCTCAAGGGCCTGGGCATGAAGGCACTGGAGATCCCCACCGACCCGGTCACCGGCATCAGCCTCGAAGCGCTGGAGCTGGCCCTGGAGCAGTGGCCGATCAAGCTCATCCAGATCACCCCGAGCTGCAACAACCCGCTCGGCTACATCATGCCCGAGGCGCGCAAGAAGGCGTTGCTGAGCCTGGCCCAGCGCTATGACGTGGCCATTCTGGAAGACGATGTGTACGGCGACCTGGCCTACACCTACCCACGCCCGCGCACCCTCAAGTCGTTCGACGACGACGGCCGCGTGTTGCTGTGCAGCTCGTTCTCCAAGACCTTGGCCCCCGGCCTGCGCATCGGCTGGGTCGCGCCGGGGCGTTACCTGGAGCGGGTGCTGCACATGAAGTACATCAGCACCGGCAGCACCGCCAGCCAGCCGCAACTGGCCATTGCCGACTTCATCAAGGCCGGCCATTACCAGCCCCACGTGCGCCGCATGCGCAGCCAATACCAACGCAGCCGCGACGTGATGAGCGACTGGGTCACCCGTTACTTCCCACCGGGCACCCGGGTCAGCCGGCCCCAGGGGGGCTTCATGCTGTGGGTCGAACTGCCCGAACATTTCGACACACTGCGGCTGAACCGCGCTTTACTGGAGCAGGGGGTGCAGGTTGCCGTGGGCAGCATTTTCTCGGCCTCGGGCAAGTTCCGTCACTGCCTGCGCATGAACTTCGCCGCCCAACCTACGCCGGCAATCGAGGCCGCCGTGCGCAACGTGGGTGAAACCGCCCTTCGTCTACTGGATCAGGACGACGCCTGCGCGTAACTTTGCGCCGCCCTCCACGGTCCAACCCCTTAAGCTTTTGCTGTACAGGACGCGCTTACCTTGAGATTGCAGCAAGCTCTGCCGCTTCTGCTGACGCTACTGCTCGGCCTTGCAGGCTGTGCCAGCGTCGGCGCCCCTCGCGAAGTCAGCCAGGCGCTGCCGGCCAACGATTCCGCCTTCGGCCGCTCGGTGCTGCGCCAGGCGGCACCTTATGAGGGGCGCTCGGGCTTTCGCCTGTTGCCCAACAGCAACGAGGCGTTTCGCGCGCGCGCCGAGCTGATCCGCAACGCCCAGGCCAGCATCGACCTGCAGTACTACATCGTCCACGACGGCCTCAGCACCCGCGCGCTGGTGCATGAGCTGCTGCGTGCCGCCGACCGTGGCGTGCGCGTGCGCATTCTGCTGGACGACACCACCAGCGATGGCCTGGACACCATCATGGGCACCCTCGATGCCCACCCGAATATCCAGATCCGCGTCTTCAACCCGCTGCACCTGGGGCGCAGCACCGGCGCCACGCGGGCCGTAGGCCGCCTGTTCAACCTGTCGCGCCAGCACCGGCGCATGCACAACAAGCTGTTCCTGGTGGACAACAGCATGGCCATCGTCGGCGGGCGCAACCTGGGTGACGAGTACTTCGATGCCGAGCCCAACCTCAACTTCACCGACATCGACTTGCTGGGCGTAGGCCCGGTGGCCGAACAACTTGGCCACAGTTTCGACCAGTACTGGAACAGCGCCCTGAGCCGGCCGATCGGCGATTTCCTCTGGCGCCTGCCGGATGCCGACGACCTGCGCGCCAGCCGGCACCGCCTGGAGGTTTCCCTGGCCGAGGCGCGGACGCGGCGCAAGGCCTTGTATGACCGGTTGATGGCGTACCAGTCGCAGCCGCGCCTGGATATCTGGCGCAACGAGCTGATCTGGGCCCACAGCCAAGTGCTGTGGGACGCGCCGAGCAAGGTGCTAGCCGATGACGAGCCCGACCCGCACCTGCTGCTGAGCCAGCAGTTGGCGCCGGACCTGGCCAACGTGCACAAGGAGCTGATCCTGGTATCGGCGTACTTCGTGCCGGGCGAGCCGGGGTTGCTGTACCTGACCGGCCGTGCCGATGCCGGGGCGTCGGTCCGGCTGCTGACCAATTCGCTGGAAGCCACCGATGTGCCAGCGGTGCATGGCGGCTATGCGCCCTACCGCCGTGCGCTGCTCGAACATGGCGTGCAACTGTTCGAGCTGCGCCGCCAGCCGGGCGACCCCAGCGCCGGGCGCCTGAGCTTCCGTGGCAGCTCCGATTCGAGCCTGCACAGCAAGGCGATCGTCTTCGACCGGCGCAAGACGTTCATCGGCTCGTTCAATTTCGACCCGCGTTCGGTGCTGTGGAATACCGAGGTCGGGGTACTGGTGGACAGCCCGGAGCTGGCCGAATACACCCGCGAGCTGGCCGTGCAGGGCATGGCGCCCGCGCTGAGTTATCAGGTGAGGCTGGCCAATGACAAGCTGGTCTGGGTGACCGAGGACAATGGCCAGCTGCACACGCTGAAAGCAGAGCCCGGCGGGCTCTGGCGGCGCTTCAATGCCTGGATCAGCAAGGCGGTTGGCCTGGAGAAGATGCTGTAGTTCCGATTGCGGGGGGGCGCTTTGCGCCCCATTCGCAGCACAAGGCTGCTCCTACAGAGCACCGCTATTCCTGTAGGAGCAGCCTTGTGCTGCGAAAGGGCCGCAAAGCTTCCAAAGAACATCAGGCAGGCGCAGGTTCGAAGGCACCGCGCCGACGGGTCAACACCACCAGCCCTGCGGCCCCAATAGCCATCAACAACGGCAACGCATGCCCGCTGATCCACTGGCTACCCGCCCCAGCCAACAGCGGCCCGAGCAGGCAACCGATGCCCCACAGCTGCGCCACATGGGCATTGGCACGTACCAGCGCATCATCCCGATAACGCTCGCCGATCAGCACCAGCGACAGGGTGAACAACCCCCCAGCACTGGCCCCGAACAGCACCCACAGCGGCCAGATTACCGGCGTGTGCAGCAGCAACGGAATCGCCAGGCTGGAGCACATCAAGGTCACCGCACAACCGGTGAACAGGGTGCGCCGCGACATGTGGTCAGCCAGCGCGCCGATCGGCAACTGCAGCACTGCATCGCCCACCACCACCGTGCTCACCATGAACAAGGCAACCTCGGTGGTGAACCCTTGCTGCAGGCTGTAGACCGGCAACAAGGTCAGGATCATCGCCTCGAACGAGGCAAACAGGGCGATTGCCCAAGCGATCACCGGCAGGCGGCGACAGAAAGCGACCAGGTCGCGGAAGGTGACGCTGTAGGCTTCAGTGGTCGGCGCCCCGCCGCGGCCCAACAGCACCAGCGGTGCCAGCAACAGCAAGCCGGTCGCGGCCCAGAACCCAAAGTCGTCGTCCGAACCGAGAAAGCCCAGCACCAGCGGCCCGGCCAGTTGGCTCAACGCATAGCTGCTGCCATACAGCGCCACCAGGCGGCCACGCCATTGCTCGACCACCAATTGGTTGATCCAGCTTTCGCCGAGGATGAACACCACGGTCAGGGACATGCCGATCAGCAGGCGCAGGGCCAGCCACAGCGGGTAGCTGGGCAGCACCGCGACCAGGCCAATCGACAGCGCGCCGCCCCAGAGGCACAGGCGCATGGCCGAAGGCACGCCGACCCAACCGGCCAGGCGGCTGGCCAGGCTGGCACCCAGCAGTACGCCCAAGGCGGGCATCGCTGCCATTACGCCGATGGCGAAACTGCCGTAGCCCCAGGCCTCCAGGCGCAGGGAGACCAGCGGCATGCTCACGCCGAGCGCAAGGCCGACGCTGAGTACGGATGCCAGTACGGCGAAGTAGGTGCCCCAGCGCATGTGCTCCCCCTGTTGGATTTTCTTGGGCCCATTCGCGGGACAAGCCCGCTCCCACAGGTACTCCGCGATTCTGAAATCAGCGGTGAACGTGTGGGAGCGGGCTTGTCCCGCGAATGGGCCGCATCGCGGCCCCAGCGATTTACAGCTTGATCCAGGTCGCTTTCAGCTCGGTGTATTTCTCCAGCGCATGCAGCGATTTGTCACGGCCGTTGCCCGACTGCTTGAAGCCACCGAACGGCGCGGTCATGTCGCCGCCGTCGTACTGGTTGACCCAGACGCTGCCAGCGCGCACGGCACGGGCGGTCTTGTGGGCCTTGGAAATGTCCGAGGTCCAGATGCCAGCCGCCAGGCCGTACGGCGTGTCGTTGGCAATGGCGATGGCTTCTTCGGCCGTGTCGAAGGTGATCACCGACAACACGGGGCCAAAGATTTCTTCCTGGGCGATCTTCATGGCATTGGTCACGCCGTCGAAGATGGTCGGCTCGACATAAGTGCCGCCGGTCTCTTCGAGGATGCGCTTGCCACCGGCCAGCAGTTTGGCGCCATCCTTGTGGCCAGCGTCGATGTACGACAGCACGGTGTTCATCTGCTGGGTATCGACCAGCGCGCCAACGGTGGTCTGCGGGTCCAGTGGGTTGCCCGGTTTCCAGCCTTTGAGGGCCTCGACCACCAGGGGCAGGAACGTGTCCTTGATCGAGCGCTCGACCAGCAGGCGCGAACCCGCGGTGCAGACTTCGCCCTGGTTGAAGGCGATGGCGCTGGCAGCGGCTTCGGCAGCGGCTTGCAGGTCCGGTGCGTCGGCGAAGACGATGTTCGGGCTCTTGCCGCCGGCTTCCAGCCAGATGCGCTTCATGTTCGATTCGCCAGCGTAGATCATCAATTGCTTGGCGATCTTGGTCGAGCCGGTGAACACCAGGGTGTCGACGTCCATGTGCAAGGCCAAGGCCTTGCCGACAGTGTGGCCGTAGCCTGGCAGCACGTTCAGCACACCGGCCGGGATGCCGGCTTCGATGGCCAGCTGGGCGATGCGGATGGCGGTCAGTGGCGATTTTTCGGACGGCTTGAGCACCACCGAGTTACCGGTGGCCAGCGCCGGGCCGAGTTTCCAGCAGGCCATCAGCAGCGGGAAGTTCCACGGCACGATGGCACCGACGACGCCCACCGGCTCACGGGTTACCAGGCCGAGTTGGTCATGCGGGGTAGGTGCGACTTCGTCGTAGACCTTGTCGATGGCTTCGGCATTCCAGTGCAGGGCTTGTGCTGCGCCTGGGACGTCAATGGTCGAGGAGTCGCCGATCGGCTTGCCCATGTCCAGGGTTTCGAGCAGTGCCAGCTCTTCGACGTTCTTGCGCAGCAAGTCGGCGAAGCGGATCAGCTTGGCCTTGCGCTTGGCCGGAGCCAGGCGCGACCAGACGCCGGAATCGAAGGTGGCACGGGCGTTCTCGACGGCACGGTTGGCGTCAGCCAGGTCGCAGCTGGCGACCTTGGCCAGGAAGCGTCCGTCGACCGGGCTCAGGCACTCGAAGGTCTCACCGGATGCGGCGTCGGTGTATTCGCCGTTGATGAAGGCACGGCCTTCGATCTTCAGTTGCTGGGCACGTTGTTCCCAGTCCGCACGAGTCAGGGTGGTCATACGAAACTCCTCCTCTTGTTTAGGTGCAACGCCGCACTGAGGACTCACTGGCGTTGTCAGAATTCTGGCCGGGCGACGCGCGCGCACGGGCAAACGACACCCTAAACCAGCCTGTGTAAACTATCAATATATTTGACACGAATGGCCTAAAAGCCTACTGATGTTCATTTTATTAAACAACAACAGGAGCCGCACCATGAGCATCGCCAGCATCATCGACTTCGCCCAGGTTCTGACCGAGGCTGAACGCTACCGCCCGGCGGCAGAGAAAATCCTCAAGGGCGAGCCCGACCAGGCCGTCTATAACCACTACTCCAGCCCGTGCGGCCAGTTTGCGGCGGGTGTCTGGGAAGGTGAAGTCGGGCAGTGGACCGTGAACTATACCGAGCACGAATATTGCGAGATCGTGCAGGGCGTTTCGGTGCTGCGCGACCAGGATGGCGGCGCCAAGACCCTGCGCGCCGGTGATCGGTTCGTCATCCCGGCCGGCTTCAAAGGCACCTGGGAGGTGCTGGAGCCTTGCCGCAAGATCTACGTGATGTTCGAGCAGAAGTAAGGGTCCTGGCAGGCAAAAAAAAACCCGCGTCCTTTCGGATGCGGGTTTTTTTTAAGGTTGCCGATCAATTACTTGATCTTGGCTTCCTTGTACACCACGTGCTTGCGAACAACCGGATCATATTTCTTGATCTCGATTTTGTCCGGAGTGGTGCGCTTGTTCTTGTCGGTGGTGTAGAAGTGGCCGGTACCGGCACTCGAAACCAGACGGATCAATTCACGCATGATGTTCTCCCTTAAACCTTGGCGCCAGCTTTACGGATGTCAACCAGAACGGCGTCGATGCCGCGCTTGTCGATGATACGCATGCCCTTGGCGGAAACGCGCAGACGCACGAAACGCTTCTCGGACTCAACCCAGAAACGGTGGTGCTGCAGGTTCGGCAGGAAACGACGACGGGTTTTGTTGTTTGCGTGGGAAATGTTGTTCCCGGTTACTGGACCCTTACCAGTAACTTGACAGACTCTCGACATGACTCAGCCCTCTAAAACCACATGCCCAACCCGGCATGGGTTGGCCGCTTAATCTCTCAGTCTTTGGCGCCAGGCGCCGTGATTCTGGAGGTCTTATCGACCGGATCCGCTGATGCGACAGGCCGAGCCCCTAGAAAAGAGCGCTGCTTTATACCAGAAAGACTGCATTGCAACAACAGATGATGAGCATCTAGCTGAGGCAAATCGTGCGCGAGCAGCATAGCGACTAGCGCGGCGCACTGTCGACCACTCGTCGCCAGCCGACAGAAAAAGAGGGTGGTCATTTGCTGATGCGCACACTAGGGTAGGACGTTTCCAGACTGCACTGGCAGATGGGCCACTGACAGCCAAGGAGTCACGATGCGTGCCGCCGCCTTTTCCTTATTGTTTACCTCCCTGTTTGCCGCCGGCATCGCCCAGGCAGCCCCGCTGAGTGTCTGCAGCGAAGCCAGCCCCGAAGGCTTCGACGTGGTCCAGTACAACTCGCTGACCACCACCAATGCCTCGGCCGACGTGCTGATGAACCGGTTGGTGGAGTTCGACGCCGGCCAAGGCAAGGTTGTCCCTAGCCTGGCGGCGAGCTGGACGGTGTCGGCAGACGGCCTGATCTACGACTTCAAGCTGCGCGATGACGTGAAGTTCCACACCACCGCCTACTTCAAACCGACCCGCGAGCTGAACGCCGACGACGTGCTGTTCAGCTTCCAGCGCATGCTCTACCCGGCCCACGCCTGGCACAAGACTGCGCCGGGCGGTTACCCGCATGCGCAATCGCTGCAACTGGGCACCCTGATCAAGTCGATCGATGCCCCCGAGCCGCACACTGTGCGCTTCACCCTGACCCACCCGGATGCCACGTTCCTGGCCACCTTGAGCATGGGCTTTGCTTCGATTTATTCCGCCGAGTATGCCGACAAACTGCTCAAGGCGGGCACGCCGGACAAGCTCAACAGCCAGCCGATCGGCACCGGGCCGTTCGTCTTCCAGCGTTTCCAGAAGGACGCCGTGGTGCGCTACCGCGCCAACCCCGACTACTTCGCCGGCAAGCCTGCGGTCGACCCGCTGATCTTCGCCATCACCACCGATGCCAACGTGCGCCTGCAAAAACTCAAGCGCAACGAGTGCCAGGTGGCCCTGTCGCCCAAGCCGCTGGACATCGCTGAAGCCGGCAAGGATGGCAACCTCACGGTAGCCAGCACGCCGGCCTTCATGACCGCCTTCGTCGCCATCAACAGCGAACACCCGCCCCTGGACAAGCCAGAGGTGCGCCAGGCCATCAACCTGGCCTTCGACAAACAGGCTTACCTCAAGGCGGTGTTCGAAGGCACCGCGACGGCCGCCAACGGCCCCTACCCGCCCAACACCTGGAGCTACGCCAAGGACCTGCCCGGCTACCCCTTGGACCTGAAAAAGGCCAAGGCCTTGCTGACCAAGGCTGGCCTGCCTGACGGCTTCAGCACCACGATCTGGACCCGCCCTTCGGGCAGCCTGCTCAACCCCAACCCCAGCCTTGGCGCGCAGATGCTGCAGGCCGACCTGGGCAAGATCGGCATCAAGGCCGAAATCCGCGTGATCGAGTGGGGCGAGCTGATCCGCCGCGCCAAGGCCGGCGAGCATGACTTGCTGTTCATGGGCTGGGCGGGTGACAACGGCGACCCGGACAACTTCCTCAGCCCGCAGTTTTCCTGTGCGGCGGTGAAGTCGGGGACCAACTTTGCACGGTTCTGCGACAGCCGCCTCGACCAGCTGATCAACGCCGGGCGCACCACCAATGACCAGAGCGTACGCAGCCGGCTGTACCAGCAGGCGCAGACGCTGATCCAGCAGCAGGCGCTGTGGGTGCCGCTGGCGCATCCGACCGCGGCTACCCTGCTGCGCCAGGGGGTCGAGGGGTACCAGGTGAGCCCGTTTGGGCGGTTGGATTTCAGCAAGGTTTCGGTGACCAAGTAAGCCTGTGCCGGCCTCTTCGCGGGCAAGCCCGCTCCCACAAGGACCTCACAGCCTTTGAATGCTGTGCGGTACCTGTGGGAGCGGGCTTGCCCCGCGAAGAGGCCGGCACATGTACACCGCTAAGCAACGATCCACCCCTCCTCCACCATCGACAACGGCTCGCCATCGCCCACGATGATGTGGTCGAGCACCCGCACATCGATCAGCCCTAACGCGCGCTTTAGCGCCAACGTCATGTGCACATCATCCTGGCTGGGCTCGCTGTTGCCCGACGGGTGGTTATGGCACAGGATCAACGCCGCTGCGTTGTGCAGCAACGCTCGGCGCACCACTTCCCGCGGGTAGATACTGGCCCGGTCGATCGTCCCCCTGAACAGGATCTCGAACGCCAGCGGCCGGTGCTTGGTATCCAGAAACAGGCAGCCAAACACTTCACTGGGCTCATGGCGCAGCATGGCCTTGAGGTAGCGCCGCACCGCCTCCGGGCTCTCCAGCGCCGGCGTGCGCTCGATCGTCTCATCCAGGTAACGCCGGCCAATCTCCAGAAGCGCCTGCAACTGGGCATACTTCACGGGCCCAAGGCCTGGCTCGCGCAAAATGGCTTGACGATCAGCCTCCAGAAATGGCCTCAGGCCCCCAAAGCGAACCAGTAACCCCCGCGCCAGCTCCAGCACGTTACGCCCGGCAACGCCCGAGCCCAGCAGCACCGCTACCAGCTCGGCGTCCGAAAGCACCGCGGCCCCCCGCAACAACAACTTCTCCCTCGGCCGTTCTTCAGCCGGCCATTCCCTGATACTCATCCCCACTCCTTGGTCCTGCTGCGGCACGTTTGGGCCCTGTGTTAATCTATTTCGCCTCGTACATGCGACGTTCTGCCGCAGGCAGTTCTTGTCGCCGCCCGCTTTCACTGGAAAAAGGCAAAAGCCTATGCAGCGGCTGTATCACAAGCGCATCGTCCTCGGCGTCGGTGGCGGCATTGCCGCCTACAAAAGCGCCGAACTGATCCGCCGACTCCTGGAGCACGGCGCGCAGGTGCGCGTCGTCATGACCCGTGGCGGTGCAGAGTTCATCACCCCGCTGACCCTGCAGGCGCTGTCCGGCCACCCGGTGCACATGGACCTGCTCGACCCCGCCGCCGAAGCGGCCATGGGCCATATCGAGCTGGCCAAGTGGGCCGACCTGGTCCTCATCGCCCCCGCCACGGCCGACCTCATGGCGCGCATGGCCCAAGGCATGGCCGACGACCTGCTGACCACCCTGATCCTGGCCACCGACGCCACCGTTGCCGTCGCCCCGGCCATGAACCAGGCGATGTGGCGTGACCCGGCCACCCAGGCCAACCTCGACCTGCTCAAAAGCCGTGGCATCCAGGTGTTCGGCCCAGCTTCCGGCAGCCAAGCCTGTGGCGACGTAGGCCTTGGCCGTATGCTCGAGGCCACCGACCTGGCCTGGTGCGCCGCCGAAAGCTTCAAGCGCCAGACGCTCACCGGCAAACACGTACTGATCACTGCCGGCCCAACCCAGGAAAACATCGACCCGGTCCGCTACATCACCAATCATAGCTCCGGGAAGATGGGCTTCGCCCTCGCCGAAGCGGCTGCCGAAGCGGGTGCTCGGGTGACCCTCGTCACCGGCCCGGTGCACCTGCCGACCCCCGACCGGGTCAACCGCATCGACGTGGTCAGCGCGCGGGACATGCTCGCGGCCTGTGAAGCGGCCATGCCCTGCGACCTGTTCATTGCCTCGGCAGCGGTCGCGGACTACCGCCCAGAGGTGGTTGCCACGCAAAAACTCAAGAAAGATCCTACGACCGGCGACGGCATGCTGCTGCAGATGGTGCGTAATCCCGATATCCTTGCGACCATCGCTGGCCGTGGCGACCGCCCGTTCAGCGTCGGCTTCGCCGCCGAAACCGAACACCTGCTCGATTACGCCACACGCAAGCTCAAGGACAAGAACCTCGACCTGATCGTCGCCAATGATGTGGCCAACCCCAGCATCGGCTTCAACAGCGAAGAGAACGCCTTGACCGTGATCGACCGCCAGCAGCACCAGACCCTCTTTGCGCAGACCAGCAAGGGCAAGATCGCCCGGCAGCTGGTCGCCTTCATCGCCGAACGGCTCAACCAGGTTCAATAAGTTACATGCACGCTCTTCAAGCCAAGATCCTCGACCCACGCCTGGGCACCGAATTCCCCCTGCCGCAGTACGCCACCCCAGGCTCTGCCGGCCTGGACCTGCGCGCCCTGCTCAAGGAGGACACAGTCCTCGAGCCCGGCCAGACCCTGCTGATCCCCACCGGCCTGTCGATCTACATCGGCGACCCGGGCCTGGCAGCCATGATCCTGCCGCGCTCGGGCCTGGGCCATAAGCACGGCATCGTGCTGGGCAACCTGGTCGGCCTGATCGACTCGGACTACCAGGGCGAGCTGATGGTGTCGTGCTGGAACCGCGGCAACACCCCGTTCACCATCGCCATTGGCGAGCGTATCGCCCAGTTGGTGCTGGTGCCGGTGGTGCAGGCGCACTTCGACATCGTCGAAGCCTTCGACGAAAGCCAGCGTGGCACTGGCGGCTTCGGCCACTCCGGCAGCCACTGAGCCGACAGCTGACCGTTCAGGCCAAGGATGGCGAACTCTCTGGCGAAACCACCGTCCAAGCGTTCAGTTTGCGCCTGCCCAGACAGCCTTTGACTAATGGAGCTTCCAGAGATGAACGAAATGGCCCACCTGGTCCCCGCACTGCCGGACAGCATTTTCCGCGCTTATGACATTCGCGGCGTGGTCGGCAAGACCCTCCATGCCGAAACCGCCTACTGGATCGGCCGCGCCATCGGCGCGCAGACCCTTGCCCAGGGCGAGCCCAAGATTTCCGTTGGCCGCGATGGCCGCTTGTCCGGCCCAATGCTGGTGGAACAGCTGATCAAAGGCCTGGCCGACGCTGGCTGCCAGGTCAGCGACGTCGGCCTGGTGCCGACCCCGGCGCTGTACTACGCCGCCAACGTGCTGGCCGGCACATCGGGCGTGATGCTCACCGGCAGCCACAACCCGTCGGACTACAACGGCTTCAAGATTGTCATCGCAGGCGACACCCTGGCCAACGAACAGATCCAGGCCCTGCAGACCCGCCTGAAAACCAACGACCTGAGCCGTGGCGAAGGCAGCGTGGAAAAGGTCGAAATCCTCGAGCGCTATTACCAGCAAATCGTCGGCGACGTGAAGCTGGCGAAAAAGCTCAAGGTGGTGGTGGACTGCGGCAACGGCGCTGCCGGCGTCATCGCCCCGCAGCTGATCGAAGCCCTGGGCTGCGACGTTATCCCGCTGTTCTGCGAGGTGGACGGTCACTTCCCTAACCACCACCCAGACCCAGGCAAGCCGGAAAACCTTGCGGACCTGATCGCCAAGGTCAAGGAAACCGGGGCCGACATCGGCCTGGCGTTCGACGGTGACGGCGACCGCGTAGGCGTGGTGACCAACACCGGCACCATCGTCTACCCCGACCGCCTGCTGATGCTGTTTGCCCAGGACGTGCTGTCGCGCAACCCGGGCGCCGAGATCATCTTCGACGTCAAATGCACCCGTCGCCTGACCCCGCTGATCGAACAGCATGGCGGCCGCGCGCTGATGTGGAAGACCGGCCACTCGCTGATCAAGAAGAAGATGAAACAGACCGGTTCGTTGCTGGCCGGCGAGATGAGCGGGCACATCTTCATCAAGGAACGCTGGTACGGTTTCGATGACGGCATCTACAGTGCCGCACGCCTGCTGGAGATCCTCAGCAAGGCCGGGCAAGACGCCGAAAGCCTGTTCGCGGCGTTCCCGAACGATATTTCCACGCCAGAAATCAATATTGATGTGACCGACGAGGGTAAATTCAGCATCATTGATGCACTGCAACGCGACGCCGACTGGGGCGCGGCCAACCTGACCACCATCGACGGTGTGCGGGTCGACTACGCCCACGGCTGGGGCCTGGTACGCGCCTCCAACACCACCCCGGTGCTGGTGCTGCGCTTCGAGGCCGACAACGACGCCGAATTGCAACGTATCAAGGATGTTTTCCGCGCCCAGTTGCTGCGGGTTGCCCCTGAGCTGCAACTGCCGTTCTGACCGACTATCTGTTCCTTACAGGAGCCCTGCATGACCCTCGATCGCGATGCCGCTTCCCATGTAGCCGAAGTTTTGTCCGAAGCACTGCCTTACATCCGCCGCTTTGTCGGCAAGACACTGGTGATCAAGTACGGCGGCAACGCGATGGAGAGCGAGGAGCTCAAAACCGGCTTCGCCCGTGACATCGTGCTGATGAAGGCTGTGGGCATCAACCCGGTGGTGGTCCACGGTGGTGGCCCACAGATCGGTGACCTGCTCAAGCGCCTGTCGATCGAAAGCCACTTCATCGACGGCATGCGCGTGACCGACTCGGCCACCATGGACGTGGTCGAGATGGTGTTGGGCGGCCAGGTCAACAAGGACATCGTCAACCTGATCAACCGCCACGGCGGCAGCGCCATCGGCCTGACCGGCAAGGACGCGGAGCTGATCCGCGCCAAGAAGCTGACCGTCAGCCGCCAGACGCCAGAGATGACCACCCCGGAAATCATCGACATCGGCCACGTCGGCGAAGTCGTGAGCGTGAACACCGACCTGCTGAACATGCTGGTCAAGGGTGACTTCATCCCGGTGATCGCGCCGATCGGCGTGGGCGCCAACGGAGAGTCGTACAACATCAACGCCGACCTGGTGGCGGGCAAGGTTGCCGAGGCACTGAAAGCCGAGAAGCTGATGCTGCTGACCAACATCGCCGGCCTGATGGACAAGCAGGGCCAGGTGCTGACCGGCCTGACCACTGAGCAAGTCAACGAACTGATCGCCGACGGCACCATCTACGGCGGCATGCTGCCGAAGATCAAATGCGCACTGGATGCGGTGCAGGGTGGCGTGAACAGCTCGCACATCATCGACGGCCGCGTGCCGAACGCGGTACTGCTGGAGATCTTCACCGACAGCGGCGTGGGTACCCTGATCACCAACCGCAAGCCGCGCTGAGTGATTGCTTAGTCTGTCCCGGCCTCTTCGCGGGTGAACCCGCTCCCACAGGTACATCGCCAGACTTGAAGTTGGCGCAGATCCTGTGGGAGCGGGTTTACCCGCGAAGAGGCCAGGACAGGCGACACAAAAAAAGGCGACCTTCATCCAAAGGTCGCCTTTTTTATTACCGAGCCGGAATCAGATCCCGTACTGCGCCCGATACGCTTCAACAGCAGGCAGATGCTGCTTGAGCTGCGGATCATCGGCCAGGAACTCCAGCACCTGGGTCAGCGAAACGATGCTGACCACCGGAATACCAAAGTCACGCTCCACTTCCTGGATCGCCGACAGCTCGCCATTGCCGCGCTCTTCGCGGTTAAGCGCGATCAGCACGCCAGCGGCCTTGGCCTGCTGGGCATTGATGATCTGCATGACTTCACGGATGGCAGTACCGGCCGTGATCACGTCGTCGATGATCAATACGTCACCCGCCAAAGGCGCGCCAACCAGGCTGCCGCCTTCGCCGTGATCCTTGGCTTCTTTACGGTTGAAGCACCATGGCACGTCGAGCTGATGCTGATCGGCCAGGGCCACGGCGGTGGTCGCCGCCAGGGGGATACCCTTGTAGGCTGGGCCAAACAGCACGTCGAACGGGATCTTGCTGTCGACGATGGCCGCCGCGTAGCAACGGCCCAACTGCGCCAGTGCAGAACCTGTGTTGAACAGGCCGGCATTGAAGAAGTACGGGCTGGTACGCCCCGATTTCAGGGTGAATTCGCCGAAGCGCAGAACGCCGCGGTCGATGGCAAAACGAATGAAGTCGCGCTGATACGGCTGCATGGAAAGTCCCGGACACCACGGATTTAGCTAAATGAGTTGAGCTCGGGTATCATACACGCACGAGATTTTTGGGGCCATTTATGCGGATCATCAGTGTGAACGTAAATGGCATTCAGGCTGCGGCCGAGCGTGGTTTGCTCAGCTGGCTGCAAGCCCAGAATGCCGACGTCATCTGCCTTCAGGATACCCGCGCCTCGGCCTTTGAACTCGACGACCCAGCTTTCCAGCTCGATGGCTATTTCCTTTATGCCTGCGACGCGGAGGTGCCCGCCCAAGGTGGCGTAGCCCTTTACTCGCGCATGCAGCCCAAGGCAGTCATCACCGGCCTGGGCTTCGAGACAGCCGACCGTTACGGGCGTTACCTGCAAGCAGATTTCGACAAAGTCAGTATTGCCAGCCTGCTGCTGCCTTCGGGCATGAACGGCGACGAAGACTTGAACCAGAAATTCAAGTTGATGGACGACTTCGCCAAGTACCTGGACAAACAGCGGCGCAAGCGTCGCGAGTACATCTATTGCGGCTCGTTCTACGTGGCGCAGCAGAAGCTCGACATCAAAAACTGGCGCGACAGCCAGCAATCGCCTGGCTTCCTTGCACCGGAGCGTGCCTGGATGGACGCGATCACGGGCGAGATGGGCTACGTGGATGCCCTGCGTGAAGTCAGCCGTGAAGGCGACCAGTACAGCTGGTGGCCGGACAACGAACAGGCCGAGATGCTCAACCTGGGCTACCGGTTCGACTACCAGATCCTCACACCAGGCCTGCGCCGCTTCGTGCGTAACGCCCGCCTGCCGCGTCAGCCGCGCTTCTCGCAGCATGCGCCGCTGATTGTGGACTATGACTGGACGTTGACCATCTGAGTTGTATTCAGATACGAAAAAGCCGACATCAATGTCGGCTTTTTCGTATCTACAGAAACAGTCAGTCGGCCAGGGCGGCCTGCTGCAGTTCGAAGATCTCGTTCATGCCCTTCTGCGCCACGGCGAGCATGGCGTTCAGGTCTTCAGGCTGGAACGGCGCGCCCTCGGCGGTGCCTTGTACCTCGATGAAACCACCGGCGCTGGTCATGACCACGTTCAGGTCGGTCTCGGCGGCGGAGTCTTCCAGGTAGTCCAGGTCGAGCACGGCCTCGCCTTGGTACATGCCCACGGAAACCGCGGCGATCATGTGCTTGAGCGGGTTGCCAGCCTTGAGGCCGCCACGCTTCTTGATCACGGCCAGGGCATCGCACAGGGCGACCATGGCACCGGTGATCGACGCGGTGCGAGTGCCACCGTCGGCCTGAATCACATCGCAGTCGATGTACAGGGTGATGTCACCGAGCTTGCTCATGTCCAGCGCGGCGCGCAGCGAGCGGCCGATCAGGCGCTGGATTTCCAGGGTGCGGCCGCCCTGCTTGCCGCGGCTGGCTTCGCGCTGGTTACGCTCGCCGGTGGAGCGCGGCAGCATGCCGTATTCGGCTGTCAGCCAGCCTTGGCCCTGGCCTTTGAGGAAGCGGGGCACACCATTCTCCACGCTGACCGTGCAGATGACCTTGGTGTCACCGAACTCGACCAGTACCGACCCTTCGGCGTGCTTGGTGTAGTTGCGGGTGATGCGGATCGAGCGGAGCTGATCGGCGGCGCGACCACTTGGACGTTTCATCTGGGATACCTGTACTGGGACTTGAATCTGCCGAGCATTATAGAGCTCGCAGCTGCGGGAGGACACGCCTATTGTCGCGCCCCTGACAGCCTGTCGCCTTTTCCCACTGCGCATTTCGGCCTCTGTAACATGGCTGGATTGGGCGCCGAGGCCCCACTGCGCTACAATCCTGCGCCTTGCAGCCGAGAGGCTTCCCTGTTCATTCATCTACGCGAGGTACTCCCCATGGTGCACAGCATGACCGCTTTTGCTCGTGTCGAGCGCGCCGGCAGCCAAGGCACCCTGGTCTGGGAGCTGCGCTCGGTCAACCACCGCTACCTCGAGCCGCACCTGCGCCTGCCCGAGGCCCTGCGCGACCTCGAAGGCGCGGTACGCGAAGGCCTGCGCCAGGGGCTGTCGCGCGGCAAGGTGGAATGCACCTTGCGTCTCAATGAAGACAGCACCGGCAAGCCACTGAAAGTGGACCGTGAGCGCGCCGCACAGCTGGTCGCCGCCGCCGAAGAGGTGGCTGGCCTGATCAAGCAGCCGGCCCCGCTGAACCCCCTGGAAGTGCTGTCGTGGCCGGGCGTGCTGGTCGCCGACGCCAGCGACCCGCAGGCGCTGAACGCCGAGGCCGTGGCGCTGTTCGACGACGCGCTGGCCGAGCTCAAGGCTGGGCGCCTGCGTGAAGGCCAAGAGCTGGCCCGGCTGATCAACGAACGCCTGGACAACATGACCACCGAGGTCACCACCCTGCGCGCCCTGGTGCCGCAGATGCTGGCGGCCCAGCGGCAGAAAATTCTCGACCGCTTCGGCGACATGCAGGCTGAGCTCGACCCACAACGCCTGGAGCAGGAGATGGTGCTGCTGGCGCAAAAGAGCGACGTCGCCGAAGAGCTCGACCGCCTCGCCACCCACGTCACCGAAGTGCGCCGCGTGCTCAAGTCGGGCGGCGCGGCCGGCCGGCGCCTGGACTTCCTGATGCAGGAACTCAACCGCGAAGCCAATACCCTCGGCTCCAAGGCATTCGACCCGCGTAGCACGCAAGCGGCGGTCAACCTGAAGGTATTGATCGAACAGATGCGTGAACAAGTACAGAACATCGAGTAAGGCCACCCCGACCATGAATCACAGCAGCGGCACCCTCTACATCGTTTCGGCCCCTTCGGGTGCCGGCAAGACCAGCCTGGTAACGGCCCTGACCCAGGACGACAAGCAAATCCGCGTCTCGGTCTCGCACACCACCCGCGCCATGCGCCCGGGTGAGCAGCACGGGGTGAACTACCACTTCGTCGTGCACGAAGAATTCAAGGCACTGATCGAGCAAGGCGACTTCCTCGAGCATGCCGAAGTGTTCGGCAACTTCTACGGCACCTCGCGTAGCGCGCTGCAGCAGACCCTCGACCAGGGCTTCGACCTGATCCTGGAAATCGACTGGCAAGGTGCCCAGCAGGTGCGCAAGCTGATGCCCGAGGCACTCTCGGTGTTCATCCTGCCACCCAGCCAGGAAGCGCTGCGTCAGCGCCTGGATGGGCGTGGGCAGGACAGTGAGGAGATCATCGCCGGGCGCATGAAAGAAGCGGTCAGCGAGATGGTGCACTACGACGAGTACGATTACCTGATCATCAATGATGACTTCGGCGTCGCGCTGGAGGAGTTGAAGGCGGTGTTCCGCTCGAATCGCCTGCAGTTGAAGAAGCAACAGCAGCGCCACGGTGGGCTGCTGAAAGAACTGCTCTCCTGAGAGACCGAGCGGGGCTGCTTTGCAGCCCATTCGCAGCACAAGGCTGCTCCTACAAAGGCAAGGATGTAGGAGCAGCCTTGTGCTGCGAATGGGGCGCAAAGCGCCCCCTCTGCATTACTCCGCCAGCGGCAGGGTCGCCTGCTGACGCAGGGTCGCCCCCAGGAAGTACGCCGGCGCCCGCATCCGCGACAGCAGCATCAGCCCGATGCCAAGCACCGAAATGATCGCGGCAATCACGAACACCAGCCCCAGCCCACCCACATGCGAGCCGCTGCCGAAGTCTGGCGAGGCGCTGTCGATCGCGGTACGCGCGAAGATCACCGACAAGATGACCCCACCGACCAGCGGGCACAGGCCGCGCATGACGAAGTGGCGCACGCTGTCGAACAGGCTGTCGCGGAAGTACCAGACGCAGGCAAACGCAGTCAGCGAATAGTAGAAGCAGATCATCATGCCCAGCGCGGTGATGGTGTCGGCCAGCACGTTCTCGCTCAGGGTACGCATGGTCACGTAGAACAGGCCGGCGGCCAGGCCGGCGCAGATGGTGGCATAGCGCGGGGTTTGCGAACGCGGGCAAACGCTGGCGAACTTAGGCGGTACCGCACCGTAGTAACCCATGGCCAACAGGGTGCGCGCCGGTGCCACGAAGGTCGACTGCAGCGACGCTGCGGTGCTGGCCAGCACGGCGATGGACATCAGGATCGCCAGCGGCCCCATGACCGGGCCGGCCAGGTGGGCAAAGACGTTCTCCTGGATGCGCGGGTTGTTCAGGCCCAGGCCCGTTTCGCTGATACCGGCAAACTGCAGGGTGGCGATGGCGGTGAACAGGTACAGGCCGAGGATCAACATCACGGTCCAGGTGGCGGCCTTGCCCGGCACCTCTTCGCTGCCCACCGACTCTTCGCTGACAGTCAGGCAGGTGTCCCAGCCCCAGAAGATGAAGATCGACAGTGAAAGCCCCGCGGCAAAGGCCGAGAACGACTCGACACCGAACGGGTTGAACCAGGCGAAATCGAATTCCAGCGGTGGCGGCGCAGTGGTGCCACCGAAGGCGGCGAAGGCAAAGCCGATCAACACCAGCAACTGCAGGGCCACCAGGCCGTACTGCACCGTCATGGTGGTGGCTATGCCGCGACAGCAGATCCACACCGCCAGGGCGATGAACACGCAACAGGTACTGATGTTGATCAGCAGGTTGTCCGCCAAGGCCGCCAGGCCATGGTTGCCGGTGATCTGCCCCAGGAACAGGTAGAAGAAGTCGACCGCCACGCCTGCCAGGTTCGACAGCACGATGGTGGTGGCGACCACCAACCCCCAGCCCCCGATCCAGCCGATCATCGGGCCAAAGGCGCGCGCCGACCAGGTGAACGACGTGCCGCTGTCCGGCTCTGCCGAGTTCAACTCGCGATAGCCAAGGGCGACCAGCAGCATCGGCAGGAAGCCGACGATGAATACCGCAGGCAGGTGGGCACCGACCTCTCGCACGGTTGGGCCAAGCGCGCCGGTCAGGGTATAGACCGGGGCGATGGTGGAAATGCCCAGCACCACGCTGGCCAACAAGCCCAGGCGGCCTTTGGCCAAGCCCTTGCTGCGCTGGGTGTTGCCCGCGTCGGCCGCCACATCGGGTGGGCGGCCGGCTTCTGTGTAATCGCTCATGAGTATGTGCCGTAAATTTTGGAATTGTTTTCGCGGGCCTTGTGTACAAGGCCCGCTTTCACTCATTGAAAGCTTGCAACAGGGGGTGCGTCATCCGAGACCTTCGGGTGACGTCAGAATGCCTTCTGGCGCGTACCCTCCCGTGCAGCATGGGCAATACAGGCCTCGCGAAACGCCTGGAAAAGGCGCCGGGAGACCGGGTTTTCGGCAAAACGCCATTCGGGGTGCCACTGCACGCCAAGCACGAAGCCCGGCGCATCTGGCATCGACACCGCTTCGATCAGGCCATCCGGGGCCCGCGCCTCGACGCGCAGCCCAGGGGCCAGGCGGTCGATGCCCTGGCTGTGCAACGAGTTGACCTCGAATTGCGCAGCCAGGCCCAGGCGCTCGAACAACCCGCCAGGCGCGATGCCAACGGGGTGACGAGGGCCGTATTGCACCTCCAGGGGTGCGTCCTCAGGTTCGCGGTGGTCAAGGTAGCCAGGCAGCTCCTGCACACGCTGGTGCAAGGTGCCGCCAAGGGCCACATTCAATTCCTGGAACCCACGGCAAATGCAAAACACCGGCACACCGGCGGCAATCGCCGCCTGCAGCAGCGGCAGGGTCAGGCGATCGCGCGCGCGATCATGCCGGGTACCCTCCGTGCTGGGGGCGCCATTGTAATGATGCGGTTCGATATTTGAAGGCGAGCCGGTAAAAAGAATGCCGTCGAGTTGGGCCAGCAGCGCGGGGGTATCACTGCCCCCGTCGCGCGCCGGCAAAATCAGCGGCAGCCCGGCAAAGCCGGCCGCCTCGACATACTTGTCGCCCACCGTGTGCGACGAGTTCTTCCCCACCTGCTGGCGGCAGGCGCTGATACCGATCAAGGGGACCGCATTTGCGCTCATGGGCTTACACCGTGTGCAGGTACCAGTTGTACTCGAGGTCGGAGATCGACACTTCAAACTCGGCCAGCTCGCTTTCCTTGCAGGCGACGAAGATATCGATGTAATCCGGGCTGATGTATTGATTGAGCACTTCGCTGTCATCCAGCGCGCGCAGGGCATCGCGCAGGTTGTTCGGCAGGCTCTGTTCCAGTTGTTCGTACGAGTTGCCTTCAATCGGCTCACCCGGCTCGACCTTGCTGGTCAGGCCGTGGTGAATACCGGCGAGAATGGCCGCGAGCATCAGGTAAGGGTTGGCGTCAGCGCCGGCCACACGGTGCTCGATACGCACGTTCTCGCTGCTGTCGGTCGGCACGCGAACCGCCACGGTGCGGTTGTCCAGGCCCCAGCTCGGCGCGTTGGGCACATAGAACTGCGCGCCGAAACGGCGGTACGAGTTGATGTTCGGGCAGAGGAAGGCCATCGACGCCGGCATGGTCTCCAGCACGCCACCGATGGCGTGGCGCAGCGCGTCGCTTTCCAGCGGGTCACTGCTGGCAAAGATGTTCTTGCCGGTTTTCTTGTCCAGCAGCGAAATGTGCACGTGCAGTCCGTTGCCCGCCTGGCCCGGGTAGGGCTTGGCCATGAAGGTGGTGTCCATCTCATGGTCGTAGGCCACGTTCTTGATCAGGCGCTTGAGCAGGATCGCGTAGTCGCAGGCCTTCAGCGGGTCGGCAACGTGGTGCAGGTTGACCTCGAACTGCGCCGGGGCGCTTTCCTTGACGATGGCATCGGCCGGCAGGCCTTGCTCCTTGGCCGCTTCGAGCATGTCTTGCAGGCAGTCGGCGTATTCGTCGAGGTCGTCGATCAGGTACACCTGGGTCGACTGCGGCCGCTTGCCCGAAATAGGCGAGCGCGGCGGTTGCGGACGGCCGTTGAGGTTGTCCTGGTCGATCAGGTAGAACTCAAGTTCGAACGCGGCGCAGATATCCAGGCCCAGGTCGTCGAACTTGCTTACCACCTGGCGCAGCACTTCGCGCGGGTCGGCGAAGAAAGGCTGGCCTTCGATCTCGTGCATGGTCATCAGCAGTTGAGCGGTCGGGCGTTTCTGCCACGGCTCGTTGCACAGCGTGCCGGGGATCGGGTAGCAGATGCGGTCGGCATCGCCAATGTCCAGGCCCAGGCCGGTGCTTTCAACGGTCGAACCGTTGATGTCGAGGGCAAACAGTGACGCCGGCAGGTTGATGCCTTTTTCGTACACCTTGTGCAGGCTGGCCCGCTCGATGCGCTTGCCGCGTACCACGCCATTCATGTCGGAGATCAGCAGATCGACATACTGCGTATCCGGATGGGCCTGGAGGAAGTCTTTCATCTCGCTGGAAGAACTGGCGCACGGGGTGACCGACGTCATGGTGTACATCCTTTGATTTGCTGCGGCGATGTGGGGATACGGCTGGCGCCTCACGGGCGACGATGGTTGCAGCTGTTGTTTTTTTCACTTTCCCATCGTGGGGATTGGTTGCCCGACCGGGCGCATTGATTCCCAGGGGCGGTTCCACTATAAAATGGCCTCAACGCAACAGACATTGGCATTTCGGCAAGCAGAGCGTGCATCAATGCAATATCAGATTACCCACGCCGACCTCTCCCTGGTCCTGGCCCTGGAACGTGGCCGCTCGTTGGCCAAGGCTGCCGAACTGCTCAAGGTGGACGTCTCGACGGTGTTCCGCTCGATCCGTCGCCTCGAGTCGGCACTGGGCACCGCGCTGTTCGTCAAAAGCCGTAAAGGCTACCTGCCCACCGACACCGCCCAGGCCCTGGCCGAGCAAGCCGAGCGCGCCGAACAGGCCCTGGAAGCCGCGCGCATCGCCATGACCAGCGGCGAACAGGTGGTCAGTGGCACGGTGCGGCTGACCTGCACCGAGGCGGTAATGCACAGCCTGCTGCTGCCGGCATTGGCCGACTTCATGCCCAATTACCCGGCGTTGTCGCTGGAAATGGGCACCTCCAACACCTTCGCCAACCTCAGCCGGCGCGATGCCGACATCGCCCTGCGCCTGACCAATACGCCGCCCGAACACCTGGTAGGCCGCTGCCTGGGTTCGACCTCCTACGTGATCTGCGGCCAGCCGCAGTGGCGCGAGCGGCTGACCGAGTCGGCCAGCAGCGTGCCGTGGATTGCCCCGGACGACTCGATGCAGGACCACCCGACCGTGGTCTGGCGCAACCAGCAATACCCTGGGTTGAGCCCGCGCTACCAGTGCAGCGGCATGTCGACCATTGCGCAACTGGTCAGCACCGGGCTGGGCGTGGCGGCGCTGCCCGACTACATGGTGCATGCCTTGCCTGGCGTCGATGCGCTGAGTGGCCCGCTGCCCGGTTGCGACACCCAACTGTGGCTGCTGACCCGGCCCGATTGCCGGGCGTTGCGCTCGGTGCAGACATTGTTCGAGGAATTGACCCCGCGGTTGCGCGACGCGATGTTGTGAGATACAAGAGGAGGGTGTCTGTTGCGGCCCTTTCGCGGCTAAACCCGCCCCCACAGGGGCTGGCCTGATCCGCGCGTGGCAAAACAGCGCTTCCCTATTGGCTGGTGAATTTTTATACTATCGAGTCCGCCTGCCCATATTGGGCTGCACGCCCACCGCAATTGCTACTGAGGAAGACCATGGCCCGCGTAACTGTTGAAGACTGCCTGGAACACGTGGATAACCGCTTTGAGCTGGTCATGCTCTCGACCAAGCGCGCCCGTCAGCTGGCGACCGGCGGCAAAGAGCCACGCGTCGCGTGGGAAAACGACAAGCCGACCGTTGTTGCCCTGCGTGAAATCGCCGAAGGCATCGTCACCAACGAGTTCATCGCTGCTGAAGAGATCGTCACCGAGGATCCGGTCTTCGCCGCGTTCGAGGACGAGTCCAACGAGGCTGTCTGATTGATGCCAGGTCGACGTCGCGCGGCACAAGGCCCTCTTCCTCTGCAAGAGGTGAACCCATGCCGGGTATAGAAGCCTTAGCCGAACGGCTGTCGACCTACCTGGGCCCCGAACAGGTCAACCTGGTTCGGCGCGCCTATTTCTACGCCGAGCAGGCCCACGACGGGCAGCGCCGCCGCAGCGGCGAGCCCTACGTGACCCACCCGCTGGCCGTGGCCAGCATCCTCGCCGACATGCACATGGACCATCAGAGCCTGATGGCCGCCATGCTGCACGATGTGATCGAAGACACCGGCATCGCCAAGGAAGCCCTCTGCCAGCAATTTGGCGAGACGGTTGCCGAACTGGTCGATGGGGTCAGCAAGCTGACCCAGATGAACTTCGAGACCAAGGCCGAGGCGCAGGCCGAGAACTTCCAGAAAATGGCCATGGCCATGGCGCGCGATATCCGCGTGATCCTGGTCAAGCTGGCCGACCGCCTGCACAACATGCGCACGCTGGAAGTGCTGTCCGGTGAAAAACGCCGGCGCATTGCCAAGGAAACCCTCGAAATCTACGCCCCCATCGCCAACCGGCTGGGCATGCACACCGTGCGCGTCGAATTCGAAGACCTTGGCTTCAAGGCCATGCACCCAATGCGTTCGTCGCTGATTCACCGGGCGGTCAAGAGTGCCCGCGGCAACCGCAAAGAGATCGTCGCTAAAATCGAACAATCGCTGGCCAACTGCCTGGCTGCCGACGGCATCCAGGGCGAGGTCAGCGGCCGGCAGAAACACCTCTATGGCATCTACAAGAAGATGCGCGGCAAGCGCCGCGCCTTCAACGAGATCATGGACGTGTATGCTTTCCGCATCATCGTCGACAAGGTCGACACCTGCTACCGCGTGCTCGGCGCCGTGCACAACCTGTACAAGCCGCTGCCCGGTCGCTTCAAGGACTACATCGCGATCCCCAAGGCCAACGGCTATCAGTCGTTGCACACTACGCTGTTCGGCATGCACGGCGTGCCCATCGAAATCCAGATCCGCACCCGCGAGATGGAAGAGATGGCCAACAACGGCATCGCCGCCCACTGGCTGTACAAGTCCAACGACGACGAACAGCCAAAAGGCAGCCACGCGCGGGCCCGCCAGTGGGTCAAGGGCATCCTCGAACTGCAACAGCGCGCGGGCAACTCGCTGGAATTCATCGAGAGCGTGAAGATCGACCTGTTCCCGGACGAGGTCTATGTCTTTACGCCCAAGGGCCGGATCATGGAGCTGCCGAAAGGCTCCACGGCCGTCGACTTCGCCTATGCGGTGCACACCGACGTGGGCAACAGTTGCATCGCCTGCCGCATCAACCGCCGCCTGGCGCCCCTGTCTGAGCCCCTGCAAAGCGGTTCGACGGTAGAGATCGTCAGCGCGCCGGGCGCCCGGCCGAACCCGGCCTGGCTCAACTTCGTGGTCACCGGCAAGGCACGCACGCACATTCGCCACGCCCTCAAGCAACAGCGCCGCTCCGAGTCCATCAGCCTCGGCGAACGCCTGCTGAACAAGGTGCTGACCGGCTTCGACAGCAGCCTCGAAAAGATCCCGCAGGAGCGCATTCAGGCGATTCTCGCCGAGTACCGCCTGGAGCTTATCGAGGACCTGCTCGAAGACATCGGCCTGGGCAACCGCATGGCCTATGTGGTCGCGCGGCGCCTGCTGTCGGCCGAAGGCGAACAGCTGCCGACGCCGGAAGGCCCGCTGGCCATTCGCGGTACCGAAGGCCTGGTGCTCAGCTACGCCAAATGCTGCACGCCGATCCCCGGTGACCCGATCGTCGGCCACCTGTCGGCGGGCAAAGGCATGGTCGTGCACCTGGAGAACTGCCGCAACATCAGTGAAATTCGCCACAACCCAGAGAAGTGCGTGCAGCTCTCCTGGGCCAAGGACATCGCTGGCGAATTCAATGTCGAGCTGCGTGTTGAGCTGGAGCACCAGCGCGGCCTGATTGCGCTGCTGGCCAGCAGCGTCAATGCCGCCGACGGCAACATCGAGAAGATCAGCATGGACGAACGCGACGGCCGTATCAGCGTGGTCCAACTGGTGGTCAGCGTGCACGACCGCGTGCACCTGGCACGAGTGATCAAGAAGCTGCGTACCTTGACCGGTGTGGTCCGCATCACCCGCATGCGTACGTAGTCCGCCAACCGCAAGGAGTCATCATGAGCAAGTCCGTCATCAACAGCGACAAGGCCCCTGCCGCCATCGGTACCTACTCCCAGGCAATCAAGGCCGGCAACACCGTGTACATGTCGGGCCAGATCCCACTGGACCCCAAGACCATGGAACTGGTCGAAGGCTTCGAGGCCCAGACCGTGCAGGTCTTCGAGAACCTCAAGGCTGTGGCTGAAGCCGCGGGTGGCTCGTTCAAGGACATCGTCAAGCTGAACATCTTCCTCACCGACCTGAGCCACTTCGCCAAGGTCAACGAAGTGATGGGCCGTTACTTCGAGCAGCCTTACCCAGCCCGCGCCGCCATTGGCGTTGCCGCGCTGCCAAAAGGCTCCCAGGTCGAGATGGACGCGATCCTGGTCATCGAGTGATGCCCCTGGTGACGGGCGCCCTGCCCGTCACCTTCTCTCCCCAAGGTTACCCACCATGCGTCAAGCACTGCCCCTCGCGCTGGCAGCCCTGCTTCTGAGCGGTTGCGCCAGCCATAAACCCGAAGACTTCAACGGCACCTGGATCAACCAGGACGCCATCAAAGCCGCCGTCAAAAGTGGCAGCCTGCGTCAGGCACTGAATGAGCACGGCCCTGTGTTCGAGTGGAAACTCGACGTGGCTCACCAACAGGCCAGCTTCAGCAATGGCTTCGAGGCGGCCGACGGCCAGTTGAGCGCCAACGAGAAGCAATGGCTGGCCAGCTTCCAGGACGGCCAGACCGAGCAGCTGGCGCTGGATGGCGACGAGCTGAAAACCACCGCGCAGTCCGGTACCGAACAAACCTTCGTGCGCGTCAAGCAACCCGGCAATGCACCGCTGGGTGGCAGCTTCGAGAAGGCGCTGTACCAGGCCTACCTGGGCGGTGAATGGAAAATCATCGACGGCCAGGGCAAAGGCACCGCCGTTCGCTTCAGCGACACCGGCAACGTCAGTGGCCTGCCTGGCCCGGACCGTTTTGCCCTGTGCCTGGCCGGCGATTGCGCGACCATGGGCGGTAGCAACGACAGCCTGTGGCTAGAGCGCAAACAGCGCGGCGCGCCGTTTATCATCAAGCGTGATGGCGACACGCTGGAGATTTTCCAGGCCGTTAACCGCGCGAAGCCGGATGAAATGCCGGTATTGGCGGCCGGTGCTCGGCAATGGGTGCTGGAGAAGGACTGAGGCCTGCCAGGATCTCTACCCGTCACGCCGGCCCTTTCGCGGGTAACCCCGCTCCCACAGCTACCCGCTGACAACAAAATCAGCGCTCACCCTGTGGGAGCGGGTTTACCCGCGAAGAGGCCGGTAGACTCACCCCTTACCCTGCAGAATCGCCGCATACCCTTCTTTGTAACTGGGGTACTCTGGCACCCAGCCCAACGCCCGCACACGGGCATTGCTGCAGCGCTTGCTGCCCGTACGGCGCACCCGCTGCTCATCCGACCACTCGGTAACGCCCAGGTACCCACGCAACCAGCCCACCACATCGGCCAGCGGCGCCGGGTCGTCATCGACACCTATATAGCAGTCATCCAGCGCCACGCCGTCGGCATCGGACTGCAGCAGGTAAGCCAGCAAGCTTGCGGCGTCTTCGGCATGAATACGGTTGCCATACAGCGGCGGCTCTTCAGCCACACGGTAGCCCTGACGCACCTGGCTCAGTAGCCATTCACGGCCCGGCCCGTAGATGCCGGTCAAGCGCACCACGCTTGCCGGGATACCACTGGCCAGCGCCAAGCGCTCGGCGTCGAGCATGATCCGGCCAGAATACCCTTCCGGCTCGGTGGCAGCCGTCTCGTCGACCCACTCGCCGTCTTTTTGCGCAAACACGCTGCTGCTGGACACAAACAGCAAGCGACGCGGGTGCTGACCACGTTCGGCAAGCCAGGCCAGCACATGCCGCAACCCGTCGACATAGGCCGACTGATACCCCGCCTCGTCGTGCTGGCTGGCCGCCACGCAGTACACCAGGTAGTCCGGCGCTCGCTGTGGCCACGCTGGCGGGATGGTGGGTTCGGCCAAGTCGGCAGCCACCGGCACAACACCCGCTGGCAGGTGCTCGACCGCGCGGCGCAGGCCACTCACCTGCCAGCCGCGGGCCAGCAATTGCTGGGCCAGACGGCCGCCCACATCACCACAACCTACGACCATTGCTGAAAGGTCTGACATCTCAAAACTCCCTAGACCAGTTGATCAAACCCGCCACGCTACACGATGAGTGGCTAGACCTTAGGTGAAAAAAGCAACAAGATTACTTTTGTTAACAAGAATTACTTGCAATAATGGCGCCCCTATCTGTTCTCGGCCTATCTCGAGGCCTTGGAGAACGTTCACTCTTTTTCTTCATCAGGTCCGGCCAGCATGACACGTACTCAACCCTCCGCTTCGCCAACCCCGTCGCGCGCCTGGCGTGCCATTGCCGCGCTGATGTTCAGCCTGGTGCTGGCCCCAGTGGCCATGGCCGATGAGCCAACAGCCAACGCCAGCACCCCGGCTGCCGCTACTGCCCCAGCTAACACCGCTGCTGCCCCAGCTGCAGACGGCTCGGCACCTGTCGCCAACGCCCCGGCCGATGCGCCAGCCGCTGTAGACCCAAGCGTCGAAGCACTGGTCGAAGATACGTCCCTGGGCATGGCGCACGACCTGTCCCCATGGGGCATGTACAAAAACGCCGACATCGTGGTGAAGATCGTCATGATCGGCCTGGCCATCGCCTCGATCATCACGTGGACCATCTGGATTGCCAAGGGCTTCGAGCTGATGGGCGCCAAGCGTCGTCTGCGCGGCGAGATCGCCCAGCTGAAGAAATCCGCCAGCCTCAAGGAAGCCAGCGACGTCTCGAACAAGGAAGGCACCTTGGCTCACACCTTGGTCCACGATGCGCTCGAAGAGATGCGCCTGTCGACCAATGCACGTGAAAAAGAGGGCATCAAGGAGCGCGTCGCCTTCCGCCTTGAGCGCCTGGTAGCCGCCAGCGGCCGCAACATGAGCAGCGGCACCGGCGTGCTCGCCACCATTGGTTCGACCGCACCTTTCGTCGGCCTGTTCGGCACCGTGTGGGGCATCATGAACAGCTTCATCGGCATCGCCAAGACCCAAACCACCAACCTGGCAGTGGTTGCCCCAGGCATCGCCGAAGCCCTGCTGGCAACCGCCTTGGGCCTGGTTGCAGCAATTCCGGCAGTGGTCATCTACAACGTCTTCGCCCGCTCCATTGCCGGCTACAAGGCTCAGGTGTCTGACGCTTCTGCCCAGGTGCTGCTGCTGGTCAGCCGTGACCTGGACCACCAAGGCAGCGAGCGCGCCGCCCCGCACATGGTGAAAGTGGGGTAAGCCATGGGCCTGCATCTCAACGAAGGTGGCGACGACCTCGCCGAAAACCACGAAATCAACGTTACGCCGTTTATCGACGTGATGCTGGTACTGCTGATCATCTTCATGGTGGCGGCGCCCCTGGCCACGGTCGACATCAAAGTCGACCTGCCGGCCTCGACCGCCAAGCCAGCGCCGAGGCCCGAGAAACCGGTGTTCGTCAGCGTCAAGGCCGACCAGAAGCTGTATGTCGGCGACGATCAGGTCCCTGCCCCCGACCAGCTTGGCCCGATGCTCGATGCCAAGACCAAGGGCGACAAGGAAACCACCATCTTCTTCCAGGCCGACAAGGGCGTGGATTACGGTGACCTGATGGAAGTGATGAACAACATGCGCGCGGCCGGCTATTTGAAAGTCGGTCTGGTAGGTCTCGAGACGGCAGCCAAGAAATGACGAAGACGCGGCACAACCTGGCGCGTTACAGCGGCAGCCTGGCACTTGTGCTGGGTGTCCATGCCGTCGCTGTGCTGCTCACGCTCAATTGGTCGGTGCCTCAGGCCATCGAGCTGCCGCCGGCAGCCATGATGGTCGAGCTGGCACCGTTGCCGGAGCCTGCGCCACCACCTCCTCCAAAAGCCGTCCCACAGCCGCCGGCACCGGTTGAAGAACTGCCGTTGCCCAAGCTGGTGGAAGCCCCTAAACCCAAGATCGCCATCGCCAAGCCGCCCAAGCCGAAGGCCAAGCCCCAGCCGCCCAAGCCCGAGAAAAAGCCTGAGCCGCCGAAGGAAGCGCCGCCGACCGAAAGCGTGGTAGACGCACCGCCAAGCAACACGCCGCCGCAGAAGTCCGCGGCACCGGCACCGAGCATTGCGTCCAACAGCAACGCCCTGCCTACCTGGCAGAGTGACCTGCTGCGCCACTTGGCCAAGTACAAGCGTTACCCGGAAGACGCGCGTCGTCGCGGCCTGCAGGGCATCAACCGCCTGCGTTTCGTGGTCGATGCCGAAGGCAAGGTGGTGTCGTACGCCATGGCCGGTGGTTCGGGCAGCGCGGCGCTGGACCGGGCGACCCTGGAAATGATCCGTCGTGCCGGCACGGTACCCAAGCCGCCACCCGAGTTGTTGAACAACGGCACGATCGAAGTCGTGGCGCCGTTCGTCTACTCGCTGGACCGCCGCTGAGACTTTTGTTTCTGTCACAAATCGGCAAGTCTGATAACGTGCGTCTATCGATTGCAGCCGCTATGCTGGGCTCGCAACTTCATGGACGCACGTTATGACCCTCACAGAATTACGCTACATCGTCACACTCGCCCAGGAACAACATTTCGGCCACGCGGCCGAACGTTGCCACGTGAGCCAACCGACCCTGTCGGTCGGTGTGAAGAAGCTCGAGGACGAGCTTGGCGTGCTGATCTTCGAGCGCAGCAAGAGCGCAGTTCGCCTGACCCCGGTCGGTGAAAGCATCGTCGCCCAGGCGCAGAAGGTACTGGAACAGGCCCAAGGCATTCGTGAGCTGGCCCAGGCCGGCAAAAACCAGCTGACTGCCCCGCTCAAGGTCGGTGCCATCTATACGGTTGGCCCTTATCTGTTCCCGCACCTGATCCCGCAGCTGCACCGTGTGGCGCCGCAGATGCCGCTGTACATCGAAGAGAACTTCACCCACGTACTGCGCGAAAAACTGCGCAACGGCGAACTCGACGCAGTGATCATCGCCCTGCCGTTCAACGAAGCCGACGTGCTGACCCTGCCGCTGTACGATGAGCCATTCTGCGCCTTGATGCCTGCCGACCACCCATGGACGGCCAAAAAGACCATCGACACCGCCATGCTCAACGACAAGAGCCTGCTGCTGCTCGGTGAAGGCCACTGCTTCCGCGACCAGGTCCTGGAAGCCTGCCCGACATTGAACAAAGGCGGCGAAGGCTCCCGGCACACCACGGTGGAATCCAGCTCCCTGGAAACCATTCGGCACATGGTTGCCTCGGGCCTTGGCGTCTCGATCCTGCCGCTGTCGGCCGTGCATAGCCACCATTACGCGCCAGGCATCATCGAAGTGCGCCCGCTGACTGCGCCAGCACCGTTCCGCACCGTGGCCATCGCCTGGCGTGCCAGCTTCCCGCGGCCCAAGGCCATCGAGATCCTCGCTGACTCGATCCGCCTCTGCTCGGTCGCCAAACCCCCTGTGGAACAGTCGGCCTGAGTCATGAGTGAGCTGTCGAAGGTCCCGGTCACGGTGCTCAAAGGGGTGGGCGATGCCATGGCGGAAAAACTCGCCAAGGTTGGCCTGGAGAACCTGCAGGACATACTGTTCCACCTGCCCCTGCGCTACCAGGACCGCACCCGTGTGGTGCCCATTGGCGAGCTGCGCCCGGGGCAGGATGCCGTAATCGAAGGTGTAGTAAGCGGTGCGGACGTCACCATGGGCAAGCGCCGCAGCCTCGTGGTGCGCCTGGGTGACGGCAGCGGCGTATTGAGCCTGCGCTTCTATCACTTCAGCAATGCGCAAAAAGAAGGCCTGAAACGCGGCACGCACCTGCGCTGCTATGGCGAAGCACGCCCCGGCGCCTCTGGCCTGGAGATCTACCACCCGGAGTACCGGGCGCTCAACGGCGACGAGCCACCGCCCCCGGTGGAACAGACCCTGACGCCGATCTACCCGTCCACCGAAGGCCTCACCCAGCAACGCCTGCGCCTGCTTTGCCAGCAGAGCCTTGGCATGCTTGGCCCGCGCAGCCTGCCAGACTGGCTGCCCGATGAGCTGGCCCGGGACTACCAATTGGCGCCGCTGGACGATGCCATCCGCTACCTGCACAACCCGCCGGCCGATGCCGACCTCGACGAACTTGCCGAAGGCCAGCATTGGGCTCAACACCGCCTGGCCTTCGAAGAGCTGCTGACCCACCAGCTGTCGCAGCAACGCCTGCGCGAGAGCCTGCGCAGCCTGCGTGCCCCAGTACTGCCCAAGGCCAGCCGGTTACCGGCGCAGTACCTGGCCAACCTGGGCTTCAAGCCGACCGGCGCCCAGCAACGGGTGGCCAACGAAATTGCCTACGACCTGGCCCAGGCCGAGCCCATGATGCGCCTGGTACAGGGCGATGTCGGGGCCGGTAAAACGGTGGTCGCCGCACTGGCGGCACTGCAAGCGCTGGAGGCTGGTTACCAGGTGGCGTTGATGGCCCCCACCGAGATCCTCGCCGAACAGCACTTCATTACCTTCAAGCGCTGGCTCGAACCGCTGGGCATCGAGGTGGCATGGCTGGCCGGCAAGCTCAAGGGCAAGGCCCGGGCCAGCTCGCTGGAGCAAATCGCCAACGGTGCACCGATGGTGGTGGGCACCCATGCGCTGTTCCAGGAAGAGGTCAAATTCAAGCACCTGGCCCTGGCGATCATCGATGAACAACACCGGTTCGGTGTGCAGCAACGCCTGGCCCTGCGCAAAAAAGGCGTGGCCGGCGAGCTGTGCCCGCACCAGCTGATCATGACTGCGACGCCGATCCCTCGGACCTTGGCGATGAGCGCCTACGCCGACCTCGACACCTCGGTCCTCGACGAGCTGCCACCCGGGCGTACGCCGGTGAACACCGTGCTGGTGGCCGACAGCCGCCGCTTCGAGGTGGTCGAGCGGGTACGCGCCGCCTGTGCCGAGGGGCGTCAGGCCTATTGGGTGTGCACCCTGATCGAAGAATCCGAAGAGCTGACCTGCCAGGCGGCCGAGAGCACCTATGAAGAGCTTGGCAGCGCCTTGGGCGAGCTACGCGTCGGCCTTATCCACGGGCGCATGAAGCCTGCGGAAAAGGCCGAGATCATGGCCCAGTTCAAGGCCGGTGAGCTGCAACTGCTGGTGGCGACCACGGTCATCGAGGTGGGGGTGGACGTGCCCAATGCCAGCCTGATGATCATCGAGAACCCCGAACGCCTGGGCCTGGCCCAACTGCACCAGCTGCGTGGCCGGGTTGGCCGGGGCAGCGCGGTGAGCCACTGCGTGTTGCTGTATCACCCGCCACTGTCGCAGATCGGCCGCGAACGCCTGGGGATCATGCGTGAAACCAACGATGGCTTCATCATCGCCGAAAAAGACCTGGAACTGCGCGGCCCCGGCGAGATGCTGGGAACACGCCAGACCGGCCTGCTACAGTTCAAGGTTGCTGACCTGATGCGTGATGCCGACCTGCTGCCGGCCGTACGTGATGCCGCCCAAGCGCTGATCGCGCGGTGGCCGGACCATGTCAGCCCGTTGCTTGACCGCTGGCTGCGGCACGGCCAGCAATACGGCCAAGTGTGACGCCAGTCCCACAATGGATCCAGATTTGCGGCGGGACTGGTTATACTTCGCGTTTAAAAGAATTAGTGGATACGGACCATGACTGAAGTTGCCCTGGACACCGCAACCCCACACGCGCCCTCTGTTATCCGGCTGCTGCTCGATAAGGTTGGCGTCACCTACCGCGAAGTGCTCGAGCATGCGCAATTGCCTGCCGCCTCGCGGGTGCAGGCGGTGCTCCTCGACGACGAAGTCGGCGCCTTGATGGTGTTGTTCCCGCAGAGCCAGCTGCTTGACCTCAATCGCCTGACCGAGCTGACCGGCCGCAAGCTGACCGCCGTATCGGTCCCCCGGCTCAAGCAGATGCTCGACAAGCACCACCTCAAGCGCCTGCCGGGCATTCCGGCGTTGACCAGCTCGCCGTGCCAGTACGAAAAAAGCCTGCTCGACTGCGAGACGGTGCTGATTCAGTCCGGCGAAGCTGGCCTGTTGCTGGAAATCGACCGCGCGGACTTCAAGCGCATGCTCGCCAAGGCCAGCGCCAGCAGCTTTGGCCAGGAGGTGAAGGCCATCAGCCCGAACCTCGACCGGCCTGATGACGACTCCCACGAAATCACCCAAGCGGTCCAGGCCTTTACCGCGCGACGTATCCAGAAACGCCTGGAAGAAACCATCGAAATCCCGCCATTGGCCGACACGGCGCAGAAGATCATCAAGCTGCGGGTAGACCCCAACGCCAGCATCGATGACATCACCGGCGTGGTCGAGACCGACCCTGCGCTGGCTGCGCAGGTGGTCAGCTGGGCCGCATCGCCCTACTACGCCTCGCCAGGCAAGATCCGTTCAGTGGAAGACGCCATCGTGCGCGTGCTGGGCTTCGACCTGGTCATCAACCTGGCCTTGGGGCTGGCCCTGGGCAAGACCCTGAGCCTGCCCAAGGACCACCCGCAGCAGGCCACTCCGTATTGGCAGCAGTCGATCTACACCGCAGCCATCATCGAAGGCCTGACCCGCGCCATGCCCCGGGCAGAGCGCCCGGAAGCCGGCTTGACGTACCTGGCCGGGCTGCTGCACAACTTTGGCTATCTGCTGCTGGCGCACGTGTTCCCGCCGCACTTCTCACTGATCTGCCGGCACCTGGAGGTCAACCCGCACCTGTGCCACACCTATGTGGAACAGCACCTGCTGGGCATCAACCGCGAACAGATCGGCGCGTGGTTGATGAAGCTGTGGGACATGCCAGAAGAGCTCTCGACGGCGCTGCGCTTCCAGCACGACCCGTCTTATGACGGCGACTATGCGGCGTTCCCCAACCTGGTGTGCCTGGCGACGCGCCTGCTGCGTTCGCGCGGTATTGGCTCGGGGCCTCAGGAAGAGGTACCCGATGAACTGCTGGAGCGGTTGGGGGTGACTCGGGAGAAAGCCGAGGATGTGGTGAACAAGGTGCTGGAAGCCGAAACCCTGCTGCGGGAACTGGCATCGCAGTTTCACGCCCCGCACTAATAGCTTGGGGCGTAATGCGCACCCGTTGTAGGAGCAGCCTTGCGCTGCGAAGAGGCCGGTGACAACACAGTGAATCTTCGCTGCAGTCACCGGCCTCTTCGCAGCACAAGGCTGCTCCTACAGGGCCAGGCTTAGCGCTTTTTCTTCGGCTTGAGGTACTTCATCAAGCCCTGGAACCACATCACCAACGCCGGATTGCCCTTGATCTGGATGTGCTTGTCCTGAATCCCCTGCATGAAGGCCAACTGCTTGTTGCTTGCCTGCAGCGTGGCGAACCCGTAAGCGGCATCTTTGAACGCAATGGCGAACGCCGGCTGCGGGTGCACGCCACCTTTGCTGCTGATGCGCTCGTCGCTGACGATGAAGTGCCGGGCGATTTTGCCGTCCAGGGTCTGCATCTGGAATACCAGATCCTTGTCCTTGAGCTGCTGCTTGAACGCCGGGTTGTTACGGCTGGCCCTGGCCATCAACAGCCCCATGGCCCAGAGAAGAAAGCGGAACTTCATCAACGCGCCTCGAATAAAAAATGACTGAGTCGCGCAGTTTATCCTCTTCCAGAACTATTTATGCAAGTTCGCAACATATCCCTACAGAAAGCACAACGGGCGCCCTTGGGCGCCCGCTGAACCGACACTGGGGATGTCAGGATTCGATCACTTGCCTTTCTTGGCTGGCTTGGCCGGTGCGTTGACGCTGTCACGCAGGTTCTTGCCTGGCTTGAAGGCTACGGTGTTGCTGGCCTTGATCTTCACCGGCTCGCCGGTCTGGGGGTTCTTGCCGGTACGCGCACCACGGTGACGTTTTTCAAAGGTGCCGAAACCGACCAGGGTCACGGTGTCCTTGTCCAGCGCACCGGTAATGCTGTCGAGGATCGCATTCAGCACCACGTTGGCCTTTTCCTTGGTCAGATCGGCCTTTTCGGCGATGACAGCGGCGAGTTCTGGTTTGCGCATAGTGAAGCCTCTTTGACGGGATTTTTTGTTGTTATGCCGTGCTGCCTCTGGGAGCAGCGCTCAAGGCACCGCAGGCTCTAATCTGCGGCAGACGGGAGTGAGAATGGCACGCTCACCGAGGCCGCGCCAGTATCTGGGCGGCCATTGTGTGAGCAACAACAGGATAAACCCGACAGAACGCCCGCTATTTACGCCATTACCGGGGGTAGCTGACGATTCAGGGCCAGCTTTTCCATCACGGCCGCACCGGTCAGGGCATAGCCCAGCAGCTTGCCGTCGGCATCGTGGCAGAGCACCTTGAGGTCGCTGCCCTGCCCTTCCACCTGCCAGTTGCCGTCGTGCCCTTGCGGGGGCGGCGAGACCACCAGCGGGCATGCGGGGGTCTTCACGGTGATCGGCATCGCCCCGTAACTGACGGCCGTGGGGTTGCCGACCAGGGTTTGCGCCAAGGCGCGGGCACAGCTCATCAGCGGCATCACATAGAGCAGGTTGATGCCGTCCACCTCGGCGCAGTCGCCCAGGGCGAAGATATTGGCGTGGGACGTGCGCAACTGCCGGTCCACCACCACGCCGCGATTAGTCTGCAGGCCAGCAGCGGCGGCAAGATCAGTACGGGGGCGCAAGCCGATGGCTGAAACCACCAGGTCGCAGGCGATCACGCTGCCGTCGGACAGGTGCGCCTCAAGGCCCTGCGCAACCTGCTGCAGGCGCGTCAGCACCGGGCCCAGGTGGAAGCGCACGCCAAGGCCTTCAAGCCCGGCCTGCACGGCAGCGGCGGCGGCTGGGTGCAACAGGGTCGGCATCACCTGCTCGCACGGGGCCACCACCTCGACCTGGAACCCGCCCAGGCTCATGTCATTGGCGAATTCGCAGCCAATCAGGCCGGCGCCCAGAATCAACACGCGCTGCTTGCCGGCAGCGGCGGCGCGAAAGCGTGCGTAGTCCTCCAGGTCGTTGATCGGGAATACCTGCCCGCCAGCGTCGCCCTCGATCGGCACCTGCACGGTCTGGGCGCCCCAGGCCAGCACCAGGTCGCGATAGGCCACGGCCTCTTCGCCGATCCACAGGCGCTTGTGGCCGGGGTCGATGCCGCTGATACGGGTGTGGGTGCGGATTTCGGCCTTGAGCTGCTCGGCCATCGCGCCTGGCTCGGCCATGCACAACCCATCGGCATCCTTGAGCTTGGCAAAACCCGTGGAGAGCATGGGCTTGGAGTAGGAACGACCATCGTCGGCGGTAATCAACAGCAGCGGCGTCTCGCCATCGAGCTTGCGAAATTCACGGGCCAGGTTGTAGCCGGCCAGGCCAGTACCGATGATGACTACGGGGGACGTCATGTCGTGCTTACCTCAGGGTGGGAACAGGGGATGATCAGCCGATGGCGATCATTTCGAAGTCGCTCTTGCCGACGCCGCAGTCGGGGCACAGCCAGTCTGCAGGCACGTCTTCCCAGCGGGTGCCGGGGGCGATGCCGTCGTCGGGCCAGCCTTCGGCTTCGTCGTAAATCAGGCCACAGACAATACATTGCCATTTTTTCATCGGTACGGATTCCTCGTTTCAGGCTCGGGCTTGTGTCGCTGCTGATGGCCCCCCAGGGGGCCGCCGCGCAATCTTTGGGGGCTTTTTACTGGCCCTGCCAGCAGTATGCAAGCAGTCGGGGCAATCATGCTAAGCTCGCCGCCTCTCTGGCTGTAACAAGCATACCGACGTGTCGTACGAATCCCCGCAAGCAGCCGCTGTCGCGTGGCTGCCGTATTCACAGCTGGCGACCGAGATCGACCAGCCGACCCTGGACTGGCTGTTCGACGAGGGCTCGCTGACCCGCCGCCTGACCCGCCTGTCCCACGATCATTTCTCCGTCACCCCGCTGCTGGAAGGCTGGCAGCCACTGCGTGATGACGAATGTCTGGCCCTGGGCATCGCGCCGGGGGCGCAAGGCTGGGTGCGCGAGGTGTACCTGCGTGGCCACGGCCAGCCCTGGGTGTTCGCCCGCAGCGTGGCCAGCCGCAGTGCCCTGGAGCGCGGTGGCCTGGACCTCGAGACCCTGGGCAGCCGCTCGCTGGGCGAGTTGCTGTTCTGTGACCAGGCGTTCATTCGCCACCCCCTGCAAGTGTGCAGTTATCCACAGGCCTGGTTACCGACCGAGGCCCGCCATGATGCGCTTTGGGGCCGACGCTCACGCTTTGAACGGGACGGCCTGGACCTGCTGGTAGCCGAGGTGTTCCTGCCAGCCCTGTGGCAAGCGGCCAAGGAGGAAAACCGCTGATGTACCTGCAACTGCTCAAGTCGCTCAACCGCGTGCACCCGCGCGCCTGGGACTTTGTCCAGCTCAGCCGCATGGACCGCCCCATCGGCATTTACCTGCTGCTGTGGCCGACCCTGTCGGCTGTATGGATTGCAGGGCAAGGTTCGCCGACCCTGGCCAACGTGCTGATCTTCGGCCTTGGCGTGGTACTGATGCGCGCTGCAGGCTGCTGCATCAATGACTTTGCCGACCGCAAGGTCGATGGCCACGTCAAACGCACCGCCGACCGCCCCTTGGCCAGCGGCCGGGTCAAGCCCCGCGAGGCGCTGGCACTGTTCGCGATCCTGGTCGGGGTGAGTTTCCTGCTGGTGCTGTGCACCAACAGCCGGACCGTCTGGCTGTCGTTCGGCGCCGTGGCCTTGGCGTTCTGCTACCCGTTCATGAAGCGCTATACCTATTACCCGCAGGTGGTGCTGGGCGCCGCATATTCCTGGGGTATCCCCATGGCGTTCACCGCTGCTGGCGGTGAGCTGCCGGCCAGTGCCTGGCTGCTGTACATCGCCAACCTGCTGTGGACCGTGGGCTACGACACTTATTACGCCATGGTCGACCGCGACGATGACCTGAAGATCGGCGTGAAATCGACGGCCATCCTGTTCGGCGAGGCCGACCGGGTGATCATCCTGACCTTGCAGTTGCTGTCGTTGGCTTGCCTGCTGTTGGCCGGAAGCCGCTTCGAGCTGGGCGGCTGGTTCCACCTGGGGCTGCTGGGGGCGGCGTTGTGCTTTGCCTGGGAGTTCTGGTCGACGCGCAAGCTGGACCGCGAGTCGTGCTTCAAGGCGTTTCTGCACAATCACTGGGCGGGGTTGCTGGTGTTCATTGGGGTCGTGCTGGATTACGCATTGCGCTGACTCCCCTGGGGCTGCTTTGCAGCCCATCGCGGCACAAGGCCGCTCCCACAGGGTCCTCCATACGCCGATCAATGTGGGAGCAACTGTCTTGTGGTGCTTGTTCCGGCCGCATCGCTGGCAAGCCCACACATGGTCCCCCATACGCCGATCAGTGTGGGAGCAACTGTCTTGTGGTGCTTGTTCCGGCCGCATCGCTGGCAAGCCCACACATGGTCCCCCATACGCCGATCAATGTGGGAGCGGCCTTGTGCCGCGAAGGGCCGCACAGCGGCCCCGGCTATCTCACGGCTTGGCCACGTGCCAGACGTCTTTCATGCCGTCACCAGTGGTATCGCCAGCCTTCTTGTCCTTGACGAAGGTGTACAGCGGCTTGCCGTCATAGGCCCATTGCATCGTGCCATCGTCACGCTTGATCTGCGTCCACTCACCCTCTGCCTTTTCACCCGCTTTAGCCATCAACGGCGGCCAATTCTTTGCGCAATCGCCATTGCACATCGACTTGCCCCCAGCGTCTTTGTCAAAGGTGTACAGCGTCATGCCGGCATGGTCGACCAGCATGCCGTTCTTCTCCATCGCATGGTCGGCCGAGGCCACCCCCGGGAGTGCCAGCGCAGCAAGAAGGGCCATCCAGCTCAGCGTATGTCGTGTCATTGGATTCACCATTGTTTCCGGGGAAATGAGTTCTGATAGCCGCCGCAGCGGCCCTTTCAAGCCTAGTCCAGTCATGGAATGTCGCCAGAACGGCCAATGCTCTGTCACACAGCTGCAATAATTCCGTTATCTAATGCGGGCCAGACACGATTTTCCAGGAGAGGTTTTGAGCATGGTTGGCAGGAACATTCTGATCGTCGACGACGAAGCGCCTATTCGCGAGATGATCGCCGTTGCATTGGAAATGGCCGGCTACGACTGCCTGGAAGCGGAGAACTCGCAACAGGCCCACGCGATCATCGTCGACCGCAAGCCTGACCTGATCCTGCTCGACTGGATGCTGCCGGGCACCTCGGGCATCGAACTGGCCCGCCGCCTGAAGCGTGACGAGCTGACCGGGGACATCCCGATCATCATGCTCACCGCCAAAGGTGAAGAGGACAACAAGATCCAAGGCCTGGAAGTGGGCGCCGATGACTACATCACCAAGCCCTTCTCACCCCGCGAGCTGGTCGCCCGCCTGAAAGCCGTGCTGCGTCGCACCGGCCCGAGCGACAGCGAGGCGCCGATCGAAGTCGGTGGCCTGCTGCTTGACCCGATCAGCCACCGCGTGACCATCGACGGCAAACCGGCCGAGATGGGCCCCACCGAATACCGCCTGCTGCAGTTCTTCATGACCCACCAGGAGCGCGCCTACACCCGTGGCCAGTTGCTGGACCAGGTCTGGGGCGGCAACGTCTATGTCGAGGAGCGTACCGTCGACGTGCACATCCGCCGCTTGCGCAAGGCGCTGGGTGAAGCCTACGAAAATCTGGTACAAACCGTCCGCGGCACTGGCTACCGTTTCTCGACCAAGAGCTGATACGCCTGCACGCCTGGCTGCACGACGTTGTACAAGGACCGTCAATTGAACCAGAACTGGCACGCGACCCTGATTCGCCACCTGCTGCTGCTGATCTCTGTCTGCCTGCTCGGCGGGCTGGTCAGCGGTTATTACGGCTGGAGCCTGGCCATCGGCCTGGCCCTGTACCTGGGTTGGACCCTCAAGCAGCTGCTGCGCCTGCATGACTGGCTGCGCAACCATCAACCCGACGAGGCCCCGCCAGACGGCTACGGCCTGTGGGGCGAAGTGTTCGACAGCATCTACCACCTGCAACGTCGCGACCAACGCGTACGCGGCCGCCTGCAGGCGGTGATCGACCGGGTGCAGGAGTCTACCGCCGCGCTGCGCGACGCGGTGATCATGCTCGACAGCGACGGCAACCTGGAATGGTGGAACCGCGCCGCCGAAACCCTGCTGGGCTTCAAGACCCCGCAGGACGGCGGCCAACAGGTGACCAACCTGGTGCGCCACCCTCGCTTCAAGGAATACTTCGAAGCGGAGAACTACGTCGAACCGCTGGAAATCCCTTCGCCGATCAATGACCGGATGCGTGTGCAGCTGCACATCACCCGCTACGGCAATAACGAGCACCTGATGCTGGTGCGCGATGTCACCCGCATCCATCAGCTCGAACAGATGCGCAAGGACTTCGTCGCCAACGTTTCCCATGAGTTGCGTACGCCGCTGACGGTGATTACCGGCTACCTGGAAACCTTGCTCGACAACGTCGAGGACGTGAACCCGCGTTGGACCCGAGCCCTGCAGCAGATGAGCCAGCAAGGTTCACGCATGCAGACCCTGCTCAATGACTTGCTGTTGCTGGCCAAGCTGGAGGCCACCGACTACCCCTCCGACAACCTGCCCGTGCCCGTCGATGCCCTGCTGCAGTCGATCAAGGGCGATGCCCAGGCGCTGTCCGGCCCACGTAACCAGCGCATCAGCCTGGAAGCCGCACCCGGCGTCAGCCTCAAGGGCAGCGAGGCAGAGCTGCGCAGTGCGTTCTCAAACCTGGTGTTCAACGCGGTCAAGTACACCCCGGACGAGGGCAGCATTCGTATCCGCTGGTGGGCCGATGCCCAGGGTGCGCACCTCAGCGTGCAGGATTCGGGTATCGGCATCGATGCCAAGCATTTGCCACGGCTGACCGAGCGCTTCTACCGCGTCGACTCCAGCCGGGCGTCCAATACCGGGGGCACGGGGTTGGGCCTGGCGATCGTCAAGCATGTACTGCTGCGCCATCGCGGGCGCCTGGAGATCAGCAGCGTGCTGGGGCACGGCAGCACCTTTACCTGTCACTTTGCGCCGGCACAATTGGCCAACGGCAAGGGTTGAGAAGGCTGCGCCGCAACCCCATCAAGACCATCACCCTTTGCTTTTGCGGTTTCAACCGCTACATTGGACCCCCTGTGCCAGCCTGTGCTGGCACTTTTTTTCTCCATTCCTCAAAGACGGACCCCGTAAAAACTCCATCATGGACCCTTCCCCTGGTATCAGCCTCACCTCGTTATTCGCCGATTTCGGCATGATCATCTTTGCCTTGCTCCTGGTGCTGCTCAACGGCTTTTTCGTTGCCGCCGAGTTCGCCATGGTCAAGCTGCGCTCAACCCGCGTCGATTCCATCGCCGAACTGCACGGCTGGCGTGGCAGCATCCTGCGCAAGGTGCACAACCAGCTCGACGCCTACCTGTCCGCCTGCCAGCTGGGCATCACCCTCGCCTCCCTGGGCCTAGGCTGGGTCGGCGAGCCGGCGTTCGCCCACCTGCTGGAGCCGCTGCTGGCCTACATGGGCGTGGACACGCCAGAGCTGATCAAGGGCATTTCGTTCTTCGTCGCCTTCTTCGTCATCTCTTACCTGCACATCGTGGTCGGTGAGCTGGCGCCCAAGTCCTGGGCAATCCGCAAGCCCGAGCTGCTGTCGCTGTGGACCGCGGTGCCGCTGTACCTGTTCTACTGGGCGATGTACCCGGCCATCTACCTGCTCAATGCCAGCGCCAACACCATCCTGCGCATTGCTGGCCAAGGTGAGCCTGGCCCGCACCACGAGCATCACTACAGCCGCGAAGAGCTCAAGCTGATCCTGCACTCCAGCCGTGGCCAAGACCCGAGCGACCAGGGCATGCGCGTGCTGGCCTCGGCAGTGGAAATGGGCGAGCTGGAAGTGGTCGACTGGGCCAACTCCCGCGAGGACATGGTCAGCATCGACGCGCACGCGCCGCTCAAGCAGATCCTGGCCCTGCTGCGCCGCCACAAGTTCAGCCGCTACCCGGTCTACGACGCCGAGCGCGAAGAGTTCACCGGGTTGCTGCACATCAAGGACTTGTTGCTGGAGTTGGCCGAACTCGACCACCTGCCAGAAACCATCGACCTCGAAGACCTGGCCCGCCCGCTGGAGCGGGTTTCCCGGCATATGCCGCTGTCGCAGTTGCTGGAGCAGTTCCGCAAGGGCGGCGCGCATTTCGTGCTGGTCGAGGAAGCCGATGGCAAGGTAATCGGCTACCTGACCATGGAAGACGTGCTGGAAGTACTGGTCGGCGATATCCAGGATGAACACCGCAAGACCGAGCGCGGCATCCTCGCCTACCAGCCGGGCAAGCTGCTGGTGCGTGGTGACACGCCGCTGTTCAAGGTCGAGCGCCTGCTGGGCATCGACCTGGACCACATCGAGGCGGAGACCCTGGCTGGGCTGGTGTATGAAACACTCAAGCGCGTCCCTGAAGAGGAAGAAGTGCTTGAGGTTGAAGGCCTGCGCATCATCATCAAGAAGATGAAAGGGCCGAAGATCGTCCTGGCCAAGGTGCTGAAGCTGGATTGACCTTACGGTCCCTCGTTCAGGGGTTGCCCGCCGTAAAGTCGGGCAGCCCACTGATCGGCCTGTCGAACTGATAGGGTATCGACTCCAGCGCCAACCCCACGTTGCGCTGCACCACAAAATGCAGGTGCGGGCCGGTGCTGTTGCCGGTGTTGCCGGACTTGGCCAGCATCTGCCCCTGCTTCACCCGCTGCCCCTCAGCCACCACCACCGAACCGCGCATCAGGTGCAGGTACACGCCCATGGTGCCGTCGGCGTGCAGGACCCTGACAAAATTGCCCGACGGGTTGCTGCCACGCCCGGTCTGGCTGTTCTCGACATTCACCACCACCCCTTCCCGGGCCGCAATGATGGTCGTGCCCTCAGGCATGGCGATATCCATGGCATAGCGCCCCTTGGGGCCAAAATGGCTGAAGCGGCCGTTGGGCCCCTGCGTCACCCGAAACGGCCCGCCCAGCCAGGGGAAGGCGTACCGATAACCCTGAGGGCGCAGCCCCGGGTCGCCCATTGCCTGCAGCAGCGTCGAGCGATAGCCCAGCAACGTCCCAGGGCGGCCCCGCAGCACGCTGAGCATCTGGGTTGAACGCCCTGGCAGCACCCTGCGCACGATCCGCGGCGCATTGCCGCCTTGAGCGTTGATCAGCTTGTCCAGGTGCAATTCGACCTGCACCGGCACATGCGATTCATTGCGCGCAGAAAAGCTCACGCCGCCCTGGAACACGATCGCGTTGAGCCGCACCTGGCTTTCCTGGCGCTCGACCATGGATTCATGCAGCTCGATCGGCTTGGCCCCGGGGCCTGGCCGGTCGGTATAGGCACCCACACCGTTGGCATCGGTAATCGGGTAGAGGGTCACGCCCAGGCTCGACGCCGAGGCCATGAGCAATGCACAGAACAGCAGCAGGCGGGCGGGCATGATAGTGGCTTTTTGACAGTTGTGATCTGTCGAAGCCTAGCAGCCGGTTTGGCGGGGGATATGACAGTTGGTCGGATGGCGAAAACGTACCCTGTAGCAGCAGCCTTGTGCTGCGAAGAGGCCGGTGATAACAGCCAATATCACTGTGTTATCACCGGCCTCTTCGCAGCACAAGGCTGCTCCTACAAGAACCGCGTAGGCCTGACTGTCGATCAGGCGCCGGGCGTGAAGTGCTTCTGCGCCGTGCCGCGGGCAATCAGCCGCGACAGGTAGTCGAGCTTCTGCGCATCCTGATCGACGAACTTGAAGGTCAGCTGCAGCCAGTCACTGTCTGGCTTGGGCTCCAGCGCCGCGACGGCATGCAGGTAACCGTTCAGGCGCGCGACTTCGGCGTTTTCGCCTTGCTCCAGGTCCAGTACCGCGCCCTCAAGCACCTGCGGCAGCGCTTCGCTGCGGCGCACCACCAGCAGCGCCTCTTTCAGGCTCAACGCCTTGATTACGCACGGCTGTGTGCCGCTAGACAGGCGCAACTGGCCTTGGCCACGGCCACTGGGTGCAGCCGCAGGCGGTGCCGGTGCGTTGAGCAGCGGCTTGGCCGGCGCGGCAGCAGGCGCCGCGATCTTGACGGCTTCAGGCTTGCCGCCCGTCAGCGCGCTCAGCGAATCGTTGGCAAACGCCGAATTCGCCCGCGCAGGCCCAGTGGCCATCAGGCTGTCGAGTTTGCCGATCTTGCTCAGGGCTTTCTTTACCTTGGTCAGCAACTGCTCGTTGGTGAACGGCTTGCCGACGAAATCGGACACACCGGCCTGAATGGCCTGGATCACGTTCTCCTTGTCACCACGGCTGGTCACCATGATGAACTGCAGGCTCTTCAACGCGGGCTGCTGACGGCACCAACTGAGCAGCTCCAGGCCCGACATCTCGGGCATTTCCCAGTCGCACAGGACCAGGTCGAACGGCTCCTTGCCCAACATGGCCATGGCCTTGCGACCGTTGACCGCATCGTCGATGACCATGCCCGGAAAGGCATTGCGCAGGCACTTCCTGACCAGATCGCGGATGAACGGGGCGTCATCCACGACCAGCACATTGACTTTACTCATCGATACTCCTCTTGAATCCCGACTAGCCTACCGGCAAGTGATGGCTACTTGCCACAACTGCGCGTGGAGCGGGACTTCTTCACACCGTTCGCGGGTGCCTGATGGCTGCTCGACCGCAAACGAAAACGCCCGGCCTAAGCCGGGCGTTGAGGCTCGGGAGCAATACTATTTATCGTCCGCTTGGCCCGGAACATTAGCGCTTTCGGCCTCATCGCCGCTGGTGCCCTGCACTTCCGCCTTCATGCGCTTGAGGCCCATGTGGCGGACGTCGGTGCCGCGCACCAGGTAAATCACCAGCTCGGAAATGTTGCGGGCGTGGTCGCCGATACGCTCCAGCGAACGCAAGGCCCAGATGACGCTCAGCACCCGCGAAATCGAACGCGGGTCTTCCATCATGTAGGTCACCAGCTCGCGCAGTGCGGTCTTGTACTCGCGGTCGATGGTCTTGTCGTACTGCGCCACCGACAACGCCAGGTCGGCATCGAAGCGGGCAAAGGCGTCCAGCGCGTCGCGCACCATGTTGCGCACCTGGTCGCCGATGTGGCGCACCTCAACGTAGCCGCGTGGCGACTCGCCTTCTTCGCACAGCTGGATGGCGCGGCGGGCGATTTTGGTCGACTCGTCACCGATGCGTTCCAGGTCGATCACCGACTTGGAGATGCTGATGATCAGGCGCAGGTCGGACGCCGCTGGCTGGCGGCGGGCGAGGATGCGGACGCACTCCTCGTCGATGTTGCGCTCCATCTGGTTGATCTGCTCATCGACCTCGCGCACCTGCTGAGCCAGGCCCGAATCGGCCTCGATCAGCGCGGTTACCGCGTCGTTGACCTGTTTCTCGACCAGGCCGCCCATGGCCAGGAGGTGGCTGCGCACCTCTTCGAGCTCGGCGTTGAACTGCTGGGAGATGTGATGCGTAAGGCTTTCTTTGTTGATCATCGTTTCGCTCCGCGAAAAAGCTGCAAGCCTCAAGCCGCAAGCTTCAAGTCGTTCGTGTTATCCCTTGGCCCCAGGCCTGCGGCTGGCAGACCGACTAGCCATAGCGACCGGTGATGTAATCTTCGGTCTGCTTCTTCGCCGGGTTGGTGAACAGGGTGTCGGTGTCCCCGAATTCGACCAGTTTGCCCATGTACATGAAGGCGGTGTAGTCCGAGACGCGCGCCGCCTGTTGCATGTTGTGGGTCACGATGACGATGGTGTACTTGGATTTCAATTCGTAGATCAGCTCTTCGACCTTCAGCGTCGAGATCGGGTCCAGTGCCGAGCACGGTTCGTCGAGCAGCAATACTTCTGGCTCCACGGCGATGGTGCGGGCAATGACCAGACGTTGCTGCTGGCCACCCGACAGGCCCAGGGCCGAATCGTGCAGGCGGTCTTTGACCTCATCCCACAGGGCGGCGCCCTTCAGTGCCCATTCGACGGCTTCGTCGAGGGTGCGCTTCTTGTTGATACCCTGGATGCGCAGGCCGTAGACGACGTTCTCGTAGATGGTCTTGGGGAACGGGTTCGGCTTCTGGAACACCATGCCCACACGGCGGCGCAGCTCGGCCACGTCCTCGCCCTTGCGGTAGATATTGGTGCCATACAGGTTGATGGCGCCCTCCACGCGGCAACCGTCAACCAGGTCGTTCATGCGGTTGAAGGTACGCAGGAGGGTCGACTTGCCGCAGCCGGACGGGCCGATGAAGGCGGTCACGCGCTGCTTGGGGATATTCATGCTGACGTCGAACAAGGCTTGCTTGTCGCCGTAGAACAGGCTCAGGCCCGGTACTTCGATGGCCACGGTCTCTTCGGCCAGGCGCAGGCTCTGCTTGTCGCGGCCCAGGGCAGACATGTCGATGCCGTGGGTATGGGATTCGTGCTGCATGGTCAACTCCATACGCTATCAATTCGTTTCAAAGGGCCGCCCGGCTTGCAGGCGGCACGCTTGTAATCAGGATCAGTGGTCCAGCGCCTTGTACTTCTCGCGCAGGTGGTTACGGATCCACACCGCCGAGAGGTTGAGGGTGGCGATCACCAGCACCAGCAGCAGCGCGGTGGCATACACCAGCGGGCGCGCGGCCTCGACGTTAGGGCTCTGGAAGCCGACGTCATAGATGTGGAAGCCCAGGTGCATGATCTTCTGGTCCAGGTGCAGGTACGGGTAGTTGCCATCCAGTGGCAACGACGGCGCCAGCTTCACCACACCCACCAGCATCAGTGGCGCCACTTCACCCGCGGCGCGGGCCACGGCGAGGATCATGCCGGTCATCATGGCCGGGCTGGCCATCGGCAGGACGATTTTCCACAGGGTCTCGGCCTTGGTCGCGCCCAGGGCCAGCGAGCCCTCGCGCACGGTGCGTGGAATCCGCGCCAGGCCTTCTTCGGTGGCCACGATCACCACCGGTACCGCCAGCAGCGCCAAGGTCAGCGAGGCCCACAGCAGGCCCGGGGTACCCAGGGTGGGTGCCGGCAGCGACTCGGGGAAGAACAGCCGGTCGATCGAGCCACCCAGTACATAGACGAAGAAGCCCAGGCCGAACACGCCGTAGACGATCGCCGGTACACCCGCCAGGTTGTTCACCGCGATGCGGATCAGGCGCGTCACCGGGCCCTGCTTGGCGTATTCGCGCAGGTAGACTGCAGCCAGCACGCCGAACGGGGTCACGATCACGGCCATGATCAGGGTCATCATCACGGTACCGAAGATGGCCGGGAAGATGCCGCCCTCGGTGTTGGCTTCACGCGGGTCGTCGCTGAGGAACTCCCAGACCTTGGCGAAGTAAGTGCCCATCTTGGTCAGCCCGGACATGCCGTTCGGCTGGATGGCGTGCACCACCTTGCTCAGGTTGATCTCCACTTCGCGGCCGTTGGCATCACGTGCCACCAGGCTGTCACGGGAGAAGGCCTGGTGCAGGCCGCTGAGGCGGTCTTCGATGGCCTTGTAGCGGCTGTTCAGCTCGGCACGCTCGGCGTCCATGTCGGCCTGGGCAGCGGCATCGAGCTTGCCCTCCAGCTCCAGCTTGCGGCTATGCAAACGCAGGCGTTCGAGGCCATGGTTGATGGCGCCGATGTCTTTTTTCTCGAGTTGCTGCAATTCGCCATTGAGCTGGTTGGCGCGCTTGAGGCGGGCCTGCAGTTCGTTCCAGGCAGCAGGGCCTTCGGCGACCACGCGGCCTTCTTCCTTGACGCTGACCAGGTAGCCGTAGAAGTTGCCCCACTCGCGGCGTTCCAACGCCATCAGGTCGACCGGGCGTTGCTCATCGACCAGCCAGTCGCCCACCACCCAAGTGAAGTCGCTGCCGTTGAGGTCGCGGTTACCGACCTTGATCAGCTCACGGGTCATGAACTCCGGGCCCTGCTCAGGTACCGGCAAGCCGGCACCCTTCAGGCGTGCACGGGGCACTTCTTCTTTTTGCACCACTTCGCCGACGACGATGTGATCAGCCTGGCCAGGCACCTTGTAGGTGGCCTGGACCAGGTCGGCCGGCCAGAAGTGGCCCAGGCCTCGCACGGCGATGACCGACAGCAGGCCGATGGTCATGATCACCGCCATGGCAACCGCGCCACCGCTGATCCAGACGCCTGGGGCGCCGCTCTTGAACCAGCCTTTGAGGGAATCCTTTTTCACGGATCTCTACCTTTCTATCAAAGCGACGAGTATTTCTTGCGCAGACGCTGGCGAATCAGCTCGGCCAAGGTGTTCATGATGAAGGTGAACATCAGCAGCACGAGGGCCGCCAGGAACAGCACGCGATAGTGGCTGCCACCGACTTCCGACTCCGGCATTTCTACCGCCACGTTGGCGGCCAGGGTGCGCATGCCTTCGAACAGGTTCATCTCCATCACCGGGGTGTTGCCGGTGGCCATGAGCACGATCATGGTCTCGCCCACCGCACGGCCCATGCCGATCATCAGCGCCGAGAAGATACCCGGGCTGGCGGTGAGGATGACCACGCGGGTCAGGGTCTGCCACGGCGTCGCACCCAGGGCCAGGGAGCCCAGGGTCAGGCTGCGCGGCACGCTGAACACGGCGTCTTCGGCAATCGAGTAGATGTTCGGGATGACCGCGAAGCCCATGGCGATGCCGACTACCAGGGCGTTGCGCTGGTCGTAGGTGATGCCCAGGTCGTTGGTGATCCACAGGCGCATGTCGCCGCCGAAGAACCAGGTCTCCAGGTAAGGGCTCATGGTCAGGGCGAACCAGCCGGTGAACAGAATCACGGGGATCAGGATCGCCGCTTCCCAACCATCCGGCACGCGCAGGCGGATCGACTCCGGCAGGCGGCTCCAGACGAAACCGGCCAGCAGGATGCCGAACGGCATCAGTACGAACAGGCTGAACACACCCGGCAAGTGGCCTTCGAGGTACGGCGCGAGGAACAGGCCGGCGAAGAAGCCGAGGATCACCGTCGGCATCGCTTCCATCAGCTCGATCACCGGCTTGACCTTGCGGCGCATGCCAGGGGCCATGAAGTAGGCGGTGTAGATGGCGGCGGCAATGGCCAGCGGGGCGGCCAGGATCATCGCGTAGAACGCAGCCTTCAGGGTACCGAAGGTCAGCGGCGACAGGCTCAGCTTGGGCTCGAAGTCGGTGTTCGACGCAGTCGACTGCCAGACATACTTGGGCTCGTCATAGTTCTCGTACCAGACCTTGCCCCACAGCGCGCTGAAGGAGACTTCCGGGTGCGGGTTCTTCAGGCTCAGCGGCAGCAGCTTGCCGCCTTCCTCGATGATGATGCGGTTGGCACGCGGCGACAGGGCCAGGATGCCAGCGCCTTCTGCAGCCGGCTCGACCAGCAGGGTGCGGTGCGCGGTGCTGTGGAACACACCAAGCTTGCCTTCGGCGTCCAGGGCGATGAAGCCCTTGCGGCGCTCTTCGGCATCGATCTGGACGATCGGCGCAGTGCCCATCTGGAAGCTGCGGATCAACTTGAAGCGCGACTCGCCATCGGGATCGCGGGCCATGAACCACTGGTTCAAGCCACCTTTGGAGTCACCGAAGATCAGCGAGATACCGCCCACCAACTGGCCACTGGCCGTGATCTCGGCATTGCCATCTTCCAGCAGCTTGTAGCGGCCGTTGAGGCTTTTGTCGCGCAGGCTGAAGACGTCGGCGGTGGCACGGCCGTTGACCACGTACAGCCATTGCTGGCGCGGGTCGACGTAGATGGCCTTGACCGGTTCGGTCATCTGCGGCAGGTCGATACGGTTCTGCTCGCTGGTGACCTCGCCGGTCATCATGTTCTCTTCGCGGGTCAGCTGGGTGACCTGCAGGTGCGAACCGGTGGAACCTGCCAGCAGCAGGGTTTCGCCGTTGACGTTGACGCTCACGTGCTCCAGAGGGCGGCCCTGGTCGTCAAGCACGAACGCGTCCTTGCCGTAGGGGTAGTCGATGCCTGGGGTGATGGTCTTCTTGTTGTCCGGGTAGGTGATCTTGTAGGTGTGGTGGAACACCAACGCCTGACCATTGGACAGACCCAGCACAACCAGCGGGCTACCCGGCTGATCGGTGCTGATGGAGCTCACCTGGGTACCGGCCGGCACTGGCAGGTCGACGCGCTGCAGCTCGGCACCGGTCTTGGTGTCGAAGAACAGTGCCTGCCCCTTGTCGGAAACCCGCATGCCCACCAGGTTTTGCTCTTCAAGCGCGATCATCAGCGGCTTGCCGGCATCCTGTTGCAGCCAGGTCGGCTCCAGGGCCTTCTTGCTGGTCAGCTCGGCGCCCTGGAACAGCGGCAGCACCACGTAGGCCAGGTAGAAGAAAATCAGGGTAATAGCCGCCAATACGGCAAGCCCGCCCACCAGTACATACCAGCGGGTCAGGCGGTCCTTGAGCGCACGCATGCGGCGCTTGCGTTGCAACTCGGGCGTATTGAAGTCAATCCGCACGGGTTGGGAATTTTGGGTCATGGTGGAGTTGGCCAGATCATTCATGCGCACACCCTAGCGGTCCCGTATGACAAAAACATGACAATGCAGTGACGCAAGAAAGCCCGACGCTCAGGGGTTCTGGCTTCGGACTGAGAATTCGTGGAAGCGGCCGGGCTTAGGCACCGGCCGCTTCCTCAGTTACTTACTTCTTTGCGACGTTACCAGCGTGGGACAAGCCCAGGTCAGCCAGGGTCTTGTCGACCACTTTGGCCGGCAGCGGGATGTAGCCATCCTTCACCACGACCTGCTGGCCAGCTTGCGACAGCACCAGCTTGATGAACTCGGCGTCCAGCGGAGCCAGAGGCTTGTTCGGGGCCTTGTTGACGTAGACGTACAGGAAGCGGGACAGCGGGTACTTGCCGTTCAGGGCGTTTTCTTCGTTGTCTTCGATGAACTCGCCGCCTTCTTTCTTGGCCAGGGCTACGGTCTTGACGCTAGCGGTCTTGTAGCCGATGCCCGAGTATCCAATGCCGTTCAGCGAGGAGCTGATCGACTGCACGACCGAAGCCGAGCCAGGCTGTTCGTTGACGTTAGGCTTGAAGTCGCCTTTGCACAGGGCTTCTTCCTTGAAGTAGCCGTAGGTGCCCGATACCGAGTTACGGCCGAACAGCTGCACTGGCTTGTTGGCGAGGTCGCCGGTCACGCCCAGGTCGCCCCAGGTTTTGACATCGGCCTTGGCGCCACACAGGCGAGTGGACGAGAAGATCGCATCGACCTGAGCCATGGTCAGGCCCTTGATCGGGTTGTCCTTGTGGACGAATACAGCCAGGGCGTCAACGGCGACCGGGATGGCGGTCGGCTTGTAGCCGTACTTCTGCTCGAAGGCCTGCAGCTCGACGTCCTTCATCTTGCGGCTCATCGGGCCCAGGTTGGCGGTGCCTTCGGTCAGCGCGGGTGGCGCGGTGGAGGAGCCGGCGGCCTGGATCTGGATGTTTACGTTCGGATATTCCTTCTTGTAGGCCTCGGCCCACAGGGTCATCAGGTTGGCGAGGGTGTCCGAACCGACGCTGGAGAGGTTGCCCGAAACACCGGTGGTCTTGGTGTAGGTCGGGATTGCTGGGTCGACAGCGGCTACCGCATTGGCGGTTGCAACGCCAGCGGCGGCGAAGGTAAGGGCCGCCATCAAACGCTTCAGTTTCATGCCTTGCTCCTAGCAGGAATATTGGGGGTGTTGGATGGATCGGGCCCAAGTATCTGCAGGCCGCATGAATACGATATGACTTCAATGTGACAATTGGATGAAAGGCCATCACCGGGTGCCGGGGATGGCCTTTTCAAGATGTTGCAAGGAGGCTTTTAAACGGAGGGCTAGCCGCCTGATCGCTTGCCGCCGGCAGGAAAGAGGCCGCGAATGACGCCGAGGAAGGCGGCAAACAAGTTAATCGACGTAGCGGTTGTTACAGCAATCAGCAGATTGTCGGAGAACGGCGACTTTCCGGTGTAGTAAGTCGCCCAGCCGTTCCAGACTAAAAGCGCACACCAAAACGAAACACCGGCGACCGCAAACCAGAACGCGCGGCCTGCATACTTTTTGCGCAGTTGGCGCTCAGCCTTCTGGTCCTTGAGGTTTTCTACCTTTTCGCGGTCAGCGTCCTTTTCAGCCGCGTCATTGACTGGCTGAACATCTTCAACCGGACCTTCGCCGGAAACCTCAAGGTTCAAATCACCTAGATCGAGATCATTCTTTGCCACTGAAACGGCTCTCAGGGTGAATTTTTTGAGCCATCTCGCCCCAGGTGATCGGCGAGCCGTCTGCATCACCTTCTGCCCAGGCGGTCCCCGCCTCATGCGTCAGATTGGAGAGTTCGGTGCCCGTCAACTTGCCGTACTTGCTGATGATTTTATCGATCAGGTTGTGGGTGGCCTGATCAGACTTTGGAACGGTTGGCGTGATGAGGATCGCATCACCATCGCTATCAAAATTTATATTCTTGATCAGCGATGTCACCTCTTGGGCGCCATAGGATTTGAGCTCATGGTAAAGCGACGGGATGACCGGGCCAAACTTCCAACGGGCAAAATTATCATCGATTAGAGGAGATCTCTCCCCGTTCAGACGCAGATGCCATGACTGCGTGTAGAAGAGAAGCTTCTGAAGCTTCATCGGCGTGAGATTTCGGATTTCACCTTTTCGCGCACGCTCAATGAAGGCGTTTGCCACAGCTAATGCTGAATAGGCCATGGGCACCTCCATGAAGGATCAAGTAGCCAAGGCCTTACTGTACATGAATACAGGGCCAACAGCAGCTTAAGGGAGCCGAATGAACAGGTAGGAAAATCGCCTGACAGGAAGGGAATGTTGCCCTATCTCTTCACCAGTAGGGCAACACACCGGCGCTATCGGGCGTGGTCAGCGCTTATTGGCGAACAGATAAACGCCTACGGCCAGCCCGACAGCACACAGCCCCGCCACATAATAGGCCGGCGCCATTGGGCTGACCTTCAACAGCGCGGTCACCACCATCGGCGTCAGCCCGCCGAAGATGGCGTAGGCGACGTTGTAAGAGAACGACAAGCCGCTGAAACGCACCACCGGTGGGAAGGCCTTGACCATCACATAGGGCACGGCGCCGACGATACCAACGCACAGGCCGGTCAGCGCATACAGCGGGAACAGCAGGTCGGGGCGGGTCGGCAGGCTGTGGTAGAAGGTCCAGGAGCTCGCCAGCAACAGCAGGCTGCCGACGATGAACACACGCCCAGCGCCGATGCGGTCGGCCAGGCTACCGGCACCGATGCAGCCGAGGCTGAGCAGCACAATGGCCAGGCTGTTGGCCTTGAGCGAGTCGGTTGGGCTGATTTGGTAGAAGCTCTGCAGCAGCGCCGGGGTCATCAGGATCACCACCACGATGCCAGCCGACAGCAGCCAGGTCAGCAGCATCGACAAGATGATCGCGCCACGGTGATCACGCAGCACGGCACGCAGCGGCAGCTCTTCGGCCAGGGCCTTGCGCTGCTGCATCTCGGCGAACACTGGGGTTTCATGCAGCCAGCGGCGCAGGTACACCGAGAACAGGCCGAACACACCTCCCAGCAAGAACGGTATACGCCAGGCGTAATCGGCAACTTCACCTGGGGTGTAAATGCTGTTGATCAGGGTCGCGACCAGCGAGCCGAGCAAAATGCCCGAGGTCAGCCCGGCGGTCAGCGTGCCGCAGGCGTAGCCGGTATTGCGCGCTGGTACGTGCTCAGAGACGAACACCCAGGCGCCCGGCACCTCGCCACCAATCGCCGCGCCCTGAATCACGCGCATCAGCAGCAGCAAAACCGGTGCCCACAGGCCAATCTGCGCGTAGGTCGGCAGCAGGCCCATGATCAGGGTCGGCAGCGCCATCATGAAGATGCTCAGGGTGAACATCTTCTTGCGCCCGAGCAGGTCGCCGAAGTGCGCCATGACGATGCCGCCCAGTGGCCGCGCCAGGTAGCCAGCGGCGAAGATGCCGAACGTCTGCATCAAGCGCAGCCATTCCGGCATGTCGGCAGGGAAGAACAGCTTGCCGACCACCGTGGCGAAGAACACGAAGATGATGAAGTCGTAGAACTCCAGTGCACCGCCCAGGGCGGACAGTGAAAGGGTCTTGTAGTCGCTGCGGGTCAGCGGCCGTGAAGGCTGCTCGATACTGCTCGGCACGGAGGTCATCGATCTTTCTCTTGTAGGTCATGCAGGCCGCTTGGCGCGCGACTTCTGGATTGGTAGACGAGCGAAGATAGCAAATTGCCGAGGCGCGCCGAAAGCGATACAAAAACCATACAGATATTCATGAATGCGCGGTCGTCGCTGGCCGTTATGCTCTATATACTGGCCGTTCGTAGGAAAAGGTTGCTCCTAGCGTGGGATGTTGTGCGAAAACGCCGGTCTGCATGTCAGGCGGTTTCGCAGAGTTTCCCTACGGCCGCCCAGTGAAACGAAATCGGCGTAGTATGTTTCCAGCTGAATCGTTTACCCGGCCTTTGCGCCACACCAACGAAAGCGTCACGGGTCAGAGGCCCCATCGCATGATTGAGCTCGAACAAGAAGATCCAATCCCGCAAGGCGACCTGGCCTTGCAAATCACCGCACTCCCTCGTGAGACCAACGGCTTTGGTGACATCTTTGGCGGCTGGCTGGTCGCTCAGATGGATTTGGCCGGCACTGCCATGGCCAGCCGTGTCGCGGGTGGCCGTGTGGCCACGGTGGCCATCGATCGCATGGCCTTCCTGGTCCCGGTCGCCGTGGGCGCCCAGCTCTCGTTCTATACCCAGACCCTGGAAATCGGCCGCAGCTCGATCCAGATGATGGTCGAAGTGTGGAGCGACGACCCGCTGTCCAGCGAATGGCGCAAGGTGACCGAAGCGGTATTCGTCTTCGTCGCCATCGACGGCAGTGGCCGCACCCGCTCTGTGCCTCGTCGCTGAGCCACGCCGGCGGTAAACTCATTGCACGTGCCCGGGTCCAAGGCCCACAGGGCAATCAATGAGACGAGTGCAATGGCTACTTTCAAGGTCGACACCGAGCAACACGGCGAACTCAATTGCTGGCGCATCACCAGCGAGCATGCCGAACTACTGATCGCCCAGCAGGGCGCGCAGATCCTCAGCTACCAGCGTGTGGGCGAACCGCCGCTGCTGTGGCTGAGCGACCAGGCCATTTTCCGCCAGGGCAAATCCGTGCGCGCCGGGGTACCGGTGTGCTGGCCGTGGTTTGGCAACCTGCAGCGCAACCCCGCGTCTGTACAAAATATGTACAAGGGCGAACAAGCCCCCGCGCATGGGCTGGTGCGGGGTCGCGACTGGCAGTTGAACAGGGCCGAGCAGGTCGGCGACACGATTCAGATCGAATTCGAGCTGCCTGCGGCTCAAGGTGACTTGCCCGGCTGGCCGCATGAGGTCGAGCTGAAGCTGCTGATCGAGCTGGGCGAACAGCTGAACGTGACGCTGACCAGCTATAACCTCGGCAGCGACAGTGTGACCATCAGCCAGGCCCTGCACAGCTACTTTGCCGTCAGCGACGTGCGCCAGGCGCGGGTCGAGGGTGTGGACGGGTTGAGCTACATCGAGACCTTGGCCGACTGGGAGCAGCGCCAGCAGCAAGGTGCGCTGGCATTTGCCGGGGAGACTGACCGGATCTACCTGGCTACCCCGCAAACCCTGAGCATTGTCGACCCGCACTGGGCGCGGCGGATTACCCTGACCAGCAGTGGCTCGCGCTCGGCGGTGATCTGGAACCCGTGGACCGAGCGGGCGCGGGAGCTGCCGGACATGGCGGATGATGGCTGGCAGCGGATGCTGTGCATCGAGACGGCGAATGTGTGGGATGACGTGGTGACGCTGAGGCCTGGGGCGAGTTGCTCGTTGAGCGTCAGTATCGGCAGTGAAGCGATCTGAGCCTTGCGGTGACTTTACCGGCCTCTTCGCGGGGCAAGCCCGCTCCCACAGGTCCCGTAATGCTCGGGACCTATGATCATCCTGTGGGAGCGGGCTTGCCCCGCGAAGAGGCCGGCACAGACCCACTCAGAGGTCAGCGTCCTCCACCACCCTCACCTTCTGCGCATCCAGCGCATAGGCCGCATCCGCCAGGTCGTTGCTGACCTTCTCCACCTTCAACGCCCCGCTAACCCACAGCGGCGTGTAGATGTCGTCGATTTTCAGCCCCTTCGGGTAGCGCACCAGCACCAACTGGTTCGGTGGCGGTGGCGGCACGTGGATGCAGGCGCCCGGGTACGGCACCAGGAAAAACAGCGTGCTGTTGCCCTTGGCATCGCTCTCCAGCGGCACCGGGTAACCGCCCAGGCGAATCTGTTTGCCGTTCATGGCGGCCACGGTCTTGGTCGAATACATCACCGCCGGCAACCCTTTGCTCTGCTTGAGGCCGCCCTTGTCGGTGAAGGTGCCCATGGCCTCCGGCGAGTTGTGGTCGATTTCGGGCATCTGCTCAAGGGCCTTCTGGTCCGACTTGGGCATCAGCTCCAGCCAGTCGGTTTCGGGCAGCTCGGCACGGGCCAGGGTGCTGGCCAGAAGCAAGGGGATGAGAAATAAGGCACGCATGAAAATGCTCGGCAACTCGGATGAATTGCCGAGCATTCTAAACGGTATTCAGCGTTTCTTGATTAATCCGTAGATCACCAGAAGGACGACGGCACCGACCAGCGCGCCGAAGAACCCTGCGGCCTGCCCCGCCTGATAAATGCCCAGTGCCTGGCCGCCGTAGGTGGCGAGCAAGGAGCCGGCAATACCCAGCAGGATGGTCATGATCCAGCCCATGCTGTCGTCGCCCGGCTTGATGAAGCGGGCCAGCAGGCCAACGATGAGGCCGATGAAGATGGTTCCAATGATGCCCATGGCAATCCCTCTGCAGTGAAGATGGAACAAGCCAAAGCCTAGACGGGCTTTGGCTTGTTGCCATGTTCAGAGGGCAAGCCGCTTGCAGAAGTTCGATTTACAGCCCGATCAGTTGCTGATCAGCGCCTCTACTTCGGCAATCTTGCGCTCGAGGGTGGCCATGTCCTGGCAACGCAGGGTGGCATGGCCAACCTTGCGCCCGACCTTGAAGGCCTTGCCATAGTGGTGCAGGTGGCAGTCTTCGATGGCAACCACTTTGTCCACCGCGGGTACTTCGCCGATGAAGTTGAGCATGGCGCTTTCACCGACCTTGGCGGTCGAGCCCAGCGGCAGGCCGGCAACGGCGCGCAGGTGGTTCTCGAACTGGCTGCACTCGGCGCCTTCGATGGTCCAGTGCCCGGAGTTGTGCACACGGGGGGCGATTTCGTTGGCCTTCAGGCCACCGTCGACTTCGAAGAACTCGAACGCCATCACGCCGACATAGTCCAGCTGCTTCAGCACACGGCCGACGTAGTCTTCGGCCAGGCCTTGCAGCGGGTGCGCTTCGCTGGCCACCGACAGACGCAGGATGCCGCTCTCGTGGGTGTTGTGCACCAGCGGATAGAAGCGGGTTTCGCCATCGCGGGCACGGACGGCCACCAGCGAGACTTCGCCGGTGAACGGCACGAAGCCTTCCAGCAGGCACGGCACGCTGCCCAGCTCGGCGAAGGTGTCGACCACGTCTTCAGCACTGCGCAGGACCTTCTGGCCCTTGCCGTCGTAGCCCAGGGTGCGGGTCTTGAGCACGGCTGGCAGGCCGATGCTGGCGACCGCGGCGTGCAGGTCTGCCTGGGAGAGAATGTCGGCAAAGGCCGGGGTCGGAATACCCAGGTCGCGGAACATGCTCTTCTCGAACAGGCGGTCACGGGCAATACGCAGCGCTTCGGCGCTTGGGTAGACCGGGACGAACTGCGAGAGGAAGGCCACGGTTTCGGCCGGGACGCTTTCGAACTCGAAGGTCACCAGGTCGACTTCGTCGGCCAGCTGGCGCAGATGGTCCTGGTCACCGTAGTCGGCGCGCAGGTGCTCGCCCAGAGGGGCGGCGCAGGCATCTGCAGCCGGGTCGAGGAACGCGAAGTTCATGCCCAGCGGAGTACCCGCCAGGGCCAGCATGCGGCCGAGCTGGCCACCACCGATTACACCGATCTTCATGGGGTCAGCCTCAAGCCTGGCGCGGGTCTGGATTGTCCAGCACGGTGTCGGTCTGTTCCGTGCGGAACTGCTTGAGCGCCGCGTGGTACTGCGGGTACTTGGCGCCCAGGATGCTCGCCGACAGCAATGCAGCGTTGATCGCGCCCGCCCGGCCGATGGCCAAGGTCGCGACCGGAACGCCCGCCGGCATCTGCACGATCGACAGCAGCGAATCGACACCCGACAGCATCGACGACTGCACCGGCACGCCCAGCACCGGCAGGTGGGTCTTGGCGGCGCACATGCCTGGCAGGTGGGCTGCGCCACCGGCACCGGCGATGATCACCTCGATGCCACGGCCTTCGGCCTCTTCGGCATACTGGAACAGCAGATCCGGGGTGCGGTGGGCGGAAACCACCTTCACTTCGTAGGGAATGCCGAGTTTTTCCAGCATATCGGCGGTGTGGCTAAGGGTGGACCAATCGGACTTGGAGCCCATGATCACGCCAACCAGTGCACTCATCGTCGAGCCTCTTCGCTTGTGCGCCCTTGGGCGCGTCAAAAAACAACAAGCCACGCGGGACGACCGGCGTGGCTTGTTTGCTGATCAGGACCGGAGCTATCCGGTCTAAAGGCCGCGCAGTATACCGTAACCCTGGGCGATGCTGGCACCCCCGGCGACCAACTGTCGGCCTTATTTTTCGGGGCTTTGGCTGACTTTTGGGTCAACCGCCGCCGCCCCTTCCAACTTGCGCCACAACAAGCGCACGTTGGCCTTGCGCACCAGGGCGCAGCGGTACAGGCGGATTTCCAGGGGCACGTGCCATTGGCTGCCACCGCAGATGGCCAGCTCACCCCGCTCCAACTCGCCGCGCATCGACAGGCGGGGCACCCAGGCAATGCCCATGCCCTCCAGCGCCATGCTCTTGAGGCTGTCGGCCATGGCGGTTTCATAAACAGTGGTGTAGCGCAGGTTGCGCTGGCGTAGCAACAGGTTCACCGAACGGCCGAGAAAGGCACCGGCGGTGTAGGCCAAAAGTGGCACGCTGCCCTCGCCTTCCAGGTCGAACAAAGGCTGGCCGTCGGCATCCACGGCACACACCGGCAACATTTCGGTGGTGCCCATGTGCAGCGACGGGAAGATCTCGGCATCCATCTGCAGCGCGGCATCGGGGTCATAGAAGGCCAGCATCAGGTCGCAACCGCCTTCGCGCAGGGCATGCACCGCATCACCCACGTTGGTCGCCACCAGACGGGTGGCGATGTTCAACCCGTCGTTGCGCAACTGGGCCACCCAACGTGGGAAAAACCCCGACGCCAGGGAGTGCGCCGCCGCCACTTGGATAACCTCGCCCTGGCCACCTTCGAGGTGGTGCAAGTGACGCAGAATTTCGCTCAACTGGTCGACAACGGTGCGCGCCGTGACCAGAAACAGCTGCCCGGCCTCGGTCAGTTCAATCGGCGTGCGGGAACGATTCACCAGCTGCAGGCCCAAGGCTGCTTCGAGGCTGCGAATACGTCGACTGAAGGCCGGTTGAGTGACGAAACGCCGCTCTGCCGCCTGCGAAAAACTGCGCGTGGCAGCCAGGGCGCTGAAGTCTTCCAGCCATTTGCTTTCCAGGTTCACGAAGCACATCTCCCGGCGTGCACCAAAATGGAACACGCTCGAATGTCAATTGGCGTCACATGAAACACTATGCCGTTTGTGCATAGGTTAGCGTGCAACAGCATTGGCCGCAAAATCCTCTTCGGGCCTAGGATTAGCGCCATTCCGGCATGTGCCGGGTCAAATTCGAGATGATATACATCATGTCTGCCGCTGCATCGTTCCGCGTCGAAAAAGATCTGCTGGGTACCCTTGAAGTTCCTGCTGATGCCTACTACGGCATCCAGACCCTGCGCGCTGCCAACAACTTCCACCTCTCCGGTGTTCCGCTGTCGCACTACCCGAAACTGGTAGTGGGCCTGGCGATGGTCAAGCAGGCTGCTGCTGACGCCAACCGAGAGCTGGGGCACTTGAGCGATGCCAAGCACGCCGCCATCAGCGCCGCTTGCGGCCGGCTGATCAAAGGCGACTACCACGAGCAGTTCGTGGTGGACATGATTCAAGGCGGTGCTGGTACTTCTACCAACATGAACGCCAACGAAGTCATCGCCAACATCGCGCTGGAGGCCATGGGCCACCAGAAGGGTGAGTACCAGTACCTGCACCCGAACAACGACGTGAACATGGCGCAGTCGACCAACGACGCCTACCCGACTGCGATCCGTCTGGGTCTGCTGCTGGGTCATGACGCCCTGCTCGCCAGCCTCGACAGCCTGATCCAGGCCTTCGCCGCCAAAGGTAAAGAGTTCGACCACGTACTGAAGATGGGCCGTACCCAGCTGCAGGACGCCGTGCCGATGACCCTGGGCCAGGAATTCCGCGCCTTCGCCACCACCATGACCGAAGACCTCAACCGTCTGCGTTCGCTGGCGCCGGAGCTGCTGACCGAAATCAACCTGGGTGGTACTGCCATCGGTACCGGCATCAACGCCGACCCGGGCTACCAGATGCTCGCCGTACAGCGCCTGGCAACCATCAGCGGCCAGCCGCTGGTCCCGGCTGCCGACCTGATCGAAGCCACCTCCGACATGGGCGCCTTCGTGCTGTTCTCCGGCATGCTCAAGCGTACCGCGGTCAAGCTGTCGAAGATCTGCAACGACCTGCGCCTGCTGTCCAGCGGCCCGCGTACCGGCATCAACGAGATCAACCTGCCAGCGCGTCAGCCAGGCAGCTCGATCATGCCAGGCAAGGTCAACCCGGTAATCCCGGAAGCCGTCAACCAGGTGGCCTTCGCCATCATGGGCAACGACCTGGCCCTGACCGTCGCCGCCGAAGGTGGCCAGCTGCAGCTGAACGTGATGGAGCCGCTGATCGCCTACAAGATCTTCGACTCGATCCGCCTGCTCCAGCGCGCCATGGACATGCTGCGCGAGCACTGCATCGTCGGCATCACTGCCAACGAACAGCGCTGCCGTGAACTGGTCGAGCACTCGATCGGCCTGGTCACCGCCCTGAACCCTTACATCGGCTACGAAAACGCCACCCGTATCGCCCGTGTTGCCCTGGAAACAGGCCGCGGTGTGCTGGAACTGGTGCGCGAAGAGAAGCTGCTGGACGAAGAGATGCTCAACGACATCCTGCGCCCAGAAAACATGATCGCACCGCGTCTGGTTCCGCTGAAGGCGTAACCGACCGCTTCAACTGTCTCACCAGGTCGAGGGACTAGACACCTCTCAACCTTTCAAAGGCCCGAGCGCATGCATCGGGCCTTTTTTTTGCCTGCATGATCTGGCGCGGTTGCGCTGCCCCAGGTTTGCGGCACACAACTTGCTCCATAATGCATCCCAACCAACGGGATACCGAGCATGCTGCACAGCCACCTGACCACCCTCAACGCGGTTTCGCTGATCCTCAACGTCTTTCAGGCTGAGGGTTGCGAAGCTTCGGCCTTGCTCGCCGGCAGCGGCATCGGCCCGGCGGACCTGGGGCATGCAGACGCGCGCATCACCACCCAGCAAGAGCTGCAGGTGTGTGCCAATGCCGTCGCCCGGCGCGAAGACATCGGCCTGGAGCTGGGCCAGCGCATGCACGTGTCGTGCTATGGCATGCTCGGTTACGCCCTGCTCTCCAGTGCCACTTTGGGTGACGCCTTGCGCCTGGCGCTGCGCTTTCCGGCACTGCTGGGAACAGTCTTCCAGCTGCGCCTGATCGACGACGGCCAGCGTGTCTGGCTCAGCGCCAGCGATTACCGCGACAGCCCGGCGCTGACCGCTTTCAATGCAGAGTTCTGCCTGGTCTCGCTGAAAGTGATCTGCGACGACTTGCTGGGCCGGCCCCTGCCACTGCTCGGCAGCCGCTTCGAGCATGCCCGGCCGGGCTACCACAGCCTTTATACCCGTGCCTTCCAATGCCCGATCGGCTTCGCGGCCGAGGACAACGCGTTTGCCTTCGAGCGGCGCTGGCTGGATACGCCGCTACCGTTGGCCGACCCTATTACCCACAAAGCCATGAGCGAGCGCTGCCGACGCCTGAACCTCGAGTTCACAGGGCGTCAGGCCTGGCTGGGCAAGATACGCCAGCTGCTGGCCCAACAACTGGACGCAGCGCCCGGGCTTGAGGGTTTGGCGCGGCAGATGAACTGCTCATCGCGGACCTTGCGTCGGCACCTGCAGGCGCTGGGCAGCAGTTATCAACAGCTGCTCGATGAGCTGCGTTTCGAGCGGGCCAAGCAGTTGTTGGCCGATGAACAGATGCCGATCTACCGGATTGCCGAAACCTTGGGGTTCAGCGAAACGGCCAGCTTCCGCCATGCATTCCAGCGCTGGAGTGGCGTGGCGCCCAGCCACTTTCGCGGTTGACCTGGGCGGGCCTCTTCGCGGGCAAGCCCGCTCCCACAGGTACTGTAAAGCATCAAGGGTTCCCCCAATCCTGTGGGAGCGGGCTTGCCCGCGAAAAGGCCGGCACATTAAACCCGGCCAGCGACCTTGGCCACATCGATCCCCTTTTGGCCGTTTGCGTCGTTCTCCGCTACCGGGCTGCCCCTGAAAATGGGCCCACGCCAGTCCAACCGGAGAACAACAATGCTGACGATCTATTCCGATGACCACCGCCTGCACCACGGCCGCTGCGAGCTGATCGACGGCAAGCTGATGCCCTGCTTCGAAATGCCTTCGCGCGCCGACCATGTGCTCGATCAAGTGAACAAGCGCCAGCTGGGCGACGTGAAGGCGCCGGACGACTTCGGCCGCGCGCCGCTGCTGCGCGTCCACAGCGCCGACTACCTGGACTTCTTTGAAGGCGCCTGGGCGCGCTGGGCCGCGTTGGGCCACGAAGGCGACCTGCTGCCTTTCACCTGGCCAGCCCGCACCCTGCGCCAGGTTAAACCCACCGGCCTGCATGGCGAGCTTGGCTACTACAGCTTCGACGCCGGCGCGCCGATTACCGCCGGTACCTGGCAAGCCGCCTACAGCGCCGCCCAGGTCGCGCTCACGGCCCAGGCCGCCATCCAGCAAGGCGCCCATTCGGCGTTCGCCCTGTGCCGCCCACCGGGGCACCATGCCGCCGGCGAAGTCATGGGCGGTTACTGCTACCTGAACAACGCTGCCATCGCTGCCCAGGCCTTCCTGGACCAAGGCCGCGCCAAGGTCGCCATCCTCGACGTCGACTATCACCACGGCAACGGCACCCAAGACATCTTCTACAGCCGCAGCGATGTGTTCTTCGCCTCAATCCACGGCGACCCGCAGGACGAATTCCCGTTCTTCCTCGGCTATGCCGACGAAACGGGCGAAGGCGCAGGTGAAGGCTGCAACATCAACTACCCGTTGCCGGCCGGCAGTGACTGGGCCGCCTGGAGCGCAGCGCTGGAAGACGCGTGCCAGCGCATCGCTGCCTACGACGCCGATGTGCTGGTGATCTCGCTCGGGGTGGACACCTTCAAGGACGACCCAATCTCCCAGTTCAAGCTAGACAGCCCTGACTACCTGGAAATGGGCAAACGCATCGCCCAGCTCGGCAAGCCGACCCTGTTCGTGATGGAAGGCGGCTACGCTGTGGAAGAAATCGGCATCAACGCGGTCAATGTGCTGGAAGGTTTCCAGCGCGCCCAGCCAGGAGCCCGATAATGGCCCGACTCAAGCGTCTGCTCGCCCCGACCATCGCTGCCACCCTGTTCACCGGCGCCCTGCAGGCCCAGGCCGAACAGCGCACCCTGCGGGTCTACAACTGGTTCGATTACATCACCCCGCAGACCTTGGTCGACTTCCAGAAAGACAGCGGCGTAAAGCTGATCTACGACATTTTCGACACCAACGAGGCACTGGAAGCCAAGCTGCTGACCGGCAACTCCGGGTATGACGTGGTGGTGCCGTCCAACGTGTTCCTTGCCAAGCAGATCGAGGCTGGCGTGTTCCAGCCACTGGACCGCAGCAAGCTGCCGAACTGGCAACACCTGGACCCGGCACTGATGAAGCTGATCGAGGCCAACGACCCCGGCAACAAGTTTGCCGTGCCCTACATGTACGGCACCGTGCTGATCGGCTTCAACCCGGCCAAGGTCAAGGCTGCGCTGGGTGAGAACGCGCCTGTGGACAGCTGGGACCTGATCTTCAAGGAAGAGAACATCGCCAAGCTCAAGCAGTGCGGTGTTGCCTTGCTCGATTCGCCCTCGGAGATCTTGCCACTGGCTCTGCAATACCTGGGCTTGCCGCCCAACAGCGACAAGCCGGCCGACTACAAGAAGGCCGAGGAGCTGCTGCTGAAGATTCGCCCGCACGTGACGTATTTCCATTCCTCCAAGTACATGGCCGACATCGCCAACGGCGACATCTGCGTGGCGGTGGGCTACAGCGGCAGCTTCTCGCAGGCCGCCAACCGGGCCCGCGATGCGAAGAATGGCGTGGTGGTCGACATGCGCCTGCCCAAGGAAGGTGCCCCGATCTGGTTCGATATGCTGGCCATTCCGAAAAACGCCGCCAACGCCGAAGACGCCCACACCTTCATCAACTACCTGCTGCGCCCGGAGGTGATTGCGCCGATCAGTGATTTTGTCGGCTATCCGAACCCGAACAAGGACGCCACCGAGAAGGTGAACCCGGCGATTCGCAATAACCCCAACCTTTACCCGACGGCGGAAGCGATGGCCAAGCTGTACACCCTCAAGCCGTTGCCACGCGACGCCGAGCGCGCGCGCACCAGGGCCTGGACGCGCATCAAGTCCGGCACCTAGATGGTATGTAGGCCACAGCCCACATCGCTGTAGGAGCAGCCTTGCGCTGCGAAGAGGCCAGTAAACCCAGCAGCATCTTCGCTGCCTTTACCGGCCTCTTCGCAGCACAAGGCTGCTCCTACCGGGGTATGGCTTGGCGCAGAGGGTGTCGATTGGGCCGCGCAGCGGCCCCGATCACTTTCGCCAGGCACTGCGCAATCGCATCAGTGCATTGGCGATGTCGCCTTCCGGCACGGCCGCAAACCCCAGCACCAACCCTGCCCGCTTATCCACAGGCACCTCGCTGTCATCCAACCAGTAACTACTCAGTGGATTCACCTCAACGCCAACCGCTTCAGCCTTGGCGACCAAGGCTTGTTCCCGCGCAAAGTTATCCACATCCACCTTCACGTGCAGCCCCGCCGCCACTTCCGGCATGGCGCCCAAGCCTGGAACATCCACAGGCCAGCCCGCCTTGAGCACGTTGCGCCGGCTCAACGCGGCCCGGCGCATACGCCGGATGTGCCGCTGGAAATGCCCTTGGGCCATGAATTCGGCCATCACGCACTGGCTACTGACCTCCGAATGCCGCATGGCCAACGCCCGCCCCTGGCTGAAGGCCTGCACCAGGCGCCCGGGCAGCACCAGGTAGCCCAGGCGTAACGCGGGGAAGGCAATCTTGCCGAACGTGCCGATGTACAGCACCCGCCCCTGCCGGTCCAATGCCGCCAGCGGTGCCAATGGCGCACCGCTGTAGCGGTACTCGCCGTCGTAATCGTCTTCGATGATCCAGCCATCGCTGCGCTCGGCCCAGGCCAGCAATGCAAGGCGCCGTGCCAGGCTCATGGTCACCCCGGTCGGGTACTGGTGGGCTGGCGTCACATAGGCCAGGCGGCAGTCCGCCAGTTGCATCAGCCGCTGGCAATCCATGCCCTCGTCATCCACTGGCACACCCATCACCCTGCCACCCGCCACGGCGAAGGTATGCCCGGCGGCCCGGTAGCCCGGGTTTTCCACAGCCACCCCCTCGCCAGGCTGCAACAGCAACTGTGCACAAAGGCTGATGGCCTGCTGTGCACCACTGGTGATCACAATTTGTTCAGCCGTGCACGATAAGCCCCGCGAACGGCGTAAGTAGGTGGCAATCAGCTCACGCAGCTGCAGCTCGCCTGCGGGTTCGCCGTAGCCCAGCTGCGCAGGGTCCGGGTTACGCCAGAAACCCGCTTGCAGCTTGGCCCAGACGTCAAACGGGAACAGATCGAAGGCCGGAATACCCACCCGGAATGCGCGCGGCGCGCCACTTCTGGGAGGCGGCAAATGGTTACTTTTCAGACGCTCCAAAGGCTCGCTGGTGCGCTCACAGCTGGATAAATCCTCAGTCTTTTCTGAGGAAAATGTGGATAAACCTGTTGATAACCCTAGGGATAACCCTGTGGACAGTTGTGTGGATAGTTTATCGAGCTGGGTGACATAGGTGCCGTCCCCCACCCGGCTCTCGATATACCCTTCGGCATACAACTGGTCGTAGGCACGCACCACACTGTTGCGCGACAGCGCGAGGATGGCTGCCAGGTCACGGCTGGCCGGTAACCGCGTACCGCTGCTCAGGCGCCCATCCAGCACCCGTGCACGCAAGGCCTGGTAAAGCTGCTGGCTGAGCCCTCGCTGGCGGTCCAGCACGATGCCAGCGGGGTCGAAGGGCAAGATGAGGGGGCGCTTGTTCACCGTATTGGACCTGTCAAATCAGTCATAAATGGATCTTACACAGAACCAATAGCCTGCCTAGGATGGAGCCATTCGACAAGGAACCCACCATGTACAACAGCAAGCCCCACCAGGAACACGACCTCGATCGCCTGCACCAGCACATGGCCGATACTCGCCTTGCCGTGCTTATCAGCCACGGCGAACACGGGCTGCTGGCCACCCACCTGCCGGTGTTGATCGACCCCGAGCAAGGCGAGTTCGGCACGGTCTACGCGCACTTGGCGCGGGCCAATGCTCAGTGGAAAGACCTGGCGCAAGGCACTGAAGCGCTGCTGGTGTTCCCCGGCGCCGACGCTTATGTCAGCCCCAGCTACTACCCCAGCAAGGCCGAGAACCCCAAGATGGTACCGACCTGGAACTACCTGGCGGTGCACGCCTACGGCCCGGTTGAAGTGATCCACGAAGCCGCGCCCCTGCTGCAGATCGTCAGCCGCCTGACCGACCGTCACGAGCAGGGCCGCAGTGAACCCTGGAAGGTCTCCGACGCCCCCAGCGACTACCTCGACGGCATGCTGCGCGCCATTGTCGGCATACGCCTGCCGATCGCCCGCCTGCAAGGCGCCCGCAAGCTCAGCCAAAACCGTTCGGCCGAGGACATCGCAGGCGTGCGTGAAGGCCTGAGCGGCAGTGCCGACTACCCTGACAACCAACTGGCGGCGCACATGCGCCAACTCTGAAGGAAAAGCCCATGCCCAGCGTCACTCTGCGCCCCGTCAGCGCCAACGACCATGCAGCCTGGCTTGCCCTGTGGCAGGCTTACTTGCGCTTCTATGAGACCGAATTGGCCGAAGCGGTCAGCGCCAACACCTGGCAGCGCCTGCTCGACCCCAACGAGCCCACCCACTCGGCCCTGGCCTGGGTCGATGGCAACGCCGTAGGAATGGTCAACTGGATCTATCATCGTTCCAACTGGAGCATCGAAAATTCGTGCTACCTGCAGGACCTTTATGTGGATAACACGCAGCGCGGCCTAGGCATCGGCCGCCAACTGATCGAGCATGTCTATGCCACTGCCAAGGCTGCCGGCTGCGCTAAGGTGCACTGGCTGACCCACGAGACCAACGCCACCGCCATCAGCCTGTACCAACAGGTCGCCGAGCGGCCGGGCTTCATTCAATTCCGCAAAGGGCTGTAGGCACGACATGACTGACGCACTGAACTGGAAACCCGCCACCGCGCCCACCGCAGCGCCCATCGAGGGCCACTTCATCCGCCTGGAAAAACTCGACCCGGCGCGCCACGGCGACGACCTCTGGGACGTACTGCAAGGCCCGAATGCCGACCCGGCCCTGTGGGATTACCTGCCCTATGGCCCATTCCCGGAACGCAGCGCCTTCGACCGCTGGCTGCAGGGCCATGCCGCCAGCACCGACCCGTTGTTCTATACCGTCATCGACCGCCCCACCGGCCAGGCCCAGGGCATTCTCAGCCTGATGTCGATCGTGCCCGACCATGGCCGCATCGAGATCGGCCACATCGCCTTCGGCGCCGCCATGCAGCGCACGCCCAAAGGCACCGAAGCGGTGTACCTGCTGGGTAAGCGGGCGTTCGAGCTGGGCAACCGCAGGCTCGAGTGGAAGTGCAACAACGCCAATGCCCGCTCCAAGCGCGCGGCAGAACGGTTTGGCTTTGTCTACGAAGGGGTTTTCCGCAAGCACCTGGTGGTCAAGGACCACAACCGCGACACCGCGTGGTACTCGATTACCGATGATGAATGGCCACAGGTGGCGGCAGGGTTCGAGCGCTGGTTGAGTGCCGACAACCAGCGCCCTGAGGGGCAAGCCAGGACGCTGGAAGCCTGCCGCAACGGGTGATCAGGCCAGGTTGGCCTTGAGCGCCGAAATGTGCTCCGGGCCAATACCACAGCAACCGCCGAGCAGGCTCGCGCCGCGTTGCCGCCAGTTGCTGGCCCAGCTCAGGTAGCCCGGTGGGTCGAGGTCTTCACGCAGCTCATCGAGGCCATCGTTGGCGGTGGCGTCCTTGGGCTGTGGCGGGAAGGCATTGGCGTAGGCGCCGATGGCGATGTCCACGCCCAGGCGCTCGAAGGTCTCGCGCGCCACATCCAGCGCCGCGCCAATCACCTCAGGCTGGCTGCAGTTGAACAACAGCGTACTGACACCCAGCCCGGCAATCGCTTCGGCCGCGTCGGCGACCGTTTGTCCGGAACGCAGCCGCGGCACGTCGATGTCACCTTCGTCCTGCAGCGTGAACGATACCCAGAACGGCCTGCCGTCCTGCGGCAGTTGCGCGCCGATGGCCCGAACTTCTTCGATCGAGCTCTGGGTTTCTGCCAGCCACAGGTCCACGTAGGGCGACAGGCCGGCCAGCAGGGGGGTCAGCACTTCGGCGACGCGCTCGGGCTGATACAGGTCCGGGCGATAAGAGCCGAACAACGGCGGCAGCGAACCGGCAACGCGTACCGGCGCGGCAGCCGCATCGGCTGCAGCACGGGCCAATTGCCCCGCCGTTGCAGCCAATGTGCGCCCTTCCTGGGCGAACCGCTCTTCACCAATATGGAAGGGCACTACTGCATAGCTGTTGCTGGTGATGACCTGAGCCCCGGCCTCGATATACGCCGCATGCACCGCCAGCACCGCCTCAGGTGCTTCGCTCAAGGCCAGCGCTGACCACTCGGGCTGCCGAAACGGCGCACCACGACGCTGCAGCTCTCGCCCCATACCGCCATCCAGAATTACCAGCGATCGTTCGCCCATATGACTATCACTTATATGTTTATGAATAAAATTCATTAGTGTGCAACTTGTTATAACTATTAAATACCCAGCACCGATTGTCCAACAACTTTTTCAGGTACTTCCATGCGCTTGCTTACCTTGCTCGGCACCGGCCTCATCGCCCTGTGTGCCACCACTCAAGCCTTCGCAGGCGCCACGTTGGACCGAGTGGAATCGCGCAAGGAAATGGTCAACGTGCTGATGGAAAGCTATCCGCCGTTCTCGTTCCTGAACGCGCAGAACCAGCTCGATGGTTTTGACGTGGATGTGGCCAAGGCCGTGGCCGAAAAGCTGGGCGTCAAGCTGCGCCTGGAAACGCCGTCCTGGGATGTGATTGCCGCGGGCCGCTGGAGTGGCCGCTACGACCTTTGCATCTGCTCCATGACGCCAAGCAAGGCGCGCGCCGAGGTGTTTGATTTCCCGGTCGAGTACTACGCCTCGCCCGCCGTGATCGTGGTCAACGCCAAGGACGATCGCATTCATTCGGCCAAGGACCTGGATGGCCGCAAGGTCGGCTTGACCAGCGCATCCAGCTACGAGAGCTACCTGAACAAGAACCTGGTCATCGAAGGCAACGAAGACAAAAAAATCGATTACCCCTTCGAAATGGTGCAAATCGCCCCCTACGACACCGACAACGTCGCCTTCCAGGACCTGGGCCTGGGTGCCGGCGTGCGCCTGGACGCGATCCTGACCAACCTGGTCACCGCCCAGCCCCGCCTCGACCAGGACAAACGCTTCAAACTGGCCGGCGCGCCGCTTTATGAAGAACCCAACTCGGTGGCCATCGAAAAAGGCGACCCGGAGTGGGATGCCAAGCTGCGCCAAGTTTTTGCCGAGCTCAAGGCCGACGGTACCTTGGCCAAGCTGTCCCAGAAATGGATCGGCGCCGATATCAGTAAATGAGTGCTCATCAACCTGCCCCTCGCCCGACTGCCAAAGCCTCGGGCGCTGGACTGTTCGGATTCCGCACACGCCTATACCTGACCTGGGTTGGGCTGTTTGTGCTATTTGCCGCGTTTTTCCTGAGCTTTGACCTCAAGTTTTCGATCATTGTCGAGAAATTCCCGTATCTGGCGGGGTTCAAGCTGGGGCCGAACGGCTTCTTGCAGGGCGCGGCGCTGACCCTGTTCCTGTGCGTGTGCTCCATCGTCGTTTCCGTGGCACTGGGCTTCGCTGCAGCGCTGGCACGCCTGTCGAGCAGCGCAGTGCTGCTGGGCATCGCCAGCTTCTACACGTCGTTCTTCCGTGGCACACCGCTGCTGATCCAGATCCTGCTGATCTACCTGGGCTTGCCGCAGCTCGGTGTGGTGCCTGGGGCCATCAGTGCCGGCATCATCGCCCTGTCGCTGAACTATGGCGCCTACCTCAGCGAAATCTTCCGAGCCGGCATTCTTGGCGTGGCCCCCGGGCAACGCCAGGCGGCGATGGCGCTAGGCCTCGGCCCTGCGCAGATCTTCTGGCACGTCACCCTGCCCCAGGCCATGCGCACCATCATCCCGCCAAGCGCCAACCAGTTCATTTCGATGCTCAAGGACTCGTCGCTGATTTCGGTGATGGGCGTGTGGGAAGTGATGTTCCTGGCCCAGTCCTATGGCCGTTCCAGCTACCGCTACCTGGAGATGCTGACGACCGCAGCGGTGATCTACTGGGTGCTGTCGATTTTGCTGGAACTGGTGCAGGCCAAGCTGGAGCGGCATTTTGGCAAGGGCTATCAGCACTGAAAGCCGGCATCGTACAGATATGCATTAAATTGCATATCTTCGCCATGCATCGCTAAAAATATGCAATTTAATGCATAAAAAAGGGGAGCATCCGCTCCCCAGAGGTAAACCGCTTTTTAGATAAAGGTTTCTATCAACCTTCGATCTCGATCAGGATCTCGCCCGGGGTCACGCGGTCGCCCTTGGCCACGTGGATGGCCACGACTTTGCCGGCGATCGCAGCCTGCACTTCGGTCTCCATCTTCATGGCTTCGGTGATCAGCACGGCCTGGCCGGCCTTGACCATGTCGCCTTCCTTGACCAGTACATCGACGATGTTGCCAGGCATGGTGGTGCTGACATGGCCGGGGTCGGTGGCCTGCTTGCGCTTGCTGCCGCCGCCGCCGACGAACTCGTTGAGCGGCTCGAACACCACTTCTTCCGGCATGCCATCGATCGACAGGTAGAAGTGACGCTTGCCCTCTGCCTTGACGCCCACACCGGTGATGTCCACACGGTAGGTTTCGCCGTGCACGTCGATGACGAACTCGGTCGGCACGCCTTCGCCGCCAGGTGCGGCAATGGCGCCAGCTTCCGGGATCGGCAACAGGGCTTCGGGGGTCAGGGTGCCGGCTTCACGCTCTTCGAGGAACTTGCGGCCGATGTCCGGGAACATGGCGAAGGTCAGCACGTCTTCTTCGCAACGCGCCAGGGCGCCGATGTCGTTACGCAGCTTGGTCATTTCTGGCTTGAGCAGGTCGGCCGGGCGCACGTCGATCACTTCTTCGCTGCCAATGGCCTGGCGGCGCAGTTGCTCGTTGACCACGCCCGGGGCCTTGCCGTAACCGCCTTGCAGGTACAGCTTCACCTCGTTGGTGATGGTCTTGTAGCGCTCGCCGGCCAGCACGTTGAAGAACGCCTGGGTACCGACGATTTGCGAAGTCGGGGTCACCAGCGGAGGGAAGCCGAGGTCTTCACGCACCCGCGGGATCTCCGCCAGCACTTCGTTCATGCGGTTGAGGGCGCCCTGCTCCTTGAGCTGGTTGGCCAGGTTGGAAATCATGCCGCCCGGCACCTGGTTGACCTGCACGCGGGTGTCCACCGCGGTGAACTCGCTTTCGAACTGGTGGTACTTCTTGCGCACGGCGTAGAAGTACAGGCCGATTTCCTGCAGCAGCTCCAGGTCCAGGCCTGTGTCGAACTCGCTGCCCTTGAGCGCCGCGACCATCGACTCGGTGCCTGGGTGGCTGGTGCCCCAGGCGAAGCTGGAGATTGCGGTGTCGATGTGGTCGGCACCGTTTTCCACGGCCTTGAGCTGGCACATGGCAGCCAGGCCGGCGGTGTCGTGGGAGTGGATGAACACCGGCAGCGACTGCTCGGCCTTCAGTGCCTTGACCAGCTCGCCCGTGGCAAACGGGGTCAGCAGGCCGGCCATGTCCTTGATCGCCACCGAGTCGCAACCCATGGCTTCCATCTGCTTGGCCTGGTTCACGAAGGCTTCGATGGTGTGCACCGGGCTGGTGGTGTAGGCGATGGTGCCCTGGGCGTGCTTGCCGGCGGCCTTGACCGCTTCGATGGCCACGCGCAGGTTACGCACATCGTTCATGGCGTCGAAGATGCGGAACACATCGATGCCGTTCACGGCAGCCTTGGCGACAAAGGCTTTGACCACGTCATCGCTGTAGTGGCGGTAGCCCAGCAGGTTCTGGCCGCGCAGCAGCATTTGCAGGCGGGTGTTGGGCAGCGCGGCGCGCAGCTTGCGCAGGCGCTCCCACGGGTCTTCCTTGAGGAAGCGCACACAGGCGTCGAAAGTGGCACCGCCCCAGACTTCCAGCGACCAGTAGCCGACTTTGTCGAGCTTTTCGCAGATCGGCAGCATGTCTTCGGTACGCATGCGGGTGGCCAGCAGGGACTGGTGGGCGTCGCGCAGGATCGTGTCGGTTACGTGGATTTTCTTGGACATTATTAGGTTCCTCACAGGCCTGCGTGGGCGGCGATGGCGGCGGCGATGGCCAGGGCCAGCTCTTCGGGTTTGCGCTTGATCGAGTAGTTGGTCAGTTCAGGGTGGCTTTCGACGAAGCTGGTGTTGAACTGGCCGCTACGGAATTCCGGGTTGCGCAGGATTTCCTGGTAATACGCCGCGGTGGTTTTCACCCCTTGCACGCGCATGTCGTCCAGGGCCCGCAGGCCGCGGTCCATGGCTTCTTCCCAGGTCAATGCCCAGACCACCAGTTTCAGGCACATGGAGTCGTAGAACGGCGGAATGGTGTAGCCGGTGTAGATGGCCGTGTCGGTGCGCACGCCTGGGCCGCCGGGTGCGTAGTAACGGGTGATCTTGCCAAAGCTGGGCAGGAAGTTGTTTTTCGGGTCTTCGGCGTTGATCCGGAACTGCAGCGCGTAGCCGCGGTGCTGGATGTCTTCCTGCTTGACCGACAGCGGCAGGCCCGACGCGATGCGGATCTGCTCACGCACGATGTCGATGCCGGTGATTTCCTCGGTGATGGTGTGCTCCACCTGCACCCGGGTGTTCATTTCCATGAAGTACACCTCGCCATCGGCGAGCAAGAACTCCACGGTACCGGCGTTTTCGTAATTCACAGCCTTGGCTGCACGCACCGCCAGGTCGCCGATGTAGGCACGCTGCTCGGGGGTGAGCTGTGGGCTTGGGGCGATCTCGATAAGCTTCTGGTTGCGGCGCTGGATGGAACAGTCGCGCTCGAACAGGTGCACCACGTTGCCGAAGCTGTCACCGAGAATCTGCGCCTCGATGTGCTTGGGGTTGACGATGCACTTTTCCAGGAACACTTCCGCCGAACCGAAGGCCTTGGTAGCCTCGGAAATCACCCGCGGGAAGTTCTGCTCCAGCTCTTCACGGCTGTTGCAACGGCGAATACCGCGGCCGCCACCGCCGGAGGTGGCCTTGAGCATCACCGGGTAACCGATGCGGTCACCTTCGCTCAGGGCTTCATGGATATCGGCAACGTTGCCTTCGGTGCCCGGTGTGACCGGGACGCCGGCCTTGATCATGGTGCGGCGCGCTTCGGTCTTGTCGCCCATGCGGCGAATGACTTCGGCAGCCGGGCCGATGAACTTGATCCCGCGCTCGGCGCAGATCTCTGCCAGTTCAGCGTTTTCCGACAAGAAACCGTAACCCGGGTGCAGGGCATCACAACCGGTTTCAACAGCGAGGTTCACCAGCTTGCGCGGGTTCAGGTACCCGGCCAGCGGCTCGGCACCGATGCTGTGGGCCTCGTCAGCGCGCTTCACGTGCAGCGCATGACGGTCGGCGTCGGAATAGATCGCTACCGAGCGAATGCCCATCTCGGCGCAGGCACGCACGATCCGAACTGCGATTTCACCTCGGTTGGCGATCAGGATTTTTTTTATCACTGGAGTCTTCCCAAAGCCGTAGGAACAGTCGAGCCGGTTCTACCGGTCGGCGCGTGACCAGACGTTGCTGGCCAGTCGCACATTCACCCTAGCGCTGTAGGTCGATAAACAAAAATCAATATTTGTTAGGGGCAGTATTAGCAAAAGCTTATAGTGCCGTAACAAGGTTTTGCCGGAGCCTGGATAAAAATGCGTAAGTCCTTGATGCGTATGACTTTACGTCAGTTACAGATCTTCAACGAAGTGTGCGATCTGCGCTCGTACAGCCGCGCGGCCGAGGAGATGGCGCTCACGCAACCCGCCGTTAGTCTACAGATCCGCCAGCTTGAAGAACTGATCGGCCAGCCGCTGTTCGAGTACGTCGGCAAGAAGCTCTACCTGACCGAAGCGGCCGAAGCGCTGCAGCGCGCCAGCCGCGACATCTTCGGCCGGCTAGAGAGCCTCGACATGCAACTTTCGGACATGCAGGGCTCACTGCAAGGGCAGCTGAAGCTGGCGATCGAGTCCAGTGCCAAGTACTTCGTGCCACACCTGTTCGCCGCCTTCAAGCAACGACACCCGGAGGTCAACCTGACGCTCACGGTGGTCAACCGCGCCCAGGCGATACGGCGCCTTTCGGACAACCGTGACGACCTGATCATCATGTCCATGGTGCCGCAGGACATGGGCCTGGAGTTTCTGCCGTTCTTGAACAACCCGATCGTCGCCGTGGCCCCGCCGGACCATCCGCTGTGCAAGCTCGAGCACCTGCGCCTGCAAGACCTTGAGCCTCATACCCTGCTGGTCCGCGAACAAGGCTCGGGCACCCGCAAGGCGTGCGAGGAGTACTTCAAGGACAAGCGCGTGCACTTCACCCAGACCCTCGAAGTGGCCTCGGCCGATGCCCAGCGCGAGTGTGTGATTGCAGGCTTGGGCATCGCCCTGCTGACCCGCCATGCGTTGAACATGGAGCTGGCCACGGGGGTGCTGAAAGAATTGCCGGTGGAAGAACTGCCGCTGTACCGAAGCTGGTGCGTGGTACAGGCCAAGGCCAAGCGGCAGTCACCGGTGGCCCTGGCATTTTTAGCGTTCATCCGCAGCGAACGCGTACTTATCAGCGCAATTGTGGAGCGTTTTTCGGGGAAGTCGCTGCCGACGCCTGCCACACCGTGAGCGCTTGTAGCTCAGGGTAGTCGGCCAAGTCACGAAGCAATTGACGCTGGTCGCAGTAGCTTTCGATCGCGCGGCGATACTCCATGCGGCGCTGATCCTTTTCCTGCTGCTTGCGAGCCTTGGCGTTGGGTTGGTACGTACCGTCGAAGTCACGAGCCATTGCCTGTCTCCCAGTTAGGATGCGGGAGTTTCAGACTGGCGCTGGCGGTTTACGGTTTTGCGGTGGGGAGGTTACAAAACCATGAATTTTCGCTGGCTTCATCGCCGGGCCTTGCGCCCGCTGCAGGAGCAGCCTTGTGCTGCGAGGAGGCCAGTGATAACAGCGAAGATTCATGGCGTTTTCACCGGCCTCTTCGCAGCGCAAGGCTGCTGCTACAAAGGGCCGTGCAGATAATCGCGAGGGTCAGTCGTCGGTAGCCTTGATCGACTTGGGCGACAACCGCAGGCTGCGCAAACTGCGCTTCACGCTCTTGAGGTGGTTGACCAGGCTCGGCCCACGCGCCATGGCAACGCCCATGGCCAGCACATCGATCACCACCAGGTGCGCAATGCGGGAGGTCAGCGGGGTGTAGATCTCGGTGTCTTCATGCACGTCGATCGCCAAGTTGACGGTGGAAAGCTCCGCCAACGGGGTTGCGCTCGGGCACAGGGTGATCAGGTTGGCGCCACTTTCACGCACCAGGTTGGCGGTGATCAGCAGGTCTTTGGAACGGCCCGACTGGGAAATGCACACCGCTACATCGCCTGGCTTCAAGGTGACCGCCGACATGGCCTGCATGTGCGGGTCGGAATAGGCGGCGGCACTGAGCAACAGGCGGAAGAATTTGTGCTGGGCATCGGCAGCCACCGCGCCCGACGCGCCAAAACCGTAGAACTCCACACGCTGCGCCTGCGCCATCGCGCTCACGGCCTGCTGCAGCGCCTGCGGGTCGAGGTGCTCGCGCACTTCCATCAGCGTGTGCAAGGTAGTGTCGAAGATCTTCAGGCTGTAATCGGCGACCGAATCATCTTCATGGATCGCGAACTGGCCAAAACTGGCCCCGGCGGCCAGGCTCTGCGCCAGCTTCAACTTGAGGTCCTGGAAACCTGAACAACCTATCGCCCGGCAGAAACGCACGATGGTCGGTTCACTGATACCCACGTTGTGCGCCAAATCGGCCATCGAGCTGTGCATGACGGCAGCCGGGTCTAGCAGCACGTGGTCGGCCACTTTCAGTTCCGATTTGCGCAGCAGGTGGCGCGATTGGGCGATATGTTGCAACAGATTCACGGGCTGGACTCGGTTATGATCGGCTGGCCGGGATGTAGCTTTCTTGTAGTTATACTACATGGGCGCCAACCCGCCCAGTTAAACGAACGTGGAGAGTGGTGGTTTGACTATTCCTTGCGACATTCTGGTCTTCGGTGGTACCGGCGATCTGGCCCTGCACAAACTGCTTCCAGCGCTCTATCACCTGTTTCGCGAGGCTCGCCTGAACAACGCCGTGCGGATCATCGCCCTGGCGCGGCGCAACCTGCCACGTAACGACTACTTGAAGCTCGCCGAGCGCCACTGCCGGGCGCAGATTGCCCGTAATGACTTCGACGAAGAGGTCTGGCAGCGGTTCTCCGCCCGGCTCGACTACTTCGCCATGGACGCTGCGCAAAGCGCCGACTTCGGCCGCCTGGCACGCTACCTCGGCGAACCCGGCGGGCTGACGCGGATCTTCTACCTGGCCACCGCCCCCAACCTGTTCGTGCCCATCGCCAACCACCTGCGCATCGCCGGCCTGGCCGACCCCGAGGCCCGTATCGTGCTGGAAAAACCGATCGGCCATTCACACGCGTCCGCCACGGCCATCAATGAAGCGATTGGCGCGGTGTTCGAGGAAGCCCAGGTGTTCCGCATCGACCACTACCTGGGCAAGGAGACCGTGCAGAACCTGATGGCCCTGCGTTTCGCCAACGCCCTGCTGGAGCCGGTCTGGCGCAACAGCCAGGTGGACCATGTGCAGATCAGCGTCTGCGAAACCCTGGGTGTAGAGAACCGCGGCGGCTACTACGACCGCGCTGGCGCGACCCGCGACATGCTGCAGAACCACCTGCTGCAGTTGCTGTGCCTGGTGGCCATGGAGCCGCCGGCGCAGTTCGAGGCCGAGGCGGTGCGGGACGAGAAAGTGAAGATTCTACGTGCCCTGAAGCCGATCACCGGCCAGGACGTACAGGACACCACCGTACGCGGCCAATATGGCGCCGGGCGCATCGGCGGGCAGGAAGTGCCGGCGTACTACTTCGAAAAAGACGTGGACAACGACAGCGACACCGAGACCTTCGTTGCCGTGCAGGCCCACATCGATAACTGGCGCTGGGCCGGCGTGCCCTTTTACCTGCGCACCGGCAAACGCATGGCGCGGCGCTCGTCGCAGATCGTCATCCAGTTCAAGCCAGTGCCCCACGAGCTGTTCAACGGCGGCCAGGTCAACCAACTGCTGATCCAGCTGCAGCCTGAAGAACGTATCAGCTTGCGCATGATGACCAAGAGCCCTGGCAAGGGCATGCGCCTGGAGCCGGTCGACCTGGACCTGAACCTGGCTCAGGTATTTGGCCAAACGCGCCGCTGGGACGCCTATGAACGGCTGTTGCTGGACATTTTGGAGGGTGATTCGACGCTGTTCATGCGCCGCGATGAGGTCGAAGCGGCCTGGGCCTGGATCGACCCGATCATCAAGGGCTGGGAGGAGCACTTCCAGGCTCCACGCCCCTACGCGGCTGGCAGTAACGGGCCTGAGCAGGCCAACAGCCTGCTGGCGCACCAGGGCAGGCATTGGCACAGCTGAACTGTTTCTGGCTGCGATGATGTTCGTGGGTGCATGACCCTGTGCTCACGCGGCACTTCGTCGCGCAACTTCGGAGAACAGAAACATGACCCTCGACACCAAAGGCTGGGTTGCCCAAATGGACAACATGCCTGGCGCTACCGCATTTCGCGTATCTGGCAGCGTCATGGTTGGCCACCCCGGTATCCACCCGACCCTGAGCCTGCGCAAGATACAAGACAAGTCCTTCGCGCTGGCACTTGAATTGACGCTCGAAACCGACCAAGGCATTTATCCACAGGTGGTCACGCAAAAGCCGGTGAGCTTCAACATGCCAGGCGACCACAGCAACATCCCCAAGGTAGACATCTTTCACGATGGCGCCCTGATCACCAGCATCAGCGAGATCATGGTGACCTACTGAGCACCCGGCCTGCCTTTAAGGCAGGCCCTTGCTCGGGCACTCGGATGAACGGTGGGCCTGCAGGGTGAACATTTATACAGTAGACGTTTGCCCCATCCCTTGCCTCGCCCTAGAATGGCCCGATGCGCACAGATGACCTCTCCCTCCTGCTGAACTCCCTCAATGACGCCCAACGCCAGGCCGTAGCCGCCTCGCTCGGGCGTCAACTGGTGCTTGCCGGCGCCGGTTCCGGTAAAACCCGCGTGCTGGTGCACCGCATCGCCTGGCTGATCCAGGTCGAGCAGGCCTCGCCGCACTCGATCTTGTCGGTGACCTTCACCAACAAGGCCGCGGCAGAAATGCGCCAGCGGATCGAGCAGTTGCTGGGGATAAACCCGGCGGGCATGTGGGTGGGCACGTTCCACGGCCTGGCCCATCGCCTGCTGCGCGCGCACTGGCAGGAAGCCCGGCTGGTGCAGAACTTCCAGATTCTCGACAGCGATGACCAGCAGCGCCTGGTCAAGCGGGTGATGCGCGAGCTTGGCCTCGATGAGCAGAAGTGGCCAGCACGCCAGGCGCAGTGGTTCATCAACGGGCAGAAAGACGAAGGCCTGCGCCCCCAGCATATCCAGCCCGGCGGTGACCTGTTCCTGTCGACCATGCGCGACGTCTACACCGCCTACGAACAGGCCTGTGAGCGCGCCGGGGTCATCGACTTCTCCGAGCTGCTGCTGCGTGCCCTGGACCTGTGGCGCGATCACCCTGGCCTGCTGGAGCATTACCAGCGGCGCTTCCGTCATGTGCTGGTGGACGAGTTCCAGGACACCAACGCCGTGCAGTACGCCTGGTTGCGCCTGCTCGCGCGCGGTGGCGACAGCCTGATGGCGGTGGGTGACGACGACCAGTCGATCTACGGCTGGCGCGGCGCCAAGATCGAAAACATCCACCAGTACACAGCCGACTTCCCCGACGCCGAGATGATCCGCCTGGAGCAGAACTACCGCTCCACCGGCGGCATCCTCAAGGCAGCCAACGCCTTGATCGCCAACAACAGTGGGCGCCTGGGCAAAGAGCTGTGGACCGACATGGGCGAAGGCGAACCGCTGACCCTGTACGCGGCCTACAACGAACACGATGAAGCGCGCTACGTGGTGGAAACCATCGAGAGCCTGATCAAGCAAGGCAATGCGCGCAACGAAATCGCCATTCTGTACCGCTCCAACGCCCAGTCGCGCGTGCTGGAAGAAGCCCTGCTGCGCGAACGCATTCCGTACCGCATCTACGGCGGCCAGCGCTTCTTCGAACGTGCCGAAATCAAGAACGCCATGGCCTACCTGCGCCTGCTCGAAGGCCGTGGCAATGATGCAGCGCTGGAGCGGGTCATCAACGTGCCACCGCGCGGTATCGGCGAAAAAACCGTCGAAGCCATCCGCGACCACGCCCGCCACAGCCAGCTGTCGATGTGGGAGGCGATGTGCCAACTGATCGCCGCCAAAGCCCTCAAGGGCCGCGCCGCCAGCGCCCTGGGGGCGTTCATCGAGTTGATCGAGGGCTTGGCCGCCAAGGTTGTGGACATGCCACTGCATACCATGACCCAGGTCACCATCGAACAGTCCGGCCTGATCCTCTATCACCAGGAAGAAAAGGGTGAAAAGGGCCAGGCACGGGTAGAAAACCTTGAGGAACTGGTCAGCGCTGCGCGCAATTTCGAGTCCAGCGACGAAGACGCCGACCTCTCGCCGCTCTCCGCCTTCCTTGGCCACGCGTCGCTCGAAGCGGGCGATACCCAGGCCGACGAGCATGAAGACAGCATTCAGCTGATGACCTTGCACAGCGCCAAAGGCCTGGAATTCCCCTACGTGTTCCTGGTGGGCATGGAAGAAGGCCTGTTCCCGCACAAGATGAGCCTGGAAGAGCCTGGCCGCCTTGAAGAGGAACGTCGCCTGGCCTACGTGGGCATTACTCGCGCGATGCGCCAGCTGGTCATGACCTACGCCGAGACACGTCGCCTGTATGGCAGCGAGACCTACAACAAGGTGTCGCGTTTCGTACGCGAGATTCCGGCAGGCCTGGTCCAGGAAGTGCGCCTGTCCAACAGCGTCAGCCGCCCGTTCGGCGGGGCGAAGGCCACCACCAGCAACCTGTTCGCCAATGCCAACATTCCGCAGACCGCCTTCAATCTCGGGCAGCGGGTGCAGCATGCGGTGTTCGGCGAAGGGGTTATCCTCAACTTCGAAGGCTCTGGCGCCCAAGCACGTGTGCAGGTGAATTTTGCCGAAGGCAGCAAGTGGCTGATGCTGGGGTACGCCAAGCTCGAGGCGGTGTAGGCACCGCCTTGTAACATTCAGGCAAAAGCTCGAAACATTATGTCGCTGGTCATGTGCCCGGGAACCTGTGCACCATGACGCGCGTGCAATCCACAACAGGGGATATCCCACTTATGCAACGTTTTCTTAGCATCGCTCTGGCGCTCTGCGTCGGCTTGACGCTGAGCCTGGACGCCAACGCCAAGCGGTTCGGCGGCGGCAAGAGCTCGGGCTCCGCGCCTATTCACCAGACCCGTCAGGCCACGCCAACCACGCCTGCCGCCGCGCCGACCGCGCCAGGCCGTGCACCGGCTGCCGCCAGCGGTGCTTCGCGCTGGCTGGGCCCACTGGCCGGCCTCGCCGCCGGTGGCCTGCTGGCCTCCATGTTCATGGGTGACGGCTTCCAGGGCATGCAGATCATGGACTTCCTGATCATGGGCCTGATCGCCTTCCTGGTGTTCCGCTTCATTGCCGCGCGTCGCCGCCAGCAGCAGCCGCAAATGGCCGCACCGGGCCATGCGCCGTTCCAGCGTGAAGCCCACGCACAGCCTGCCCAGCCGTCGGTCTTCGGTGGTTCGGCCGCACCTGCCGCTGCAGCCGCTCCGGTGATCAACGCACCGGCCTGGTTCAACGAGCAGAGCTTCCTGGCTGCCGCGCAAAGCCACTTCCAGTCGCTGCAGCAGCACTGGGATGCCAACGAGATGGACAAGATCGCCGAGTTCGTCACGCCGCAGATGCTCGAGTTCCTCAAGCGCGAACGTGCCGAGTTGGGTGATGGCTTCCAGGCCACCTACATCGACAACCTCGAAGTGCAGCTGGACGGTGTAGACGACCGCGCCGACCGTACCGACGCCACCCTGACCTTCCGTGGCGTGTCGAAGACCTCGCGCTTCGACCAGGGCGAAGTGTTCAGCGAAAGCTGGCACATGGTTCGCGCCCAGGGCGAGAACCAGCCTTGGCTGGTCGCCGGTATCCGTCAAAACGGCTAACCGACAGGCGCACTACAAAAACCCCGGGCCTTGTCCCGGGGTTTTTGCTTTTGCCACAGTGGGCTACTAGGGTATAACGCGCAGCGTTGTCATCAGGTAAGAGGAAGTGAACCGTGGAAGAAGTGATCGAACAACTCCGTGAAGCCAATGAGCCGGTACCGGTACCTTTGGAGCTTCCCGATGAAGATCAGCTGGTAGAAATCGAAGAGCAGCTGTTCATCAACATTCCCTTCGTGTTCAAGGAGTTCCTGCTGACCGTCAGTGATGTGGTCTACGGCTCCCTGGAACCGGTCACGGTCACCGACCCGCAGTCGCATACCTACCTGCCGGATGTTGCATCCAATGCGTGGGATGCCGGCGTGCCGCGCGAGCTGATCCCGATCTGCCAGGACGGTGATAACTATTACTGCGTGGAAGAAGACGGCACTGTCGTGCTGTGGGACGCCGAAGAAGAAATCGTCCTTGAAGACAGTTGGGAGTCGGTCTGGCACTGGGCGCGGGACGTCTGGCTGGAAAGCTGATTATTCCTACAAAAGCATCAGAAATATCGCCAGGAAAAACAATGGCTCATAGCCATTAATGCGATTAAAATCGCCAGGCTTTCTGCGCCTGGCGACATCGCTACCGCTCCATCCCCTCGGACGACGGTGAAATCTTGCGCAGGGAGCATTACCTCCTCAGTGCGAATTCTCGCGGCTGTTCTCCAGCGTCTCCAGCAAGGCAATCTGCATGCGCGTGTGCACGCGGATAAACCAACGCCACAGCAAAGCCACCACCACTGCCGCCACCACCGCAATGACCAATAACAGTTCACTGGTAGGCAGGATGCTCGCCGACAGCGCCGACAACAGCAGGAAGATCACCAGCAGCGACAGCAGCGGGATCACCTCGGCAATCACACGCCGCACACGCTGGGTGTGACGCCCCGCCATTTCAGGCTTAACGCCCATTTCCGCCAGTAGCATCGACAGCGCCTTGAGCTTGCGATAGGCCGCAATCAGGAACGGCAGCGACAGCAGCAATGCCGCCCCCCAGATCATCGCCTTTTGCTGGCTGACATCGGTGAACCACTCACTGAGCCAGTTGCCAATGCGCCCAGCGAAGTAACCACCGCTGAAGAAGATGGCAATCACCAGCGCCAGGTTAACGCCAACCTGCAACAGGATGCGGCGGATCATGGCTGCCAGCATGGCACCCTCACCTTGCGGCTGAATGTTGCGCAACCATTCGCCATACAGCGACAGCACACGCGCCAGACGGCTCGGCACCACCTTACCCAGCTTCAATGACAGGGGGTCGGCCGCACGGATCAGATAAGGCGTCAGCAGCGTGGTAATGGCCGAAACAGCAACCGCCACTGGATAAAGGAAATCACTGGTGACCTGCAGGGTCATGCCCAGCGCGGCGATGATGAACGAGAACTCGCCGATCTGCGAAAGCCCCATGCCGACACGCAACGAAGTGCGGCCATCATTGCCCGCGATAAACGCCCCCATGCCACAGGACAGCATCTTGCCAAGTACTACCGCCAAGGTGATGACCACGATCGGCCAGGCGTAGTCGATCAGTACCTGAGGGTCGATCATCAGGCCGATGGCGACAAAGAAAATGGCGCTGAACAGATCACGTACCGGCTCGATCAATTGCTCGATCTTCAGCAGCTGGCGCGACTCGGCCATGATCGCGCCAATCAGGAAGGCGCCCAGGACCATGCTGTATTCCAGCTTCACCACCAGCAGGCAGAACCCGAAACACAGGCCCAACACGGTAATCAGCAACATCTCGTTGCTTTCGAATTTCGCCACATAGGCCAACAGCCGTGGCACCAGCAAGATGCCGATGACCAGCGCGACAATCATGAACAGCGACAGCTTGCCGACCGTGGAAAACACCTCGCCAGAGCTGACCGTGCCGCTGACGGCGATGCCCGAGAGCAAGGCGATGATGCCGATACCGAGGATATCCTCGACGATCAGCACGCCGAATATCAGTTGAGCGAAGCGCTCGTTCTTCATCTTCAGGTCGTTGAGCGCCTTGACGATGATGGTGGTCGAGGAGATCGCCAGGATTGCGCCGAGGAACAACGAATCCATGGTGTTCCAACCGAACCAGCGACCGATCTCGAACCCGATCCAGATCATCAGCACGATTTCCAGGAACGCCGCGATAAACGCTGTGGCGCCGACCTTGAACAGCTTGCGCAGGCTGAACTCGAGCCCCAAGCAGAACATCAGGAAGATCACCCCGAGCTCGGCGAGGGTCTTGATGGTGTCTTCATCGTGGATCAGGCCAAACGGCGGTGTGTGTGGGCCGATGATGAAGCCGGCGACGATATAGCCCAACACGACGGGTTGCTTGAGGCGGTGGAAGAGAATCGTGACCACCCCGGCAACCAGCATGATCACTGCCAGGTCCTGGATGAAGCTGATGGCATGCATGGCGCGATACTCCTTTTATCGAATGCCCGGGCAGACCGCTCCTCTGCCAAGGCAAACCGAGCGAGCAGCAAGTACATACTGTATTGAATGCAGGAAAGCCCATGTTGCATGGGCGTACTCAGGTTAACATCGCACCCCGCCGCATAACGCCGGTGCAATATGTAGAAACAGATCGGCAGGTAAACCGCCGCCGATGGCGTGATCAGCGTGACCATGGCGCATCAGCCAACGTCCCGTACCAGGCAGGCAAACTCAAAGAGGGGAAACAGAACGTGTCAGCAGATACCCGCCCCGATTCAGCGCAACCTCACCGTGAGCACACTATGGAACCTGGAAACGCCCAGCTGAGCATGACCGTCCTGATGACCCCGGACATGGCCAACTTCTCCGGCAACGTGCATGGCGGCACCTTGCTCAAGTACCTGGATGAAGTCGCCTATGCCTGTGCAAGCCGCTACGCCGGCAGCTACGTGGTGACCCTGTCGGTCGACCAGGTGATCTTCCGTGAACCCGTACACGTGGGTGAACTGGTGACGTTCCTCGCATCGGTCAACTACACCGGCAACACCTCGATGGAGGTGGGCATCAAGGTGGTGACCGAAAACATCCGGGAACGCTCGGTACGCCATTCCAACAGCTGCTTCTTCACCATGGTGGCGGTCGATGACAACCGCCGCCCGGTAGCGGTGCCGCCGCGCCAACCGCACAGCAGCGAGGAGAAGCGCCGGTTCCTGCAGGGCCAGCAACGCCGGCAAATCCGCCAGGAGCTGGAAAAGCGCTACCAGGACCTCAAGACCGACGCCGTTTAAAGCGCCAAGCGCTGCGCCTCGAAGCGCACGCGCGGGTGGGCGATACGATCCTGGGCCCGCACCAGCTGCAGTTCGTAGCTGGCACAGGCTTGGGTTTCGAGCAGCACTTCATGCACTGCCGAGGCCGTGAACTCGAATGCCTGCAGCCACGTGTCGCCAAGCAGCACACGGGCCAGGAACAGGCCGGACGTCAGGTCGCCCACGCCCACCGGCTGACGCGGGAAAGCCAGCAGCGGGCGGCGCAGGTGCCAGCTGTCTTCGGCGGTCACCAACAGCATCTCGAACTGGTCCTCGGCGCGCCCGGGATACGCCAGGTGCTTCACCAGCACCACTCTCGGCCCGCGCGCGAGCAGGCTGCGCGCCATCTGCACGCAATCTTCCAGCGACTGCGCACGGCGGCCACAAAAACTGTCCAGCTCCAGCTGATTAGGGCAAAGGATGTCGGCCCGGGCGGCCGCTTCTTCAAGCAGAAACTCGCTCACTTCCTGCGGCACGATGCAGCCTTTCTCGGGGTGGCCCATGACCGGGTCGCACAGGTACAGGGCTTTGGGGTTCACGCCCTTGATGCGCTCGACCCCCGCCAGGATCGCCCGCCCCTGTTCGGCACTGCCCAGGTAGCCAGAAAGCACCGCATCGCAGTGGCCCAGCTCGCCGATGTTGGAAATGCCTTCCACCAACGCAGGAATTTGCGCTGGAGCAAGCACGTCGCCTGCCCACTGGCCATACTGAGTATGATTGGAAAACTGCACGGTATTGAGCGGCCAGACATTGACCCCAATACGCTGCATGGGAAACACCGCGGCGCTGTTGCCGGCGTGGCCGAACACCACATGTGACTGGATGGCGAGCAGGTGCGGGGTACGTTTCATGCGGGAGATTTCCAAAGCTGTTTCAAGGATTGTGCGCAGCGCAGTATGAACTCGATTGCCACCTGTACGACAGGCCAGGGACGCAGTTAAGCTGGTTCGACCTGTTTGGAGCATACGCAAATGTTGACCCTGGAGAATCTCTTCGTCCTGATGCTGGTCGCCACGGCAGGCGCTTGGTTGTGGCACAACCATGGGTTGCGCGAGAAAGCCTTGGAGCGGGTCAAGCAGCATTGCGCCAAGCTCGACCTCGAACTGCTCGACGATGCCGTTGCCCTCAAGCGCATCGCCTTTGTCCGTGACGCCAACGGCAAAAAGCGCCTGGCGCGCATCTATGCCTTCGAGTTCACCGTGACGGGTGAGCAGCGTCACCCCGGCACCGTCACCCAGTTCGGCGCCCACAGCGTGCAGATCGAACTGGCGCCCTACCCGTTCGAGATCAAGACGCCACCGCGCACTGACAATGTGATCGAGATGCAGCAGTGGCGCCAAGAGCACAACCGCTGGCGCTGATCAACGCATAAGGCATTCCTTCAAGCCGGCCTCCAAGGCCGGCTGCGGTTGAGCGTGATCAAAAATCAGCTCGATGCGCGTATCCCTGCGCCAGTCGCTCGGCTGCCACTGCGGCAGCACCCCGTCCAGCCCATTGAAAGACTGCCAACCTTGCCCTGTGTGGATAACTCCCTTGGCACGGCGCCACGGCCAGGCGTGCAAAAACGCTAATACGCGTTGTGGATAAAATTGCTGGCTGGGATGCCAGCGCCAGCCAATACTCCAACCTCCCTCCCCTTGCTGCGCACTGCAGACTGGCTCATTGGGCTTATTCCATAGGGTTGCAGGCGTATTTCCCAGATTGTCGACAATCCTGTTATCCACATCTGGCGGCGAAATACCCCCTGTGGATGAAATCGGAAGCCGCGAAATGGGCAGCATCCCCTGGCTTGTCCAAAGAATATCTTTTTGTGGAAATCTCTTAGTTATCAACAACCTATGATATTCATCCACAGCCTCTGATTTGTTGAAAACCACTGTCTGGGAAGCCTCGAAAGCGTGCAGTTGAGCCTCTGGAAGCGGCTCGTCGCGGAGCATTTTCTGGGCATCTACAACCATGAGAAATGGCTGGATTGTCAGCACTCCAACCCAAGGCGCTTGCTGAAGTTGAGCGAGCAACTGCAACGGATGGCCTAGGCCGGAGGGCTCGATGAACAATCGATCAGGTCGGGCCTTGCGCAACAGCCGGCCCAAGCCCACCTGGAACGGCATGCCATTAACACAGCACAGGCAGCCCCCAGCGACTTCACCGATGGCGATGCCGTCCTCGTCGCGGCTTAGCAAGGCGGCATCGAGCCCCACCAGGCCGAACTCATTGATCAACACGGCCCAACGCTCACCGGCCGGGCGCTGGGCCAGCAAATGACGGAAGAGCGTGGTCTTGCCGGCGCCCAATGGGCCGGCAATCACGTGGGTAGGGATGTTCTGCAACATGGCATGGCTTCAGGCTGGAGGTTCGCCTCACTATGCGCCGTCACGCCAGCCAGTCAAGGCTGAGCAACAAGCGCCCTTGGCGCCCGGAGGGGGAGCGATGAACCAACCCAGCGCCCTCGTTTCCCTGCCACTTTTCGCCTTTCAGCACGGCCACTTCGCCTGCCTGCAGGCACTGAATGTTATCCACAGGTGGCACGGCCTGGTGTAGTTCGCGCCGATCCACAGCGCCTTCTTTCAGCCACTCGCTACCGGCGCCTGCATAGCTGGTAAGCAAGCGCACCGGCACGTGGTCCACATGGAAGCGCGGGCACATCGGCCCTTGCAGCACACGCAGGCGCAGGCCCACTCGGCGCGCGCCGAGCAGGCAGGTATAGGCAGCCACTAGCCAGCTGACATCGGCGACGAAGCTCTCATAGCCTTGCAGGTCGGCAGCTTCGCGCAACAGGCCGGTCAACGCCGGCATCTGCTGTTCGTCCACATCGATTACGCGCTGGTCAGCCAAGGGTTGGCCGAGGCTGATAACCAGCTGTGCAAAATCCTCCAGCTGGGCCGGCAAGCGCCGACGCCATACCGCCAGGTTCACGCCGTCCTGTAGAACCTCGGTCAGCACCTGGGGCGAATCACCGAACACCTGAAAGATATCCACAGGCCTGAGGGCAGGGTTCATGCTGCCGCCTCTTCATGCCAAGGGCCGAATGGATCGGGCAGACGCAACCAACCCATCGGGCCCAATTCCATTTCTGCATCCGTCAACAGGCAGCGTTCAAGCTCTGTGGATAACTTTTCGAAGTCGATATTTTGCCCGATGAACACCAATTCCTGGCGGCAGTCACCCGTCTCCACAGTCCAGTATTTCAGTATCGCCTCGGCGTTATCCACATCCTGCGGCCACTGTTCACGCGGTACGAATCGCCACCAGCGACCGGCCATGCCATGGCGCATCATGCCCCCCGCCTGAGACCAGCTACCGGCCTCCTGATACTTGCTGGCAAGCCAGAAAAAACCCTTCGAACGCAGCAGCCTGCCGTTGCTCCAGGGCTTGTGGATAAAGTCGAAAAAGCGCTGTGGATGAAGTGGTCGCCTCGCCTGCCAGGTGCTGGCCGCGATGCCGTACTCTTCGGTTTCCGGCACATGCGCGCCACGCAACTCCTGCAGCCAGCCGGGGGCTTGTGCGGCCTGGTCGAAGTCGAACAGGCCCGTGTCGAGGATGCGCGCTAGCGGTACCTCCCCCATCACCATGGGCACAATCTGCGCCCTGGCGTTGAGGCTGCGCAAAATGGCCGTGAGCTCTTCACGTTCGTGCTGGCTGATCAAGTCGATCTTGCTCAACAGCAACACGTCGGCGAACTCGACCTGCTCGATCAGCAGGTCGCTGATCGAACGCTCATCGTCATCACCCAGGGTCTCGCCACGGCTGGCCAGGCTGTCCGCTGCCTGGTAGTCGCGCATAAAGTTGAGGCCATCGACCACCGTGACCATGGTGTCCAGCCGGGCCATGTCGGACAGGCTGCGGCCCTGTTCATCGCGAAAGGTGAACGTCTCGGCCACCGGTAGCGGCTCGGATATGCCGGTGGACTCAATAAGCAAGTAATCGAAGCGCCCTTCTTCGGCTAACCGCGCCACTTCCTCGAGCAGGTCTTCGCGCAGCGTGCAGCAGATGCAGCCGTTGCTCATCTCGACGAGTTTTTCTTCTGCGCGGTTCAGGCTGACGTTGCGTTGCACCTCGCTGGCATCGATGTTGATTTCACTCATGTCGTTGACGATCACCGCGACGCGCAGGTTGTCGCGGTTACGCAGTACATGGTTGAGCAAGGTGCTTTTGCCGGCGCCAAGGAAGCCAGACAGGACGGTAACGGGGAGACGGTTGGGCATGGCGAAACCTCTTCAGGCAGACGCATTCGAAACGATGCATTGCATAATGTTATAAAGTAACAATACAATTTCGCCAAGCTGTTCTCGTCGGAAGAGTGATCGCCGGAGATGAAAATGAAGCCTCCACGCGCTGTGCTGATGCTGTTGCTGGCCATGCCCGCAACGCTGCTAGCCATGCCACAGAGCAACCCGTTGGCACTGTGTACCCGCAGCGCGACCTTGTTGGCCTGCCAGGATGGCAAGGGCAGTTACTACAGTGTGCGCACTGAAGGCAGCACGTTCTATCTGCGTGGCTATGAGCACGTGAGCCGCCGTTCATGGGCGCAAACCAACAGCCGCTATGGTGGGTTGACCTTCTACACCGGCTTGGCCAGCGACGGCGAGGCTTGGGTGGGTTATAGCCGCCGTATCGGCTGGACCACGTTGAACCGGGTGTCCAGCTCCAATGGGCAGCGCTTCAACCTGCACTGCAGCTTGATTGGCGGTTGCCGCTGATCTTTTCGTTTGGAATCACACATGACCCAACTCTCGCTTCCCGATATTGCCGCACAAGCTCAACAGTATGCATTGCCCCTCGACTGGGTAGGTATGTGCGGGATCGCTGTGCCTGTGCAATTCGAAGGTCGCATAGCCGCTGCCACTGTCGACGCGGGCGTGAGCCTGGTGGACGGCAGCTCACGTGGTATCCACATGTCGCGCCTGTACTTGGCATTGGAATCACTGGAGCATCAACCACTCACTCCCTTAGCGATTCGTCAGCTACTGGCAGATTTTCTGAGCAGCCATGAAGGGCTCTCTTCCGCTGCCTATCTGCGCCTAACCTTCGAGCACCTGCTGAAACGGCCAGCTCTGATCAGCCCATTGGCAGGTTGGAAAAGCTATCCGATTACCCTCGATGCCCGCATCGAAAGTGAAGTGTTCCACGTGGAACTATTTGTTTCTGTGCCTTACTCATCGACGTGCCCGTGCTCGGCAGCACTCGCAAGGCAGCTGATTCAGCAGCAGTTTCAGGAGGACTTTGCACAGGGGCAGTTGGATAAAGACAGCATGCTGGAGTGGCTGGGCAGCAGCCAGGGCATCGTTGCGACGCCCCATAGCCAACGCAGTAGCGCAAAAATTCACGTGCGCCTGAAGCGTAATTTGCTAGCGCTGCCGATTACCGAGTTGATCGACGGTGTTGAGACCAGTTTGGGAACGGCTGTGCAAACGGCGGTTAAACGCGCGGACGAACAGGCGTTCGCGTTGGCCAACGGGCAGAACCTCATGTTCTGCGAAGACGCCGCTCGGCGACTGCATCAATCATTGCGACAAATAGAGTGGGCCACGGCCTTCAAGCTGCGCGTGGAACATGCAGAGAGCCTGCATGCCCACGACGCAGTCGCCACCAGCCAATGGCAATGGGACCTCACGTGCGCGGTTTGACCGCGCCACAATCATTGCCCAACCAGACGGCTCGGGTGTTCATGCTGCCTTGCTGCTGCACGCCCGATGCGTTGAATGTACCACTGACCTGGGTGGTGAATTCCTTATCACTGAGGAAGGTAGCCTGCCCAGTGCCCTGAGCCTTGGGGCAGCTGAACTGGAACTTCCAGACATTACCGGTGCGGTCGGTAATCTTCTGCGTGCAACCCGACTTCGGGTCCTGCAGCGGGATATCGTTGGTTGCCACCTGCTCTTGCGTCAGGCACGAGCGCACGCCCTTGCCCCCCACTGTCACACCCTGTTTTGCCAGCACCCCTTCCATCATGGCGCGCTGCTCTGGCGGCAGGTTTTTCAACTGGCCGAGCATGAACTCCATGTCGGGTAACGGCTTGCCATCGACCTGCATGTTGCTGGTGGTCAGCTCCCACAAGCCGGGCTGCAACATCTGTGCATGCACCAATGGGCTGCTCAGGCCAAGGGCCAACGCCAACAGTGGCAGACGAATCTTCATGGACGAACGCTCCTGGAAAAAACCGGCCAACGGGCCGGGCTGAGGCTTAGACGCCAAATCCAGCTGCAGGTTGCAAGCCGCACCTGGAACGTGTTCTGTTACCCACAGTGTACTCGGCAAGCAGGATGCATATGGATTACCACAGCCCCTACTTCTTCGGTTATGTGCTCGGCCTGATTCACCTGTTGGGCATTGTCGCCGCACTGCATGCAGTGTTCACCGTGCGCACCGCCCAAGGTGCGATTGCCTGGGCCATGCCCCTGGTCTTCATTCCCTACCTGACGCTCATCCCCTACCTGATCTTCGGTGCCCGCTCCTTCTACGCCTACATCAAGGCACGGCGCCAGGCCAACCAGGAAATGCACGTGGCCATGGCCAACCTGAACTGGCGCCCCTGGGTAGAAGAGGCCCTCACCGCCCGCGAGTCGGAAAGCTATGCCGCCCTGCGCGCCATGCCCAAGCTTGGGCGTATGCCTTGCCTGGCGAACAACCAGGTAAAGCTGTTGATTGACGGCAAGGCGACTTTCGATGCCATCTTCGCCGCCATCCATCAAGCCCGCGACGTGGTGCTGGTACAGTTCTTCATCATCCACGACGACACGTTGGGCAAGGCACTGCAGCAGTTGCTGTTGCGCAAAGCGGCTGAAGGCGTGAAGGTTTTCGTCTTGTATGACCGTGTCGGCAGCCATGCCTTGCCAGCCAGCTACAGCCAGGTACTGCGTGACGGTGGCGTGGAGATTCATGCCTTCGCTACACGCCGCGGTTGGTTCAACCGCTTTCAGGTCAACTTCCGCAACCACCGCAAGATCGTCGTAGTGGATGGCCTGACGGGTTTCATCGGCGGGCACAACGTGGGTGACGAGTACTTGGGTGAGCACCCGCAACTGTCGCCCTGGCGCGATACCCATGTGCAGATCGGTGGCCCGGTACTGGCCTGTTTGCAGGAGTCGTTCGCCGAAGACTGGTACTGGGCGACGCGCCAGCTGCCGCCGTTGATCCTGCCCGACACCTACCCGGAGAACGGCGTACTGTGCCAAGCCCTCGCCAGCGGGCCGGCAGACCCACAGGAAACCTGCTCGCTGTTCTTCCTCGAAGCGATCCATTCGGCGACACGCCGGGTGTGGATCACCAGCCCCTACTTCATCCCGGACGAGGCCGTTTTTGCCGCGTTGCGTCTGGCGGTTCTGCGCGGTGTGGATGTGCGCATCCTCATTCCGTCACGGCCCGACCACCGGATCGTCTACGCCGCCTCCAGCCTGTTTGCCTTCGAAGCGGTACGTGCCGGTGTGCGCATGTTCCGTTACTTGCCGGGCTTTCTGCACCAGAAGGTGGTACTGGTGGATGACGAGGTCAGCGCGATCGGCAGTGCGAACCTGGATAACCGTTCGTTCCGCCTGAACTTCGAAATCACCTTGCTGACCGTCGATCGCGTGTTCGCCGACCAGGTCGAACAGATGCTGCTGCGTGACTTTGATCAAGCCCGGGAAATCACCCCAGAAGACAGTCTCGATACCCATCGGCTGCAACAGCTTGGGATGCGAATAGCCCGGTTGATCTCGCCGATTCTTTGAGTTGAGTTTCAAGCTTACTCATTCTTTGTAGGAGCAGCCTTGCGCTGCGAAGAGGCCGGTGCAGGCACCCGCAATCGATGGTGCTTGCACCGGCCTCTTCGCAGCACAAGGCTGCTCCTACAAAGGTTGGATGTTCAGCGGTAAAGATCCTCGCGGGTCCAAGGCAGGTCACATGGCGACCATCGGCGTAGGGCTTCACAGCCAGGATCTGGTGCACGGGCTTTGTGCACCAGAACGTGGTGCTGCGTGACTTTGATCAAGCCCGGGAAATCACGGCAGATAATGGACAGGTGCCCAAGATCTGGGGCGCAGCTCAATTCTTTGTAGGAGCAGCCTTGCGCTGCGAAGAGGCCGGTGCAGGCACCCGCAATCGATGGTGCTTGCACCGGCCTCTTCGCAGCGCAAGGCTGCTCCTACAAAGGTTGGACGTTCAGCGGTAAAGGTCCTCGCGGGTCCAAGGTAGGTCATGGTGACCATCGGCATAGGGCTTCACAGCCAAAATCTGGTGCAGGTTGATCCAGCCCTTCTCAAAGGCATAGGCACAACCGGCCAGGTACAGCCGCCAGATACGCAAGGTCTTTTCCGGCACCATGGCCGCGGCGCGGTGCAGCTGGTTCTCCAGGTTTTCGCTCCAGTGGTGCAAGGTCTTGGCGTAATGCAGGCGAAGGCTTTCTACATCGACCACCTCGAGCCCTGTTTCACAGATGCTCGCGCTGATCATCGACAGGTGGGGTAGCTCGCCATGGGGGAACACATAACGGTCGATGAACTCCCCTGCCCCCCGCCCTACCGGCCGGCCATCCACATGCTTGGCGGTGATGCCATGGTTCATCACCAAGCCACCTTCGCGCACGGCACCGAACAGCTTCTGGCAATACAACGGCAGGTTGGCATGCCCCACGTGTTCGAACATGCCGACACTGACCACCTTGTCGAAACGCCCATCCTGGGGAAGGTCACGGTAGTCGAGGATCTGCAGGTCGACCTGCTCGGCCAGCCCTTCCTCCTTCACCCGCTGACGGCCCAGCTTGAGTTGCTCCTTGCTCAAGGTAATGCCGAATACCTTGGCACCGTATTCGCGCGCGGCGAAGCGTGACAGGCCGCCCCAGCCACAGCCGACGTCCAGCAGGTAGTCGCCGGCCTGCAAGCGCAACTTGCGGCACAGGTGATCGAACTTGTCCTGTTGGGCCTGAGCCAGGGTGTTGTCTGGCTCACGGAAGTAGCCACAGGAGTAAGCCATGTCCGGGTCCAGCCACAGCTGGTAGAACGCGTTGGACAGGTCGTAGTGGTAGGAAATGGCTTCGGCATCGGTGTGTTTGTCATGGGCGGTACGCTGTGGAACAGCGTCCTCGTCGTCACTCAGCAGCGCCTCGCTGAGTTCGTCGCATACCCGAATGACCTCGCCGATATCGCCTTCAAGCTCCAGCTTGCCTTCAACGAAAGCCTCACCCAGCTCGTTCAAGCTCGGGTGGGTCAGCTGGCTGATCAGTTGAGGCTCCTTGATCAGGATCGTGACTTGCGGGCTGGGCCCAAGATCGAACTGGTTGCCGTCCCACAACTTCAGACGCAAAGGTAAGTGCAGGCTCTGCAACGCAGGTGGAAGTTGCGCAAGCATCAATGACCCTCCCTTCAGGTAACGGGGCGTCACGCCTCATAATTTCGGACGCCTCCGGATCAGGGTAGTTCATTGGTGCCGATTTTGGGCTTTACACGACGATGGTCTAGAACAAACAGACATGAAAGACACGCAGATTGTATACAACTTTAAACGCACAGACTAACCTTGTGCCCCTCTCGCGCTTCTTCATCCTGGAGTTGAACCCATGAAATCCTATGACGTGGTGATCATCGGCGGTGGCCCTGGCGGCTACAACGCGGCAATCCGTGCAGGCCAGCTGGGCCTGACCGTTGCCTGTGTGGAAGGCCGCTCGACCTTGGGCGGCACCTGCCTCAATGTCGGCTGCATGCCGTCCAAGGCGCTGCTGCATGCATCCGAGCTGTACGAGGCCGCCAGCGGCGAGGAGTTCGCCCACCTTGGTATCGAAGTGAAGCCCACCTTGAACCTCGCCCAGATGATGAAGCAGAAGGACGAGAGCGTTACCGGCCTGACCAAGGGCATCGAGTACCTGTTCCGCAAGAACAAGGTCGACTGGGTCAAGGGTTGGGGGCGTCTGGATGGCGTTGGCAAAGTCGTGGTCAAGGCCGAGGACGGCAGCGAAAGCACCCTTCACGCCAAGGACATCGTCATTGCCACCGGCTCCGAGCCCACGCCCCTGCCAGGCGTGACCATCGACAATCAGCGCATCATCGATTCGACCGGTGCCCTGTCCCTGCCCCAGGTGCCCAAGCACCTGATCGTCATCGGCGCCGGCGTCATCGGCCTCGAGCTGGGTTCGGTATGGCGCCGCCTGGGCAGCGAAGTGACTGTCATCGAATACCTCGACCGCATCTGCCCGGGCACCGATGAAGAAACCGCCAAGACCCTGCAGAAGGCCTTGGCCAAGCAAGGCATGAGCTTCAAGCTCGGCAGCAAGGTCACCCAGGCCACCTCGTCGGCCGACGGCGTCAGCCTGACGTTGGAGCCCGCCGCCGGTGGCGACGCACAAACTTTGCAGGCCGACTACGTGCTGGTGGCCATCGGTCGCCGCCCCTACACCCAGGGCCTGAACCTGGAAAGCGTAGGCCTGGCGACCGACAAGCGCGGCATGCTGAGCAACGATCATCACCGCAGCTCGGTGCCTGGCATCTGGGTGATCGGCGATGTCACCTCAGGCCCGATGCTGGCGCACAAGGCTGAAGATGAAGCGGTGTCGTGCATCGAGCGCATCGCCGGCAAGGCCCATGAGGTCAACTACAACCTGATCCCCGGTGTCATTTATACCCGCCCCGAGCTGGCCAGCGTCGGCAAGACCGAAGAACAGCTCAAGGCCGAAGGCCGCGCCTACAAGGTGGGCAAGTTCCCCTTCACCGCCAACAGCCGCGCCAAGATCAACCACGAGACCGAAGGGTTCGCCAAGGTGCTCGCCGATGCCAACACCGACGAGGTACTGGGCGTGCACCTGGTGGGCCCGAGTGTCAGTGAGATGATCGGTGAATTCTGCGTAGCCATGGAGTTCTCGGCGTCGGCAGAGGACATCGCCCTCACCTGCCACCCGCACCCGACCCGCTCCGAGGCGTTGCGCCAGGCGGCGATGAATGTGGAAGGGATGGCGATGCAGATCTGACAAAACCTCGGCCACAGGGGCCGGTGCTGGCACGGTTGATACGGAGATCAACCGTCTGGCGCCCTCCCAGGCAGATTTTTACAACCCGGATATGCTGGACGATGGAGCAGTAAACCCCCGAGTTTTCGGGACCAGTGGCAACAAGGAGGTTCACCATGTCATCCACCCCGCGTGTACGTCGTTCGCTCAGCGATATCCAGGCTGACTACGATCAAGGCAAAAAAGCAGAACTTGAGAATCTGATCCGCGCCTGGAAGGGCATCAAGGATCTTCCCGCTAACGACCCAAACTCCTTCTTCACCCTCGGCGGCCTGCATGGCGAGCCATTCCGTGACAAGGGCAAGACCGACCCCAACTGGTGGGGCGGCTACTGCCAGCACGGGACGGTGCTGTTCCCAAGCTGGCACCGCGCCTACCTCTGGCGCCTGGAAGAGGCGTTGCGCAGCATCCCCGGCTGCAAAGACGTGACCTTGCCGTTCTGGGATGAATGCAGCGATGCATCACGGGAAAACGGTATCCCGTCGGCGCTGACCCAAGAATATTTCGAGCTCGACGGCCAGAAAATCGACAACCCTCTGCGCTCCTTCGTGTTCCCGAAAGCCATCACCGACGAGGTCGAGGACACGCCGATCATCTACAGCAAGCCGGAAGGCTACGAGACAGTGCGTTACCCGCTGTCCGGTTTGGTGGGCACTGATGAGGACCGCGCAAAGACCGACGCCCATAACGCGCAATTCCCAGACCCAGAGCAGAACATCGGCTACCTCAATAGCAACATCAGTACCTGGCTGAGCGGCAAGATCAAGATCGGTGGCAGGTGGCGTGGCGAGGTGTTCACCCGCTTCGAAAACTGCTTGGACGCGCCCACCTACACCCTGTTCTCCAATACCACGTCGGCCGCCGCGAAAAACAAGGCTGACCCAGCGGGCACTCACCATGTCTCCCTGGAAGAGCCGCATAACTTCATGCACCTGGCCGTCGGCGGCTTCGACTACCCGGGGCAAGGCAACAATTCGGCGATCCCGGGTGCCAACGGCGACATGGGCGAGAACGAGACCGCCGGCCTGGACCCGATCTTCTTCTTCCACCACTGCTTCATCGACTATGTGTTCTGGACCTGGCAGCGTCGGCAAGGCGCAACTGATGAATTCAGCATCGATGCCACCGATCCCGGCGCCAGCTACTACAAGCCCGATGGCGTGCAACCGCCAGCAGGTGCAGCAGGCCTGGACCCGAATGCCATCCTGAGCCTGGACACTACGCTTGACCCGTTCGTGAAGGCCGACGGCAGCCCTTTCACCACCCGTGACTGCTTCAACATCGAAACCCAGCTGGGCTATGGCTATGGCAAAGGCTCGCTGGACGCCTACGCCCAACCCAACAAGCCGTTGCTGTTCAAGGCCGAGGCCGTGCAACCCGCTGGCAAGACCTTGCGCATCAGCCGCATCAACCGGGGCAAGATCCGCGGTTCGTTCCTGATCAGCGCCTACGCCAAGGTCGATGGCAAGCGCGAATACCTGGGTACCCGGCCGATTCTCAGCCGCTGGCATGTCGAAGGCTGCATGAACTGCCAGACCCATCTGGAAGCCACCGCTACCTTCAAGCTGCCACTCAACGCCGACAACTCGGCGATTGATGAAGGCACAATCGAAGTGGAAGTACAGACCCGTGACACGGTGCTCAAACGGCCAGAGGGGGCCAAACTGCTCAATAGCAGCAACGCTGTAGCCGCTGACGTGCCATTCAAACTGGAAACCTACTGAGCCACCGCCGTCGCAGCATCCTAAGCCTGGCTTCGGGTGCTGCGCTCAGGCGCTTGAACGCTGTCGGTCCCTACGCTCATAGGCAATAATGATTGCACCGGCGATCATCACGGGCAGGTGAACAGACGGCAGGCAAAATGCGATCAGCATCAACGGCCAACAGGTGGCGTAGCACCACACCCCATGCAGCGCCCCCTTGACCAATGGGTTGGCGACGCTGGCGGGCCGATGGCAGCGCAGAAGGCAACGCGCCCTGAACGCGCACAACTGCCACCCCCCTGCCCCTATCAGCGCCAGCAACCCTGCTGCGAGTTGCGAGCCGGCGAAAGAAACCAGCAACAGCGCAATCATCAACAGCAGTGAACTGCCCGCCAGCCACACGCCAAAATACCCCAGCAGAAATGCCGCGACAGCGGGCGCTCGATGGTAGGGCCTTGATTGATGCCACAGATGCGCCAATGGCCCCTGCAGCGCGGGCAGCATCATCGCGACCAGCATCAGCCCCACCGCACCGGTGAAAACGGCGATGTCCATGCTGGAATAATAGAGGCGCAGGTTCAGCCATCCCTCGGTCAGCATCGAGGGCGAGCCGGAAATACAGAACGATTCAAGATCGTGGTGGCTGTCGTTATTGAGCGCCATCCAGATAAAAGCAACGAGGCTGGCAGCCCATAACGCGCATTTGAGCGGATCACCGCAGGTGTCGCGCACCCATGCTGGCAGGGGCGCATTAGCCTGGCGCGCCATCAGACGACCTCCCTGTCATCGGCTAGACGGCCTGGCTCATTGCCTGTGCCGCGCTAGTGACTATAGAGCAGGTTACTAGGGCTTGCCGGTACGCCGACTGATGGTGACAGGGGCGCGCGGATGCTACGCAGGCTATGCCGCAGCGCCCTGCAAACAAGAGCGCCGCAGCCTGGCATCACCTTCAGAACGTCGCGTTCTTGAGCGAGATGTGGCAGTTCTTATAGTCGTAGTCGACCAGTGTCACGACACCGGAAACATTCGATTTTTTCCCAACGGAGAGCGCATTGACCATGCTGGTGTTGGTCGATTCAGCGTGGATATCCACGTCGCCAACGCTCAGCACTACCCGATACGCCTCGAGCCCTTGATTGATCATGGCGACTTCACCGTTGGTGGAGAAGGTCTTGCCGCGGTACAGGCTGTTTGCGCGAACCTTGTTTTCTTTCGTGACACGGCAGATTTCTGCAAGGCTTTGATCGATGGCTACTGGCGCGGTCGCCTTCTGAATTTCCTGCATTGTTTGCTCAAAATTCGCGCAACCCGAAAGGGCTACGAAAGGCAGCGCGGCGAAGAGGCAATTACGAAGAGCTTTCATGTGGACAACCTTACAGATGATTAAAGAAGTGCTTTGGCCTTGAGCACACCCTGACTGGAGAAATTTCAGACAGTTCCATACGAACCTCGCGGGCACATGCAGGCGTGGTGAATAGGCGATGGCTATGCGTTGGGCTGACTTGCGGAAAATCGGGCACTACCGATCAGGACGACGGCGGCAGCGAAGTAAGAAGGGGGGACAGCAGGCATCAGTCATTCCTTTGAGGCGCGTTTGAATGTGTTCAATCCCTTGAACCGGCCGAAAGTTATACCAAAAACCGTTTTACTGCGCAAAAAAGCACCAGTACCTGCTGTTGATCACAGCGGGGCCGGTGCTTTTTAACGGTTGCCCGTCGGTTTATTCCACCGTCACCGACTTCGCCAAGTTACGCGGCTGGTCAACGTCGGTGCCCTTGAGCACCGCCACGTAGTACGACAGCAACTGCAGCGGGATGGTGTACAGGATCGGCGCCAGGGCGTCAGCGATGTGCGGCACCTTGATCACGTGGGTGCCTTCACCATTGGTCATGCCAGCGTGCTCGTCGGCAAACACTACCAACTCACCGCCACGGGCACGCACTTCCTGCAGGTTGGACTTGAGCTTCTCCAGCAGTTCGTTGTTCGGCGCCACAGTCACGACTGGCATGTCGTTATCCACAAGTGCCAGCGGGCCGTGCTTCAGCTCACCTGCCGGGTAGGCTTCGGCGTGGATGTAGGAGATTTCCTTGAGCTTGAGCGCGCCTTCCATCGCTACCGGGTACTGGGCGCCGCGGCCGAGGAACAGGGTGTGGTGCTTGTCGGCGAACAGCTCGGCGATCTTCTCGACAGTTGCGTCCATGGCCAGTGCCTCGCCCAGGCGGGCCGGCAGGCGACGCAATTCTTCAACCAGCTCGGCTTCGACACCGGCTTCGAGGGTGCCGCGTACCTGGCCCAGGGCCAGGGTCAGCATCATCAGCGAGACCAGCTGGGTGGTGAACGCCTTGGTCGAAGCAACACCGATTTCCGGGCCAGCCAGGGTCAGCAGGGTCAGGTCGGATTCACGCACCAGCGAGCTGATGCCGACGTTGCAGATCGCCAGGCTGCCGAGGAAGCCCAGCTCCTTGGCGTTGCGCAGGGCAGCCAGGGTGTCGGCAGTCTCACCGGATTGCGAGATCGAGACGAACAGGGTGTCGGGCTGCACCACCACCTTGCGGTAGCGGAACTCGCTGGCGACTTCGACCTGGCAAGGGATGCCGGCCAGGCTCTCCAGCCAGTAACGGGCGACCATACCGGCGTGGTAGCTGGTGCCGCAGGCAACGATCTGTACGTTGCGCACTTTGGCGAACAGGTCGGCGGCTTTCGGGCCAAAGGCCTGTACCAGCACGTGGTCTTTGCCCAAACGGCCTTCCAGGGTGCGCTGGACCACGCTTGGCTGCTCGTGGATTTCCTTGAGCATGAAGTGACGGTAGTTACCTTTGTCCGCCGCTTCTGCACCTTCGTGATACTGCACGGTTTCACGCTGGACCTTGTTGCCAGCCTGGTCCCAGATGCTGACCTGGTCACGGCGGATTTCAGCGATATCGCCTTCTTCCAGGTACATGAAACGGTCGGTGACCTGGCGCAGGGCCAGCTGGTCCGAGGCCAGGAAGTTCTCGCCAAGGCCCAGGCCGATCACCAGCGGGCTGCCGCTGCGGGCAGCTACCAGGCGGTCTGGCTGTTTAGCGCTGATCAGGGCCAGGCCATAAGCACCGTGCAGGCGCTTCACCGCAGCCTTCAGCGCGTCGGTCAGGTCTGTAACGGTCTTGAGCGTGTGGTGGATCAGGTGGACGATGACTTCGGTATCGGTCTGCGAGGTGAACACGTAGCCGAGGCCTTTGAGCTCTTCACGCAGTTCTTCGTGGTTCTCGATGATGCCGTTGTGCACGACCGCCAATTCACTGCCCGAGAAGTGTGGGTGGGCATTGCCTTCGGTTGGCGCGCCGTGGGTAGCCCAACGCGTGTGAGCGATACCCAGCTGGCCGACAAGCGGCTCGGCGGCCACGGCAGCTTCCAGCTCGCTGACCTTGCCAATCCGGCGGCGGCGCTCCAGGCCACCCTGCTGGCTGTAGACCGCCAGGCCGGCACTGTCGTACCCGCGGTACTCAAGGCGCTTGAGGCCTTCGATCAGGATGGCGGTGATATTACGTTCGGCTACGGCACCAACGATTCCACACATGTTCATTGCTCCTGGCTGATCGCGGCGCAAATCAGGTTGATGCCGCGGGCTTGAATTTGTTCGCGTGCCGCTGCGGGCAGGCGTTCGTCAGTAATGAGGGTATTCACGCTGCCCCACGGCAGCTCAAGGTTAGGGATCTTGCGCCCCACCTTGTCGGACTCGACCATCACGATCACCTCACGGGCGACCTCGGCCATGACTCGGCTCAAGCCCAGCAGCTCATTGAAGGTGGTGGTGCCCCGGTTGAGGTCGATGCCATCGGCACCGATGAACAGCTGATCGAAATCGTAGGAGCGCAGCACCTGCTCGGCAACCTGCCCCTGGAACGACTCGGAGTGCGGGTCCCAGGTACCACCGGTCATCAGCAATACAGGCTCATGCTCGAGATCGCTGATGGCGCGGGCCACGTTCAAGGAATTGGTCATCACCACCAGGCCAGGCTGTCGGCCCAGCTCGGGAATCATCGCGGCAGTGGTGCTGCCACTGTCGATGATGATCCGCGCATGTTCGCGGATACGCCCTACCGCCGCGCGGGCAATGGCCTTCTTGTAGGCAGACACGGGCTGGGCCGGCTCACCGAGCAGCTCTTGCGGCACCGGTACCGCACCGCCATAGCGGCGTAGCAACAGGCCGTTGGTTTCCAGGGCGGCGAGGTCTTTGCGAATGGTCACTTCCGAGGTTTCGAAGCGCTTGGCCAATGCATCCACACTCACCTCCCCTTGCTCACTGAGCATGGCCAGGATGTTGTGGCGGCGTTGAGGCGTGTTACGTTTCGACATGAGCGCTTAAGTTTCGTTTCGAAAGATAATGGTTGCAATCAAAACCTAAGACGCTCGTTTCGTCAAGCAGTTGCTGCCCTGTGGATAGTTTCGTCCCCTGTAGGAGCGCAAACTCACCCCCCAAAGAAAAGCCGACTTATTCACATAAGTCGGCTTTCGATCGAACAGCTGTGTATAACTCAGCTCTTCTTAATCTTCTCCGGCCGCTTCCAGCCCGAGATGTTTCGCTGGCGCGCGCGGCCCACAGCCAGGTCGGCGGCTTCGACGGTCTGGGTGATAGTCGAACCGGCTGCCGTGGTCGCGCCGGCCTTGATTTCCACAGGCGCCACCAGTGAGTTGTTCGAACCGATGAACACGTCCTCACCCATCACGGTCTTGAACTTGTTGGCGCCATCATAGTTGCAGGTGATGGTGCCAGCGCCGATGTTGGTGCGCGCGCCAATTTCGGCGTCGCCCAGGTAGCTCAGGTGGCCTGCCTTGGCGCCTTCGCCCAAGTGAGCGTTTTTCAGCTCGACGAAGTTACCCACATGGGCCTTGGCATCCAGCACACTGCCTGGGCGCAGGCGAGCGAACGGGCCGGCGTCGCTGCCCTCACCCATCACCGCACCTTCGATGTGGCTGTTTGCCTTGACCACCACACCCTTGCGCAGGGTGCTGTTCTTGATCACGCAGTTGGGGCCGATCTCTACGCCGTCTTCGATGACCACCTGGCCTTCGAGGATCACGTTGATGTCGATCAGCACATCGCGACCAACGGTCACTTCACCCCGTACATCGAACCGCGCCGGGTCACGCAGGGTGACGCCCTGGGCCATCAGGCGGCGGCCTGCGCGCAGCTGATAGTGGCGCTCGAGCTCGGACAGCTGGCGACGGTCGTTGGCGCCCTGCACTTCCATCGGGTCTTCAGGTTGCTCGGTGGCAACCACCAAGCCATCGGACACCGCCATGGCGATGACGTCGGTCAGGTAGTACTCGCCTTGGGCATTGTTATTCGACAAGCGGCTCATCCAGTCCGCCAGGCGCGCCGCAGGCAGGGCCAGAATGCCGGTGTTGCCTTCCTTGATCGCTTTCTGCGCGTCGCTGGCATCCTTGTGCTCAACGATGGCCGTCACCTTGCCCTGCTCGTCACGCACGATACGGCCATAGCCGGTCGGGTCTTCGAGGGTGACCGTGAGCAAGCCCAGCTGTTGATCATTGGCCTTGGCCAACAGGCGCTGCAAGGTCTCCACTTCGATCAACGGCACATCACCGTACAGCACCAGTACGGTGTCAGCGGTCAATGCTGGCAGCGCCTGGGCCACGGCATGGCCTGTACCCAGCTGCTTGTCCTGCATGACAAAGTTCAGATCGTCAGCTGCCAGGCGCTCACGCACCTGCTCGGCACCATGGCCAATGACCACGTGGATACCTTGCGGCTGGAGTTGACGCGCGCTGTGGATAACATGGCCAAGCATGGAGTTGCCGGCAACCGGGTGCAGCACCTTGGGCAGCGCCGAGCGCATGCGGGTACCTTGGCCGGCGGCGAGAATAACGATATCGAGTGACATTACTGGCTACCAATCCTGGGCGGTCAGTGAAATGACCGGGGGGAGAAATTCGGAAAAAGAAAAAGGGTAGCCGAGGCTACCCTTTTACTCAATCGCAACAGAAGTGATCAGCCCAGGGCCGATTACTTGCCTTTGCGCATTTGCTGGACGGTACGCAGCTGAGCTGCGGCCTCGGCCAGACGTGCGGCGGCGGCGCCGTAGTCGAAGTCCGCGCCTTTCAGATTCAGGGCGTTCTCGGCAGCCTTGAGGGCTTCCTGAGCCTGAGCTTCATCCAGGTCTGCAGCACGTTGCACGGTATCGGCAAGCACCTTGACCATGTTCGGCTGAACCTCGAGGAAACCACCAGAGATGTAAAACACCTCTTGGGCGCCACCCTGCTTGGTCAGCGTGATCGGACCTGGCTTCAGATTGGTGATCAGCGGCGCGTGGCCCGGAGCGATACCAAGATCACCCAGGTTACCGTGCGCAACCACCATCTCGACCAGACCGGAGAAAATCTCTCCTTCCGCGCTGACGATATCGCAATGGACTGTCATAGCCATCTGCTTGCCTCAACCTGATAGCGCCCCTTGCGGGGCGCAGGAATTACAGTTTCTTGGCTTTCTCGATCGCTTCGTCGATGCTGCCGACCATGTAGAACGCTTGTTCTGGCAGGTGGTCGTAGTCACCTTTGAGGATGCCGCTGAAGCCAGCGATGGTGTCTTTCAGGGAAACGTACTTGCCTGGCGAACCGGTGAAGACTTCGGCCACGAAGAACGGCTGCGACAGGAAGCGCTGGATCTTACGAGCGCGGGCTACCAGTTGCTTGTCGGTCTCGGACAGTTCGTCCATACCCAGGATGGCGATGATGTCTTTCAGCTCTTTGTAGCGCTGCAGAACATACTGAACGCCACGCGCGGTGTCGTAGTGCTCGTTGCCGATCACGTTCGGGTCCAGCTGGCGCGAAGTCGAGTCCAGTGGGTCGACCGCTGGGTAGATACCCAGGGAGGCGATGTCACGGGACAGAACGACGGTGGCGTCCAAGTGGGCGAAGGTGGTCGCTGGCGACGGGTCGGTCAAGTCGTCCGCAGGTACGTATACGGCCTGGACGGAGGTGATCGAACCTTCCTTGGTGGAGGTGATGCGCTCTTGCAGAACGCCCATCTCTTCAGCCAGGGTCGGCTGGTAACCTACTGCCGAAGGCATACGGCCCAGCAGTGCGGATACTTCAGTACCGGCCAGGGTGTAACGATAGATGTTGTCGACGAACAGCAGAACGTCGTTACCTTCGTCACGGAACTTCTCAGCCATGGTCAGGCCGGTCAGCGCTACGCGCAGACGGTTTCCTGGTGGCTCGTTCATCTGACCGTAGACCAGCGCTACTTTGTCGAGAACGTTGGAGTCCTTCATCTCGTGGTAGAAGTCGTTACCCTCACGAGTACGCTCACCCACACCAGCGAACACGGAGTAACCGCTGTGTTCCATGGCGATGTTACGGATCAGTTCCATCATGTTTACGGTCTTGCCGACACCGGCACCACCGAACAGACCAACTTTACCACCCTTGGCGAACGGGCAAACCAGGTCGATAACCTTGATGCCGGTTTCCAGCAGGTCGTTGCCGCCTGCCTGGTCAGCGAACGAAGGCGCTGGCTGGTGGATACCGCGACGCTCTTCTTCACCGATCGGGCCGGCTTCGTCGATCGGGTTGCCCAGTACGTCCATGATACGGCCCAGGGTGGCCTTACCAACAGGAACGGAAATGGCAGCGCCGGTGTCGACGACATCCAGACCGCGCTTCAAGCCTTCGGTCGAGCCCATCGCAATAGTACGAACCACGCCGTCGCCCAGCTGCTGCTGAACTTCGAGGGTGGTTTCCGCGCCTTGTACTTTCAGCGCGTTGTATACACTCGGCACGACGTCACGTGGGAATTCCACGTCGATGACGGCGCCGATGATTTGAACGATACGTCCGCTACTCATAGCTGGATCCTCTGAATATGTGAACCGTTAAACCGCGGCAGCGCCGCCGACGATTTCCGAGATCTCCTGGGTGATCGCAGCCTGACGCGCCTTGTTGTAGATCAACTGAAGCTCTTTGATCAAATCACCGGCGTTGTCTGTGGCGTTCTTCATGGCGATCATCCGGGCCGCTTGTTCAGCAGCGTTGTTCTCGACCACCGCCTGGTATACCTGCGACTCCACATAACGCACCATCAAGCCGTCCAGCAGCTCTTTTGCGTCGGGTTCGTACAGGTAATCCCAGTGATGCTTGAGATCCTGATCCGGGGTTGCCACCAACGGTACCAATTGCTCGACCGTTGGCTTCTGGGTCATGGTATTGATGAACTTGTTCGAAACCACGGAGAGGCGATCGATACGGCCGTCCAGGTAGGCGTCCAGCATCACTTTGACGGAGCCGATCAGATCGTTGATCGATGGCTCTTCGCCCAGGTGGCTGATCGCGGCTACGACGTTGCCGCCAAAGATGCGGAAGAAAGTCGCACCCTTGCTGCCGATCACGCACAGGTCGATTTCCACGCCCTGTTCGCGGTTTGCGTTCATGTCCTTGACCAGGGCCTTGAACAGGTTGGTGTTCAAGCCACCGCACAGACCACGGTCACTGCTCACCACGATATAACCGGTGCGCTTAACAGGGCGCTCGATCATGAAAGGGTGGCGGTATTCCGGGTTGGCGTTGGCCAGATGACCGATCACCTGGCGGATACGCTCCGCGTAAGGACGGCTAGCAGCCATGCGCATTTGTGCCTTGCGCATTTTGCTGACCGCCACTTTCTCCATGGCGCTGGTAATTTTTTGCGTGCTTTTGATGCTCGCAATCTTACTGCGAATCTCTTTTGCGCCTGCCATGTATCACCTATCAGGTTAGCAAGCGGGGGCCTGGGCCCCCGCTGCGGCTTACCAGGTCTGGGTGGCCTTGAACTTCTCGATACCGGCTTTCAGGCCAGCGTCGATTTCGTCGTTGAAGTCACCCTTCACGTTGATCTTCGCCATCAGTTCAGCGTGATCACGGTTGAAGAAGGCGATCAGTGCTTGCTCGAAGCTACCGATCTTGGAGACTTCTACGTCAGTCAGGAAACCACGCTCAGCGGCGTACAGCGACAGGGCCATGTCCGCGATGGACATTGGCGCGTACTGCTTCTGCTTCATCAGCTCGGTAACGCGCTGACCATGCTCCAGCTGCTTGCGGGTCGCTTCGTCCAGATCGGAAGCGAACTGGGCGAATGCAGCCAGTTCACGGTACTGAGCCAGAGCGGTACGAATACCACCGGACAGCTTCTTGATGATCTTGGTCTGAGCGGCACCACCTACGCGGGATACCGAAACACCGGCGTTCACTGCAGGGCGGATGCCCGAGTTGAACATGGCCGATTCCAGGAAGATCTGACCGTCGGTGATCGAGATCACGTTGGTCGGAACGAACGCGGAAACGTCGCCAGCCTGGGTTTCGATGATCGGCAGCGCGGTCAGGGAACCGGTTTTGCCAGTCACAGCACCGTTGGTGAACTTCTCGACGTACTCTTCCGAAACGCGCGATGCACGCTCCAGCAGACGGGAGTGGAGATAGAACACGTCGCCTGGGTACGCTTCACGTCCTGGTGGACGGCGCAGCAGCAGGGAGATCTGACGGTAGGCAACGGCCTGCTTGGACAGGTCATCGTAAACGATCAGTGCGTCTTCACCGCGGTCACGGAAGAACTCGCCCATGGTGCAACCGGCGTATGGCGCCAGGAATTGCAGTGCGGCGGATTCCGAAGCACTGGCAACCACCACGATGGTGTTCTTCAGTGCGTCGTTTTCTTCCAGCTTGCGAACGATGTTGGCAACGGTGGAACGCTTCTGGCCGACAGCAACATACACACAGAAAATACCGGAGTCTTTCTGGTTGATGATGGCGTCGATGGCCATGGCGGTCTTGCCGATCTGACGGTCACCGATGATCAGCTCACGCTGGCCACGGCCGACAGGGATCATGGCGTCAACGGACTTGTAGCCAGTCTGTACAGGCTGGTCTACCGACTTACGCCAGATCACGCCTGGAGCAACTTTCTCGACCGCGTCGGTCTCGGTGTTGCCCAGCGGGCCTTTGCCGTCGATCGGGTTGCCCAGTGCGTCGACGACGCGACCCAGCAGTTCCTTACCAACCGGAACTTCCAGGATGCGGCCGGTGCACTTGGCGCTCATGCCTTCGGCGAGGGTGTCGTATGCACCCAGGATCACTGCACCTACGGAGTCTTGCTCCAGGTTCAGGGCCATGCCGTAGACGCCGCCAGGGAACTCGATCATTTCGCCGTACATGACGTCGGCCAGACCGTGGATCCGCACGATACCGTCGGAAACCGAAACGACGGTACCTTCGTTACGGGCTTGGGAGCTCACATCGAGGTTGTCGATGCGGCCCTTGATGATTTCACTAATTTCGGAAGGATTGAGTTGCTGCATTGCTCTGCTGCCCCTTCAAACTCAAGATTTCAATGCTTCGGCCAGTTTCGCGATTTTGCCGCGAACAGAGCCATCGATTACCAGGTCACCAGCGCGGATGACGACGCCGCCAATCAGGCTGGCATCCTCCGACGCGTGCAGGCGCACTTCCTGGCCTAACCGTGCACTGAGAACCTTGGCGAGTTTGTCTTGCTGTTCTTGGTTCAACGCGAAGGCACTGGTGACTTCCACGTCCACGGATTTCTCTTGCTCGGCCTTGTACAGGTCGAACAGAGCGGCAATCTCCGGCAGAAGCAGGAGACGGTCGTTTTCCGCGGCAACATGAATGAAATTCTGTGCCTGTGCATTGAACTTGTCACCGCACACGTCAATGAACGTGGCGGCCTTTTCTGCGCTCGTCAGTCGCGGGGCCTTGAGCAGGCGCTGCATGGTGTCGTCTTGCGACACCGCAGCAGCCAGGCCGAGCATGGCTGACCAATTGGCCAGTTGCTGATGGGCCTGGGCATGCTCAAAGGCAGCCTTAGCGTAAGGTCGGGCCAACGTGGTCAGTTCTGCCATGATCGCCCTCGCTTAAATTTCAGCGGCCAGTTTGTTAACCAGCTCCGCATGCGCGTTTTGATCGATTGTGGCGCCAAGGATCTTTTCAGCACCGCCAACGGCCAGAGCACCCACTTGGGCACGCAGGGCGTCTTTAGCGCTGTTCAGTTCCTGTTCGATCTCGGCCAGAGCCTGAGCCTTCACACGGTCAGCTTCGACGCGGGCCTGTTCACGGGCTTCCTCGACAAGCTGAGCAGCGCGTTTCTTGCTTTGCTCAATGATTTCGGCTGCCTGTGCTTTAGCTTCACGCAGTTGCTGACCCGCTTTCTCTTGGGCCAGCTCCAGGTCGCGAGCTGCGCGGTTGGCAGCGTCCAAGCCATCGGCAATCTTCTTTTGGCGCTCTTGCAGAGCAGTGATGACCGGAGGCCATACGTACTTCATGCAGAAGAGTACAAAAATCAGGAAAGCAACGGATTGGCCAATCAGGGTTGCATTAATGTTCACGCCAACACCTCGCTCGGTCTTAATTCATACAGCAAATCAACTCGTGGTGACGAGTGATTAGCCGGCGATCTGACCAACGAACGGATTCGCGAAGGTGAAGAACAGAGCGATACCAACACCGATCATGGTTACGGCGTCGAGCAGACCGGCAACGATGAACATTTTAACCTGCAGCATCGGAACCATTTCTGGTTGACGAGCAGCGCCTTCCAGGAATTTGCCGCCCAGCAGGCCGAAACCAATGGCGGTACCCAGAGCACCCAGGCCGATCAGCAGAGCAACAGCGATAGCGGTCAGACCAACTACAGTTTCCATCTTTCCTCCCGACTTTTACGTCGTATTGGTTAGGTTTTTAGTTTGAAGCGGTAAAACAAATCGTGAGTACAGCTGCCCTTGCGGACTTTTTAAGCCCTCCCCCCGTACCGGCGAGGAAGGCTATCAGACACGCCAGGCGGTCTTAATGGTTATCTTCGTGCGCCATCGACAGGTAGACGATGGTCAGCATCATGAAGATGAAAGCTTGCAGGGTGATGATCAGGATGTGGAACACAGCCCACGCCCATTGCAGCACCACACCCAGGCCGCTCAGCCAGAGCAGGCCGGAGCCGAACATGACGGCGATCAGGATGAACACCAGCTCACCGGCGTACATGTTGCCGAACAGACGCAGGGCCAGCGAGATCGGCTTGGCGATCAGGGTGACGAATTCGAGCAGGAAGTTCACCGGGATCAGCAGGATCTGCACAAAGATGTTCTTGCTGCCGAACGGGTGCAGGGTCAGCTCACCGAGGAAGCCGCCCAGGCCCTTGACCTTGATGCTGTAGAAGATGATCAGGGCGAACACGCTGAAAGCCATGGCCAGGGTCGCGTTCGGGTCGGTGGTCGACACGGCGCGGAACGGAATGTGCGGATCACCGGAGATCAGGATGGCCAGCTGAGGAATCCAGTCGACCGGTACCAGGTCGACGGCGTTCATCAGGAATACCCAGACGAAGATGGTCAGCGCCAGCGGTGCGATCACCGGGCTACGGCCGTGGAAGGAGTCCTTCACGCTGCCGTTGACGAAGTCGACCATCACTTCGACGAAGTTCTGCAGACCGCCAGGTTGGCCGGAGGTCGCCTTCTTCGCCGCCATGCGGAAGATGAACAGGAAGATCAGACCCAGCGCAACGGACCAGCCCAGGGTGTCCAGGTGGAACGCCCAGAAGCCCATTGCCTTGGCTTCTGCAGCCGAATGGGCGAAGCCCCAGCTGCCGTCTGGTAGTTGACCGTAGGTCAGGTTCTGCAAGTGGTGCTGGATATAGCCCGAAGCGGTTTCTGCTGCCATGGTTGCCTCAAACGCCCTAAGGTCTCGAAAGTCTTTTATTCATTAGCAGTGGCGCGAACCAGCTGACCATTAGGGTCAGCAGGAAGACGCCGAATACTGCTAACGGCGCCAATGGCTTCACTCCTGCGAAGGTCAGTGCAAACAGCACTGCCGTCAAAATCATTTTGCCTGCCTCGCCAGCGTAGAACGACTTGACGATGGCCTGCGCTGCCCGGGCTCCGCTGAAGCGAAATGCCTTCCAGGCGAAATACACATTGGGTAGCCAGGCAATCAAACCTCCGCAGAGACCTGAATATCCACTGACCGCCCCTTTCCACTGCCACAACACCAACGTTGCCAACAGCAGTACAACACATTGAGTCAGCAGTACCGGAAAAACCGCCCAGCGATGGAAAGGCAAGCGGTTTGGCGTGCGTATTTCCATCACAACTGCTCCTCGGAAGTCGACCAACAAGTCAGCTATGACTTGGCATAATTTGTGCCGACAAAATGCGCGCAGAGTATAGGGGTGGATTAACCCCTATTCAACTCTTCGTAGTGATTTCCGACTGCGCGCTACAACAGGAATTGTTTCAGCGGATGTGAGCAAGGACGCCTTGCAACTCGTCAAGCGAGTTATAGCGAATAACCAACTGGCCCTTGCCCTTGTTGCCATGACGGATCTGTACGGCAGAGCCCAGGCGCTCTGCGAGCCGCTGTTCAAGGCGTGCGATATCCGGATCAGGTTTGCTCGGTTCGACCGGATCAGGCTTGTCGCTGAGCCACTGACGCACCAGTGCCTCAGTTTGGCGCACGGTGAGGCCACGTGCGACAACATGACGCGCCCCCTCTTCCTGACGATGCTCTTCAAGACCGAGCAAAGCGCGCGCATGACCCATCTCCAGGTCACCATGGGCGAGCATGGTCTTGATCGCTTCAGGCAGGGTGATCAGGCGCAGCAGGTTGGCCACGGTAACCCGCGACTTGCCCACGGCATCCGCTACCTGCTGCTGGGTCAGTTCGAACTCCTGCTGCAGGCGCTGCAGCGCGAGGGCCTCTTCCAGGGGGTTGAGGTCTTCGCGCTGGATGTTTTCGATCAGCGCCATGGCGATGGCCGTTTCGTCCGGCACTTCGCGGACCATGGCCGGCACAGTGTCCAGGCCAGCCTGCTGGGTGGCGCGCCAACGGCGCTCACCGGCGATGATCTCGTAGCGGTTGTCGGCAATCGGGCGAACCACGATCGGCTGCATCACGCCATGGGTGCGGATCGAGTGCGCGAGTTCTTCCAGCGCCACCGGGTCCATGTCGCGACGCGGCTGGTACTTGCCACGTTGAATCAGCTCGACCGGCAGGTGTTGCAGTTCTTTCTGGTCGATCTTGACAGCCTGCTCTTCGAGCGCGCTGACGGAAGGACCACTGAGCAGTGCATCCAACCCACGTCCGAGACCCCGTTTCTTAACGGCCATACGGATTCCTTAAGTTGTTTGTGCAGTGCGGGATGGACGGCGCTGACGGCGTACCAGTTCCCCAGCCAGGGCCAGATAAGCCAGCGCGCCACGCGATTGCTTGTCGTAGGCCAGGGCCGGCATGCCAAAGCTTGGGGCCTCGGCCAGGCGAATGTTGCGCGGGATGACCGTGTCGTACAGCTGCTCGCCGAAGTGTTCCTTGAGCTGGGCCGAAACATCGTTGTTCAGGCTCAGGCGCGGGTCGAACATGGTCCGCAACAGGCCTTCGATCTTCAGCTCCGGGTTCAACCGGGCGGCGATGCGCTTGATGTTATCCACAAGGTCACTGAGACCTTCCAGTGCGTAGTACTCGCACTGCATGGGGATAATGACACCATCGGAGGCCACCAACGCGTTCAGCGTCAGCATCGACAACGACGGCGGACAGTCGATGAGAATGAAGTCGTAGTTCTCGCGGATCGGCGCCAGGGCGTTGCGCAGGCGGCTTTCCTTGACCTGCATTTCCAGCAGCACCACTTCGGCGGCGGTCAGGTCACGGTTGGCCGGCAACAGCTGGAAACCACCGTGCTCGGAGTAATGCATGGCCTGAGCCAGGTCGCATTCCCCGATCAGCAGGTCGTATACCGAGTGCTCGAGCTCGTGCTTGTCGACACCGCTGCCCATGGTGGCGTTGCCTTGCGGATCGAGGTCGATCAGCAGCACACGACGTTTGGTCGCGGCCAGCGAAGCGGCGAGATTGATACAGGTGGTGGTCTTGCCCACACCACCTTTCTGGTTCGCGATTGCGAATACCTTAGCCATTGATGCGCGTGTTCCCAGTCATGCCTTGCGGCGCAGTATCAGCAGATGGCGCTGGCCCTGGCAACCCGGAACGGTCAGGGCCTGCTCGCTTTCCACTGTGAAGTCTGCGGGCAATGCTACCAGTTCATCGGCAGGATGCAGCCCCTTCATTGCAAGCCATTGCGTCCCGGTGTCGCCCAGATGGCGGGTCCAGTTGGTGAAGTTCTCCATGCTGCTGAAGGCACGAGAGATGATTCCGCTGAACGGTTGCGCCGGTTTGAACTCCTCGACCCGGCTGTGGATAACCTGCAGGTTGTCCAGCTTGAGTTCCATTTTGACTTGGGTCAGGAAGCGGGTCTTCTTGCCATTGCTGTCCAGAACCGTCACTTGCTTGTGCGGGTGCAGGATAGCCAAGGGTATGCCTGGCATGCCACCCCCACTGCCGACATCCAGCCAGTTATCGCGCTCGCTGTGGATAAACGACATGACGCTGAGGCTATCGAGCAGATGCCGCGAAACCATCTCGTCCGGATCGCGCACGGCAGTCAGGTTGTAGGCCTTGTTCCATTTGATCAACAGGGCCAGGTAGCCCAGCAGCATCTCGTGCTGCTGCGCGCTCAGCTCGATGCCGAGCTGGCGCGCGCCTGTGGACAATTCTTCGGCGTGTTGCGGGGTGACCAGGGAACTCAAGCGCTTTGCTCCAATTCGCGGCCTGCGCCGCGTTTTTTCAGATGAATCATCAGCAGCGAAATGGCCGCTGGTGTCACACCAGGAATACGCGAAGCCTGGCCCAACGTCTCGGGACGGGTCTGGCCAAGCTTGCCCTGGATTTCCTTCGACAGGCCAGAAATCGTGGTGTAGTCGATATCCACAGGCAGGCGGGTGTCTTCGCTGGCGCGCAGCCGAGCGATTTCGTCCTGCTGGCGGTCGATGTAGCCCGCGTACTTGGTCTTGATCTCGACCTGCTCGGCAACCTGTGGATCAATTTCATCACCACCGGTGGCCTCGATCAGGCCGGCGTAGTCGATTTCCGGCCGCGCCAACAGGTTGAGCAGGCTGTATTCGTGGCTCAACGGCGTGCCGAACTTATCCACAACTGCCTGGCCCTGCGGCGTATTCGGGCGAACCCAAGTCGACTTCAGGCGCTGTTCCTCACGCTCGATGCCATCACGCTTGGCGCAGAACGCGGCCCAACGCTGGTCATCGATCAGGCCCAGTTCGCGGCCTTTTTCGGTCAGGCGCAGGTCGGCGTTGTCTTCGCGCAGGATCAGCCGGTACTCGGCACGCGAGGTGAACATGCGGTACGGCTCCTGGGTACCCAGGGTGATCAGGTCGTCGACCAGTACGCCGATGTACGCCTCGTCGCGCCGCGGGCACCAGCTTTTGCGGCCTTGCGCACGCAGCGCAGCGTTGGTACCGGCCAACAGGCCTTGTGCACCGGCTTCTTCGTAACCGGTGGTGCCGTTGATCTGGCCAGCGAAGAACAGGCCGCCGATGACTTTGGTCTCGAGGCTGTACTTCAGGTCACGCGGGTCGAAGTAGTCGTACTCGATGGCGTAGCCCGGGCGCACGATGTGGGCGTTTTCCATGCCGCGAATCGAGCGCACCAGCTCCAGCTGCACGTCGAACGGCAGCGACGTCGAGATGCCGTTGGGGTACAGCTCATGGGTGTTCAGGCCTTCCGGCTCGATGAATACCTGGTGGCTTTCCTTGTCGGCAAAACGGTGGATCTTGTCTTCGATCGATGGGCAGTAGCGCGGGCCAACACCTTCGATCACACCCGAGTACATCGGCGAACGGTCGAGGTTCGACGCGATGATTTCGTGGGTGCGGGCGTTGGTGTGGGTAATCCAGCAGCTCACCTGGCGCGGGTGCATCTGCGCGTTGCCCATGAACGACATGACCGGGATCGGCGTATCGCCCGGTTGCTCGGTCATGACCGAGAAGTCTACCGACCGGCCATCGATACGCGGCGGGGTACCGGTTTTCAAACGGCCTACGCGCAGCGGCAGTTCACGCATGCGGTGCGCCAGGGCAATCGAAGGCGGATCGCCGGCGCGACCGCCGGAATGGTTTTGCAAACCGATGTGGATAAGGCCACCGAGGAAGGTCCCGGTCGTCAGCACCACGGAGTCGGCGAAGAAGCGCAGGCCCATCTGGGTCACTACGCCTTTGACTTGGTCCTGTTCGACGATCAGGTCATCGCAGGACTGCTGGAATATCCACAGGTTTGGCTGGTTTTCCAGGATTTCGCGAACCACAGCCTTGTAAATGGCGCGGTCAGCTTGTGCTCGGGTGGCGCGTACGGCCGGGCCTTTGCGGTTGTTCAAAACGCGGAACTGGATGCCGCTCTTGTCGGTGGCCAATGCCATGGCACCGCCGAGCGCATCGATCTCTTTGACCAGATGGCTTTTGCCAATACCGCCAATCGCGGGGTTGCAGCTCATGTGACCGAGGGTTTCCACGTTATGGGTCAGCAGCAGGGTTTTCACACCCATGCGTGCAGACGCAAGCGCAGCCTCGGTACCGGCATGGCCGCCGCCGATGACGATCACTTCAAAACGGGAAGGGAAATCCACCACGCACCTCGTGCCTGTTTTTGCGAATAGAGAAGGTAAGCGGACAAGTATAGGGACTTACCCCCTTGCAAAGGAACCGCTTGCGCAAAATTTGATCAGGCTGTGGATGAGTGGCAGACAACAAAAACAACGAAGAGAGATTTAAAAAAGCTTTGTTTTTATGTTTATTCTTATGCACACACCTTTCTGTGGATAAGGTTCTAGATCCCTTATGTGGCGCTGTGTACAGAGAAATTAAACCCTGTTATCCAAGTGCCATAAGGCCTCTGGATAACGTCCTTTAGCCTGTGGATTAAAGTGCTACTTATGCACAAGCGGTTTTTTCCTCAAGAAAAAGAGGGGGTTATCAAGAGAGCTGATGGAGGGTTTTCCACAGGGTACAGCTGGGCCTTTTTTGTACCTGTTGATGAAAAAAACCGGATTACCGTAGCCGTTCGGCAATCCACAGACCGTCCCAGCGGGCCGGTGGGCCGAAAAGGTTGTTCAGCAAGTTGGGGTGAGAGGTGCGATTGCTTGCCGCGAGATAGGGTGAAGGCAGCCAGGTGCTTGTCTTGGGTTATGAGGGACGGCGTAAATCGAGCGCCGCCCGCGCGGCGCTTCGCAGCACAAGGCTGCTCCTACATCGGTTTCGGGCCAGTAACGCCTGTCCCAGCGCGCGCGACCGCCTTGTTTGTTCCACACGATATTGAGCTAGGCACCAAGGGGCCGCGCGCCTCAGTCTCAGGATTGACTGGCCCGATAAAAATGTAGGAGCAGCCTTGCGCTGCGAAGCGCCGCGCGGGCGGCGCTCGATCTCAAGGGCGTAAAAACTCCACCGCCAAACACCCAAAAAAAAGCCGCTCCCGGAGGAGCGGCCTGGTGTTGCGAGTGCCTTTTGAAGGCCTGTGGATTACTTACCGATGCAGAAACTGGAGAAGATGCGCCCCAACAGGTCATCCGAGCTGAACGACCCTGTGATCTCTCCCAGGGCCTGCTGAGCCTGTCGCAGGTCCTCGGCCAGCAGCTCACCGGCCCCCGCCAGGGTCAATTGCGCGCGGCCATGCTCCAGGTGATCACTGGCCTGGCGCAGAGCATCGAGGTGGCGCCGGCGGGCGCTGAAACCGCTCTCGGCGGTCTGTTCATAACCCATGCAGGCCTTGAGGTGGTCGCGCAGCAACTGCAAGCCACTGTCGTCGTCCTTGGCGCTGAGGGTGATGGTCACATGGCCGTCGTCACACTGTTCCAGGCCCACGGCCTCACCACTGAGGTCAGCCTTGTTGCGGATCAGGGTGACTTTGCCAGGGTCTGGCCGCTGATCGAGGAACTCCGGCCAGAGGGCAAACGGGTCTGCGGCTTCCGGGGCTGTGGAATCCACAACCAGCAATACACGATCCGCTTCGCCAATGGCCTTGAGCGCCCGCTCTACGCCGATCTTTTCCACATGGTCATCGGTATCACGCAGGCCTGCAGTGTCGACCACATGCAACGGCATGCCGTCGATGTGGATATGTTCACGCAGGATGTCGCGAGTGGTGCCGGCGATGTCGGTAACGATGGCGGCTTCGCGGCCGGCCAGCCGATTCAGCAGGCTGGATTTACCCGCATTCGGACGGCCGGCAATCACTACGGTCATGCCATCGCGCAGCAAAGCGCCCTGCCCGGCTTCGCGTTGCACTGTGGACAACTCGCCACGCACCGCGTCCAGCATCGACAGCACGTGGCCATCGGCGAGGAAGTCGATCTCCTCCTCAGGGAAGTCGATCGCCGCTTCGACATAGATCCGCAAGGCGATCAGCGCTTCGGTAAGGCTGTGCACACGCTTGGAGAACTCACCTTGTAGCGAACGCAAGGCATTGCGCGCGGCCTGGCTGGAGCTGGCCTCGATAAGGTCGGCGATCGCCTCGGCTTGCGCCAGGTCGAGCTTGTCGTTGAGAAACGCACGCTCGCTGAACTCACCGGGCCGGGCCAGGCGGCAACCAAGTTGTACACAGCGTTGCAGCAGCATGTCGAGGACCACCGGCCCACCATGCCCCTGCAGCTCGAGCACATCCTCACCGGTGAACGAGTTCGGCCCCGGGAAGTACAACGCGATGCCTTCGTCCAGGACCAGGCCCTGGTCATCACGGAAGGGCCCGTAATGCGCATGGCGAGGCGTTAGGGTGCGGCCGGTGATGAGCTGGCCTGCCTTGGCCGCCAGAGGGCCAGACAAGCGGACAATGCCCACGCCACCGCGGCCTTGGGCGGTAGCGATGGCAGCGATGGTCTCACGCACAGTGTTCATGCTCGAAAGCCTCTACGACAAAAACGACAGATAGCAAAAACGCCCCACTAGGGGGCGTTTTTATTCACAGACTAGCAGCCCGTCAAGCAGCAGCTTTTTTGGTCGCTGCTTCGATACGGCGGGTGATGTACCACTGCTGCGAAATCGACAGGCAGTTGTTCACAACCCAGTACAGCACCAGGCCAGCCGGGAACCACAGGAAGAAGAAGGTGAAGATGATTGGCATCATTTTCATTACCTTGGCCTGCATCGGATCCGGCGGCGTCGGGTTCAGACGCTGCTGAATGAACATGGTGGCGCCCATGATGATCGGCAGGATGAAGAACGGATCCTTGATCGACAGGTCAGTGATCCACAGCATCCATGGGGCCTGGCGCATTTCTACGCTTTCCAGCAGTACCCAGTACAGGGCCAGGAATACCGGCATCTGAACCAGGATCGGCAGGCAGCCACCCAGCGGGTTGATCTTCTCTTTCTTGTACAGCTCCATCATCGCCTGGGACATCTTCTGGCGATCATCACCGAAGCGTTCCTTCAGCGCAGCGAGCTTCGGCGCCACGGCACGCATGCGCGCCATCGAGCGGTAGCTGGCAGCCGACAGCGGGAAGAACAGGCCTTTGATCAGCATGGTCAGGACGATGATCGACCAGCCCCAGTTACCCAGCAGGCTGTGGATATGTTGCAGCAGCCAGAAGATCGGCTGGGCAATGAACCACAGGAAGCCGTAGTCGACGGTCAGTTCCAGGCCTGGGGACAACTCTTTGAGCTTGGACTGGATCTTCGGACCGGCGTACAGCATGGCGCTGGTTTCGACCTTGCCGCCAGCAGGAACGCTGATGGCTGGGCCGGTGTAGCCGATGATGTAGTTGCCTTGGCTGTCCTTGCGGGTCTGGACAACGTTGTTGTCCGACTTGGCCGGGATCCAGGCAGTGACGAAGTAGTGCTGCAGCCAGGCGACCCAGCCGCCGGACACATTTTCTTTCAAACTACCTTTGTCGATGTCTTTCATCGACACTTTCTTGTACGGCTCGGCAGCTGTCCACAGGGCGGCGCCCAGGTAGGTCGCGGTGCCGGTGGCCGTGCTCGAAGACGGATCGCCACTGGCGTCACGCTTGAGCTGGGCAAACATGTTGCCGCTCCAAGCCTGGCTGCTCTGGTTGTCGATCAGGTAGCTGACGGTCAGGTCGTACTCACCGCGCTTGAAGCTGAAGCGCTTGATGTAGTTCACACCGTTGTCGCTGAACTTCAGGTCCACCACCAGTTGTTCCTGGCCATCGGCCAGCTGGTAGTTGCGCTGTTCAGCCGCGTACAGCGGGCGACCCGTGGAACGGGCGTCCGGGCCATTGGCGCCGGTCAGGCCGCTCTGGGCCAGGTAAACACGCTCGCCACCGTTGTCGAACAGCTGGAACGGAATGTTCGGGTGGTCCTGACGGCGTGGATACTTCGGCAGGTTCAGCTGGACGATGTCACCACCCACCGGGTCGATAGCCAGTTCCAGAACATCGGTCTTGACGCGGACCAGATCCTTGCTGAGTGCGACCGGTGCCAGTTCGGCAGGGCTCGATTCGGCGTTGGCGCTCGGTACATCGGCGCTGGCACCGTTGTTACCGGCCGGCACGCCATCGGGCAAGCCCGGAGCAACAGTGCTGGCAGCAGTATTCTGAGTCGGCAGGGCAGCTTGGCCGTAGTCATCGTTCCACTTCAGGACCATGACGTAGGACACGACTGCCAGCGCGGCGATCAGGATCGTGCGTTTAATATCCATGATTACTCGGCTATCGAAGAAGTTCGGGAGGAAGGAGCGGGTGGAACGGGATCGAAACCGCCGTCGTTCCACGGATGACAACGCCCCAGGCGACGAACGGCCAGCCACCCACCACGCCATAAGCCATGGTTTTCGATGGCTTCGTAAGCGTAACAGGAGCAGCTGGGGAAGAAACGACAGTGACTGGCCATCAGAGGACTGATGGCATAACGGTAAAACTGGATCGGAACGAGTGCCAGTTTACGCATCTTGGCTGTCTACCCCTGCGGAATCGGCGCTAACCGCTGGAGAAGGCCGGCTGCGCGCCAGGCGTTTCCAGAGCTTGCCAAAGTGTTGATGCAATTCCGGGTTTTCTACCTCACCCAATCCCTTGCGCGCGACGATCACGATGTCCAGGCCAGCGAGTATCTGCTGGTTCAGACGAAAGGAATCGCGCATCAAGCGCTTGAGGCGATTGCGTTGAACGGCGAGCTTGACGCTCTTCTTGCCGATCACCAGGCCAAGGCGCGGATGATCGAGGCCGTTCTCGCGAGCAAGGATCAGCAGGTTTTTCCCTGGAACCTTGCCGGTTGGGGAGTCGAAGACCGCTTTGAAATGTCGGGGTGTAAGCAGTCGCTTTTCCCGACTGAAGTCCTGACTCACCACCTGTGCCGAAAAATCAAATGGCCAGACGCTTACGGCCTTTGGCACGACGACGCGACAGAACAGCGCGGCCGTTCTTGGTAGCCATACGAGCACGGAAACCGTGAGTGCGCGCGCGCTTGATGGTGCTTGGTTGGAAAGTACGTTTCATGGCGTGTTACCTGGGTTTGTCGACGACGGCCGGGATGGCCCCCTTTTTAAGAGACCGGCGATTCTAGAGAAAGCAAGGCAATAGGTCAATTTCCAACCAGTCATTCCTTATAGAAGGCGTGACGGGCTCGGTCGATCAGACGCTGCCCAGACACGGCCTTAGCGTGAACGCACATCGGGGGATAACATGAAAAAAAAGAAGAGACATTTAAAAAGCTTTCTTAAAGAACTTATAAATCTTAAGTGGATAACTTTCTGTGGGTAACGTTCTACAGCCCAGAAATCGCGGGCTGTACAGAGTTTTGAAACCCTGTCGGTATCCGGTGCTGCGCTTGTGCTCCGCATGCGCAGAAGCTGTGGATTAAAGTGCTCATTATCCACAGGTGAATTATCCACAGATCTCAACCCAGGGTTGTGCATAGCCCTCAGGTGCGGTTATCCACAGAGCTTATGCACAGCGCAATAAAGCCTTTTTGGTCGATAAATGGCTGTTTTGTCATGGCTCCTAACGTATCCACATGTGGATAACTGATCGCTCGACCGGTACAATGGCGGTTTGTTTTTGCCTCATCCGGCTTTCAAACTCAGGGGATATCCGTGTCAGTGGAACTTTGGCAGCAGTGCGTGGAGCTTCTGCGCGATGAACTGCCTGCCCAGCAATTCAACACCTGGATCCGTCCGCTACAGGTCGAAGCCGAAGGCGACGAGTTGCGCGTCTATGCGCCTAACCGTTTCGTTCTCGATTGGGTCAATGAAAAGTACCTGGGTCGTCTGCTCGAGCTGTTGGGTGAGAACGGCAGCGGCATTGCGCCTGCCCTTTCCTTATTAATAGGCAGCCGTCGCAGCTCGGCGCCGCGGGCCGCGCCCAATGCGCCGGTCAGTGCCGCTGTGGCCGCTTCGTTGGCGCAGACCCAGGTACAAAAAGCTGCGCCTGCTGCGATGTCGGTAGAGCCTGCCGCTGCGCCTGTGGAAGCTGCGCAGGTCAATGAGGTTGCCGAGCCTTCGTCGCGTGACAGCTTTGACGCCATGGCCGAGCCTGCGCCGGCACCGGCTACCAACACCCGCACCGAACAGCGCACTGTTCAGGTTGAAGGTGCCCTCAAGCACACCAGTTACCTGAACCGCACGTTCACGTTCGACACCTTCGTCGAAGGTAAGTCGAACCAGCTGGCGCGGGCCGCTGCCTGGCAGGTCGCCGATAACCCGAAGCATGGTTACAACCCGCTCTTCCTTTATGGTGGTGTGGGCTTGGGTAAAACCCACTTGATGCATGCTGTGGGTAACCACCTGCTGAAGAAAAATCCGAATGCCAAGGTGGTCTACCTGCATTCGGAGCGTTTCGTCGCGGACATGGTCAAGGCGCTGCAGCTCAATGCCATCAACGAATTCAAGCGCTTCTATCGCTCGGTCGATGCGTTGCTGATCGACGACATCCAGTTCTTCGCCCGCAAAGAGCGTTCCCAGGAAGAGTTTTTCCACACCTTCAACGCCCTGCTCGAGGGCGGCCAGCAGGTGATCCTCACCTCCGACCGCTACCCGAAGGAAATCGAAGGCCTGGAGGAACGTCTGAAATCCCGCTTCGGTTGGGGCCTCACCGTTGCGGTAGAGCCGCCCGAGCTGGAAACGCGTGTCGCGATTCTGATGAAGAAGGCCGACCAGGCCAAAGTCGAGCTGCCGCATGACGCTGCCTTCTTTATTGCCCAGCGCATCCGCTCTAACGTCCGCGAACTGGAAGGTGCCCTGAAGCGGGTGATCGCTCACTCGCACTTCATGGGCCGCGACATCACCATCGAACTGATTCGCGAATCGCTCAAAGACTTGCTGGCGCTGCAAGACAAGCTGGTCAGTGTGGATAACATTCAGCGCACAGTGGCCGAGTACTACAAGATCAAGATCTCCGATCTGTTGTCCAAGCGTCGCTCGCGTTCTGTCGCGCGCCCGCGCCAGGTAGCCATGGCCCTGTCGAAGGAGCTGACCAACCACAGTCTGCCGGAGATCGGCGACATGTTTGGTGGTCGCGACCACACGACCGTGCTGCATGCCTGCCGCAAAATCAACGAACTGAAGGAATCCGACGCGGACATCCGCGAGGACTACAAGAACCTGCTGCGGACGCTGACGACCTGATGGCCGTCTGCGCAGCTAATTGAAGGCAAGGGACTAGACCATGCATTTCACCATTCAACGCGAAGCCCTGTTGAAACCCCTGCAACTGGTCGCCGGTGTCGTCGAGCGCCGTCAGACCTTGCCGGTCCTGTCTAACGTATTGCTGGTTGTGCAAGGCCAGCAGCTGTCGTTGACCGGTACCGACCTGGAAGTCGAACTGGTAGGCCGCGTGCAACTGGAAGAGCCAGCCGAGCCTGGCGAAATCACTGTCCCGGCCCGTAAGCTGATGGACATCTGCAAAAGCCTGCCAAACGACGTCCTGATCGATATCAAGGTCGATGAGCAAAAACTGTTGGTCAAGGCCGGCCGCAGCCGCTTCACCCTGTCGACCCTGCCCGCCAATGACTTCCCGACGGTGGAAGAAGGCCCAGGCTCGCTGACCTGCAACCTGGAACAGAGCAAGCTGCGCCGCCTGATCGAGCGCACCAGCTTTGCCATGGCTCAGCAGGATGTGCGCTATTACCTCAACGGCATGTTGCTGGAGGTGTCGCGTAACACCCTGCGCGCCGTCTCTACCGATGGCCACCGCCTGGCGCTGTGCTCCATGAGCGCACCCATCGAGCAGGATGATCGCCACCAGGTGATCGTGCCGCGCAAAGGTATCCTGGAGCTCGCGCGCCTGCTGACTGATCCGGAAGGCATGGTCAGCATCGTCCTGGGGCAACACCATATTCGCGCAACCACCGGCGAGTTCACCTTCACCTCCAAGCTGGTGGATGGCAAATTCCCGGACTACGAGCGTGTTCTGCCTAAGGGTGGCGACAAGCTGGTAATCGGTGATCGTCAGGCGCTGCGTGAGGCATTCAGCCGTACCGCGATCCTGTCCAACGAAAAGTACCGCGGCATTCGCCTGCAACTGGCCGCTGGCCAGCTGAAGATTCAGGCCAACAACCCTGAGCAGGAAGAAGCGGAAGAAGAGATCAGCGTCGACTACAACGGCAGCGCGCTGGAGATCGGCTTCAACGTCAGCTACTTGCTGGACGTGCTGGGCGTGATGACGACCGAGCAGGTGCGTCTGATTCTGTCCGACTCCAACAGCAGTGCGCTGCTGCAGGAGGCTGGCAATGATGACTCTTCCTACGTTGTCATGCCGATGCGTCTGTAACCTGTAGCAGACTGAATGTCCCTTCGACGTATCATGGTCACTGCGGTGCGCAACCTGCACCCGGTGACCCTCTCACCCTCCCCCCGCATCAACATCCTCTACGGTGCTAACGGCAGCGGCAAAACCAGTGTGCTCGAAGCTGTGCACCTGCTGGGACTGGCGCGCTCGTTCCGCAGCACGCGCCTGAACCCGGTCATCCAGTACGAGCAGCCAGCTTGCACCGTGTTTGGCGAGGTTGAGTTGACGTCGGGGGGCACCAGCAACCTGGGCGTATCTCGTGAGCGGCAAGGTGATTTCACCATCCGTATCGACGGGCAGAATGCCAAAAGCGCGGCGCAGTTGGCCGAGCTGCTACCCCTGCAGCTGATCAACCCAGACAGTTTCAGGCTGTTGGAAGGCGCCCCGAAAATTCGCCGCCAATTCCTGGATTGGGGAGTGTTCCACGTGGAACCTCGTTTTCTGCCTGCCTGGCAACGTCTGCAGAAGGCGCTCCGGCAGCGGAACTCGTGGTTGCGGCATGGTACACTTGACCCAGCTTCGCAAGCCGCCTGGGACCGGGAATTGTGCCTGGCCAGCGCGGAAATAGATGAATACCGTCGCAACTACATCAAGGCCTTGAAGCCCGTCTTCGAGCGAACCCTGAGCGAACTGGTCGAGCTTGACGGGTTGACCCTGAGCTATTACCGAGGCTGGGACAAGGACCGGGAACTCAACGAAGTACTCGCCTCCTCTCTTCTTCGTGACCAGCAAATGGGCCACACCCAGGCCGGTCCGCAGCGTGCTGATCTGCGTCTTCGTTTGGCTGCCAATAACGCAGCCGACATTCTGTCGCGAGGGCAGCAGAAACTTGTGGTGTGTGCGCTACGCATTGCCCAAGGGCACCTCGTCAGCCAGGCTCGCCGCGGTCACTGTATTTATCTCGTGGATGACTTGCCGTCAGAACTGGACGAGCAACACCGCCGCGCATTGTGCCGCTTGCTAGAAGAATTACGCTGCCAGGTGTTCATCACCTGTGTAGATCACGAATTACTGAGGGAAGGCTGGCAGACGGAAACGCCAGTTGCTTTGTTCCACGTGGAACAGGGCCGTATCACCCAGACCCACGACCATCGGGAGTGAAGGCATGAGCGAAAATCAAACGTACGACTCCTCCAGCATTAAAGTGCTGAAAGGTTTGGATGCCGTACGCAAGCGTCCCGGCATGTACATTGGCGACACCGATGATGGTAGCGGCCTGCACCACATGGTCTTCGAAGTGGTCGACAACTCGATCGACGAAGCCCTCGCCGGTCATTGCGATGACATCACCGTCATCATCCACACGGATGAATCCATCAGCGTGCGCGACAACGGTCGCGGCATTCCGGTTGACGTGCATAAAGAAGAAGGCGTATCCGCAGCCGAGGTCATCATGACCGTGCTGCACGCCGGCGGTAAGTTCGACGACAACTCGTACAAAGTTTCGGGCGGCCTGCACGGTGTGGGTGTTTCCGTGGTTAACGCCCTGTCCGAGAAGCTGGTGCTGACTGTACGTCGCAGCGGCAAGATCTGGGAGCAAACCTACGTTCATGGTGTCCCTCAAGCGCCGATGGCGATTGTGGGTGACAGCGAAACGACCGGTACCCACATCCATTTCAAGCCTTCGGCTGAGACGTTCAAGAACATCCACTTCAGCTGGGACATCCTGGCCAAGCGGATCCGTGAACTGTCGTTCCTCAACTCGGGCGTCGGCATTCTGCTCAAGGATGAACGCAGCGGTAAGGAAGAGTTCTTCAAATACGAAGGCGGCCTGCGTGCGTTCGTCGAGTACCTGAACACCAACAAGACGCCGGTGAACAACCAGGTGTTCCACTTCAACGTCCAGCGTGACGATGGTGTGGGTGTTGAAGTTGCCCTGCAGTGGAACGACAGCTTCAACGAAAACCTGCTGTGCTTCACCAACAACATTCCGCAGCGCGATGGCGGTACTCACTTGGTGGGCTTCCGTTCTTCGCTGACCCGCAGCCTGAACAGCTACATCGAGCAGGAAGGCCTGGCCAAGAAGAACAAGGTGGCGACCACGGGCGACGATGCCCGTGAAGGCCTGACCGCGATCATCTCGGTCAAGGTCCCTGATCCCAAGTTCAGCTCCCAGACCAAAGACAAGCTGGTTTCCTCGGAGGTGAAAACCGCCGTGGAACAGGAGATGAACAAGTACTTCTCGGACTTCCTGCTCGAGAACCCGAACGAAGCCAAAGCTGTTGTCGGCAAGATGATCGACGCCGCCCGTGCCCGCGAAGCCGCGCGCAAGGCGCGTGAAATGACTCGCCGCAAAGGTGCACTGGACATCGCGGGCTTGCCAGGCAAGTTGGCCGACTGCCAGGAAAAGGACCCTGCCCTTTCCGAACTGTACCTGGTGGAGGGTGACTCCGCTGGTGGTTCGGCCAAGCAAGGTCGTAACCGTCGCACTCAGGCGATCCTGCCGTTGAAGGGTAAGATCCTCAACGTCGAGAAGGCTCGCTTCGACAAGATGATCTCGTCCCAGGAGGTCGGTACGCTGATCACCGCACTGGGCTGTGGTATCGGTCGCGAAGAGTACAACATCGACAAACTGCGTTATCACAACATCATCATCATGACCGATGCTGACGTTGACGGTTCGCACATCCGTACCCTGCTGCTGACCTTCTTCTTCCGTCAGCTGCCAGAGCTGGTCGAGCGTGGCTACATCTACATTGCCCAGCCACCGTTGTACAAGGTGAAGAAAGGCAAACAGGAGCAGTACATCAAGGACGACGAGGCCATGGAAGAGTACATGACCCAATCGGCCCTGGAAGATGCCAGCCTGCACCTGGACGAGTCGGCGCCAGCGGTTTCCGGCGTTCAGCTGGAAAGCCTGGTGAACGAGTTCCGTGGCGTGATGAAGACCCTCAAGCGTTTGTCGCGCCTGTACCCACAGGAGCTGACCGAGCACTTCATCTACCTGCCGGAAGTTACCCTGGAGCAACTGGGCGACCACGCTGTGATGCAGGCCTGGCTGGCCAAGTTCCAGGAGCGTCTGAGCAGCACCCAGAAGTCGGGCTTGGCGTATCAAGCCAGCCTGCGCGAAGACAAGGAGCGCAATGTCTGGCTGCCGGAAGTGGAAATCACCTCGCACGGGCTGGCCAGCTACATCACCTTCAACCGCGATTTCTTCGGCAGCAACGACTACCGTACCGTGGTCAACATCGGTGCCAAGCTGGCCAGCCTGCTGGGCGAAGGTGCTTATGTGCAGCGTGGCGAGCGCCGCAAGGCAATCGTCGAGTTCAAGGAAGGCCTGGACTGGCTGATGAACGAAAGCACCAAGCGCCACACCATCCAGCGATACAAAGGGCTGGGTGAGATGAACCCGGACCAGCTGTGGGAAACCACCATGGACCCAACCGTGCGCCGCATGCTCAAGGTCACCATCGAAGACGCGATCGCTGCCGATCAGATCTTCAACACCTTGATGGGCGACGCAGTGGAACCTCGCCGCGAGTTCATCGAAAGCAACGCGCTGTCGGTATCGAACCTGGACTTCTGATCAGGTGTAGGTTGAACGACATGAAAAAGCCCGCGAAAGCGGGCTTTTTTATGCGTGCGGTACGGTGGGTCAGTAGCCGCTGAGAATGTTCACGATCACCCCACTGGCAATCGCCACCAGCACGTAGTCGCCATTCACAGCCAACCAACGGTGGTCACGCGGTGGCGCATAGAGGTGACGTGCACGCCAGTCGGTTACCCAGTAGCGGTCGCCGCGGTAATGGGGGTCAACGGCATGCCCGCGTTGCCATTGCTGATGGGGTATCGGCATACCCGGCTGTGGACGGAAGTTCGGGTTTTGGTAAGGGGCTGGCGCATGGCCGTTACCCGGCCGACCCTGCGGCTGTTTGCCGTGCTGGCCGTTGCCATGCGGTGTGTTGCCCTGATGGGAGGGGCCGTTGTCATGCCCCGGGGGTGGGCCCGGTTGAGCAAAGCTGGCCAGCGGCGCACTGAACATCAGCGCGGCGCACAGCACGGTCAGGGTTTTCTTCATGTGTTGCTGATCCTCTGCATGTTAATGCCCAGCGCAAGTTCTGTTCGCCTGGTGCGGTTAACGGATCAGACAGCGGTTTTCCCAAGCTACTCCTTGGCTCGAGGTAAAGGTCAGGTAAAGGTGGGCAAGGCCTAGACTGCCTACGTGCCCAGGCCCAGTGCCTTCAGGCGTCGATAGAGGGTGCGCTCACTCATGCCCAAGTGGCGCGCCAGCTCACTGCGTGGGCCCTGAAACTGCTCCAGCGCCTGCGCCAGCTCACTCAGGTCGCTTTGGCCTCGGCCCCTGGTCACGCCGGCTGCAATCGGTGGGCCGATGTCGTCAGGCAGGTGCTCGGGACGGATCAGCCCGTCATCGGCAAACAGCCGTGCCCGTTCAAGGATGTTACGCAACTCGCGGATATTGCCCGGGAACGAATGCAGCCCGAGGTGCTTCAATGCGTCATCGGCCAACCTGGGCGCGGGCTGGCCAGCCATACGCTGGAGCAGGCTCTCGACCAGCAATGGCAGGTCCTCCACGCGCTCACGCAGGGCAGGCAGCCGGATAGGAAAGCCACTGATGCGGTAATACAGATCCTCACGGAACGTACCTTCGGCGACCATTTTCTTGAGCGGCTTGTGTGTGGCTGAGACCAAACGGAAATCCGAGTGCACGGTCCGCAGGCTGCCCACCGGGCGGAAGCTGCCGGACTCGATCAGGCGCAGCAGCTTGACCTGCATGGCCATCGGTACTTCGCCAATTTCGTCGAGGAACAACGTGCCGCCATGTGCGGCTTCGGCCAGGCCAATCTTGCGTTGGTTGGCGCCGGTGAACGCCCCTTTCTCGTAGCCGAACAGCTCGCTCTCGAACAGCGACTCGGTCAAGCCGGTGCAGTCGACCACGACCAACGGCCCGTTTGCGCGCGGGCTGCCCATGTGCAGGGCGCGGGCGAACAGCTCTTTGCCGGTACCCGATTCGCCCTGGAGCAACACCGGGATTTGCGCGGGCGCCGCGCGCTGCAGGCTGGCCAATGCTGCCTTGAACGCTGGCGCCCGCCCTACCAAGCCCTGCTGCTGAGGTTGCGCCGCGGCGAGCGTGATGGTGGTGAGGCGCTCGACAAAGGCGACCACCCTGCCCTGCTCATCCAGGATCGGCCGCAGCTCGACGTCCACATGCTCAGGGCCGCGTGGCGTGTGATGAATGTGCAGCACACGTTCCGGCACCTTGCTGTCCCATGCCTTGCGCATGGGGCAATGCTCGCCGGCCTGGTCGCACGGCACGGCATAGTGGTGCGAGACCTTGTGGCATTTTTCACCCAGCGGCGCCTGCTGGTCTCGGCCGAACTGGCGGCGGTAGGCCGCGTTGGCTGCGAGGATGTTGTAATCCGTGTCCAGCACGATGGTGGGCAGGGCATCGTGTTCGAGGTAGGAAACCAACGCTAGGATGATGTGATGAGGCTCAGGCATGACGGCACCGATGTGATAACCCGGCGGAGGGTAGCAAGGACTGCCAAACACTGCCATTGGCTGACAGTCGACTGCCAACGTGGCTGCCATGTTGCCAGGCAAGCGCCAGCCCGGCCCGTATTCATTGGCCAAGGCCTGTGAAAAACCCTGGCATGCATCTTGATAAACCTCTGGTCACTGCCTACGCCTCTATAGGGGGCGTAGGAAACTTTGGAGAACGTGATGATCATCGGTAACAACCTTCACGTGGAAGCCTTCTTCGACGAGGCGACCTCGACCATCAGCTACCTGCTCATGGACGGCGAGACGCGCAAATGCGCGTTGATCGACAGCGTTTTGGATTACGACCCCAAGTCGGGGCGCACCTGCACCGCCTCGGCAGACCGGTTGATCACCCGGGTAAAGGCGCTCGATGCCGAGGTGCAGTGGGTACTGGAAACCCATGTTCATGCAGACCACCTGTCGGCAGCGGCCTATCTGAAGGATAAGCTCGGCGGCAGCACCGCCATCGGTGCGCAGATCACCCAGGTGCAAAAAGTGTTTGGCGCGCTGTTCAATGCCGACCCCGGCTTTGCCCGGGATGGCAGCCAGTTCGATGTCCTGCTGGAGGATGAGGAAGGTTTCCGTATCGGCAACCTGTATGCCCGTGCCTTGCACACGCCGGGGCACACCCCCGCCTGCATGAGCTATCTGGTGGAGGATGGCGGTGAAAAGGCGGTGTTCGTCGGTGACACGCTGTTCATGCCCGACTATGGCACGGCCCGTTGCGACTTCCCCGGCGCCGATGCCCGCACCCTGTATCGCTCGATCCGCCGCCTGCTGGCCTTCCCCGACCAGACCCGGTTGTTCATGTGCCACGACTACCTGCCGGGCGGGCGCGACATGCAATACGTCACGACTGTGGCCGAGCAACGTGGCAGCAATATCCACATTCACCACGGCATCGACGAAGACAGCTTCGTGGCCATGCGCGAAGCCCGCGACAAGACCCTCGACATGCCCGTGCTGATCCTGCCATCGGTGCAGGTCAACATGCGCAGCGGCCACTTCCCTGAGCCCGAGGCCAATGGCGTGAGCTACCTGAAGATTCCTTTGAACACGCTTTAACCGCTTTTACCCATAACGAGATTTCCAGGAAATACCGCCATGCCTGCCTTGCTCCACCCTGCCAACACGCTCAATACCGACCACCACAAAGTGGTTATCGTCGGTGCCGGTGCTGCCGGTATCGCCACCGCGTCCAGCCTGATCAGCCGTGATCCGTCACTGGATATCGCCCTGATCGACCCCGCCGACGTGCATTACTACCAGCCCGGCTGGACCCTGGTCGGCGCCGGTGTGTTCAAGGCGCCAGACACGGCGCGCACCATGGCCTCGACCCTTCCCCGTGGCGTGCATTGGATCAGGGCGCGCGTGCAGGGCTTCGACCCCTTGGGCCAGTTGGTCGTACTCGAAGATGGCCGCGCTATCAGCTATGAACAGTTGGTGGTTTGCCCAGGCCTGAAACTCGATTGGCAGGCCATCGACGGCCTGAGCGAGACACTGGGCCGTAACGGCGTGACCTCCAACTACCGCTACGACCTGGCCTCGTACACCTGGCAACTGGTGCAGCAGCTCAAGCAGGGCCGCGCCGTGTTCACCCAACCGCCGATGCCGATCAAGTGCGCTGGTGCGCCACAGAAAGCGCTGTACCTGTCTTGCGACCACTGGCTGCGCCACGGGCACTTGGGGGATGTGAAAGCCAGTTTCTTCAACGCCGGTGTCGTGCTGTTTGGCGTGGCCGACTACGTGCCCGCACTGATGGCTTACATCGACAAGTACGCCGTGGACCTTAACTACGCCCATCGCCTGGTGGCGGTGGATGGCCCCGGCAAGCGCGCGACGTTCGTGCGTACCTTGGCCGACGGCAGCACTGAAACCCGAGTCGAGGCCTTCGACATGCTGCACGTGGTGCCGCCGCAGGTGGCGCCAGACTTCATTCGCGAGAGCCCGTTAGCAGACAGCGCGGGCTGGGTCGACGTCGACCCGCAGACCTTGCGTCATCGAAAGTTCACCAATATCCATGCCCTGGGCGACGTGGCCAACACCAGCAATGCCAAGACTGCTGCGGCAGCGCGCAAACAGGCGCCGGTAGTGGCCAATAACGTGCTGGTGGCGTTGGGCAGGCTCCCTACCCTCGCCCTGTACGACGGCTATGGCTCGTGCCCGCTGACTGTCGAGCGCGGCAAGATCGTGCTGGCCGAGTTCACCTACGGCGGCAAAGTGGCGCCGAGCTTCCCACGTTGGCTACTCGATGGCCGACGGCCGACGCGCCTGGCCTGGTTGCTCAAGGCGCGGGTACTGCCGCCGTTGTACTGGAAAGGCATGCTCAAGGGGCGTGAATGGTTGGCGCGGCCGCAGCCATTGGTAGCTGAGGCCAAACAGTGATCGAACACCAACTGTTGGGCGCAGGCTTGGGGGCGGTCATCGGTGCCGTGCTGGCCTTGACCGGCGCGGGGGGCGGTATTCTTGCGGTGCCATTGCTGGTGTTTGGCCTTGGCCTGTCGATGGCCGAGGCGGCGCCAGTCGGCCTGTTGGCGGTGGGCCTTGCTGCCGCCGTGGGGGCAGTGCTGGGTTTGCGTCAGGGGTTGGTGCGCTACCGAGCGGCGTTGTTCATCGCCCTGATCGGCATCGCGGTCGCGCCCTTCGGGCTGATGCTGGCGCACCGTGTGCCCAATACGCCGCTGGCATTGGTATTCGCCGGCGTGCTGGTTTACGCCTGCCTGCGCATTTGGCGCAAGGCGGCCAGGGAGCTGCGCGGTGAAGCCAACGATGCTCATCGCTACATCGAACCCTGCGTGCTCAACCCGCTGCAGGGCCGTTTACGCTGGACGTTGCCCTGCGCACGCGCCCTGGCCTTTACCGGCGCGCTGTCGGGATTGCTGTCGGGGTTGCTGGGCGTGGGCGGTGGGTTTGTGATCATCCCCGCCTTGAACCGCTACACCAATTTGCGCATGGCCAGCATCGTCTCGACCTCGCTGGCGGTGATTGCGCTGGTGTCCACGGGGAGCGTGGTCAGCGCCAGCCTGGCGGGGGTGATGCACTGGCAGGTCGGCGCACCTTTTGCGGTCGGTGCGGTGGTCGGTTTGCTGCTGGCGCGGCCATTGGCAGCCAAACTCGCCGGGCCGCGCTTGCAGCAGATGTTTGCCGTGGCCGGTTGGGCGGCCGCCTTGCTGTTGGCCGGCAAGGCGCTACTGGGCTAGCAGCTCGCCCTGTTCGGCGGCACACAGCGCCAGCAGGTAGTCCCACACTACCCGCAGGCGCACCGACTTGTGCAGCTCGCGACGGGTGCAGATCCAATAGCTGCGCTGGATGGTTTCGCTGGGCAGCACCCGGACCAGCGTCGGGTCATGGCGCGCCATGAAGTTGGGCAGCACGGCAATGCCAAGGCCCGCGCGCGCCGCGTGTTGCTGGGCGATCACGCTGGTGCTGCGAAACGCCACGTTGGGCGCGCGGCAGAAACTGTTGAGAAACAGCAGCTCTTGGCTGAACAGCAGGTCATCGACGTAGCCGATCCAGCTGTGCCGAGCCAGGTCTTCGCGGTTGCGCAGCGGCGGTGCGCGGTCGAGGTACGCTTGGCTGGCGTAGAGCGCCAGGCGGTAGTCGGTGAGCTTGCGGGTGATCAGCAGGTCGGCGTTGGGCCGCTCCAGGTGGATGCTGATTTCCGCCTCGCGGTTGAGGATGCTGACGAAGCGCGGCACCGCCACCAGTTCCACCTCAAGGCCTGGGTAGCGCTCGAACAGCGCATTCATGCGCGGGGTGAAGAACATGATGCCAATGCCTTCGGTCACCCCCAGGCGGATCTTGCCCAGCGGGGTGATGGCTTGGGTGATTTCTTCCTGCGCCAGCAAGGCGACGTTTTCCATGGCTTCGGCGTGCTTGAGCAGGGCCTGCCCGGACGGGGTCAGGTCGTAACCTTGGGCGTGCTGCACGAACAGTGGCGTGCCCAGGCTTTTCTCGATGCTCTCGATATGCCGGGCGACGGTGCTGTGGGTGGTATTGAGGCGTTTGGCGGCAGTGAGCAAACGGCCGCTGCGCTGCAACTCGAGGAAAAACCGCAGATCGTTCCAGTCGAACATGCTGATCCTTTTGGGCTGTTCACTCTGGCCGGCGATGGCCAAAGCAGACATGTCACTGTGCTAAAACGCACAGCGGCTGCGCGAAATCTCGTGTTTCCACAGCGAAATTAATCAATAAGATGGTTCGGGACAAGAACAATAATCAGGCGCGAGGTTGCACATGCCATCAGCCGATTCTGTCTTCGACTACGTGGTCGTGGGCGCCGGTCCAGCCGGGTGCCTGCTGGCCAATCGATTGTCCGCCGACCCTTCCTGCCGCGTGCTGCTGCTGGAGGCGGGTGGCCGTGACAACTATCCCTGGATCCACATCCCCGTCGGCTACCTCTATTGCATCGGCAACCCACGCACCGACTGGTGCTTCAAGACCGAAGCACAAAGCGGCCTGGGTGGTCGCAGCCTGGGTTATCCACGGGGCAAGGTGCTGGGCGGTTGTTCATCGATCAACGGCATGATCTACATGCGCGGCCAGGCGGCTGACTATGACCACTGGGCCGAGCAAGGCAACCCAGGCTGGGCCTGGAAGGACGTACTGCCACTGTTCAAGGCCAGTGAAAACCATTTTGCCGGTGACAGCGAGCACCATGGCGCTGCCGGCGAATGGCGGGTCGAGCGCCAGCGTTACAGCTGGCCGATCCTCGATGCGTTCCGCGAGGCGGCCGAGCAAAGTGGCATCGCCAAGGTCGACGACTTCAACACCGGTGACAACCAGGGCTGTGGATACTTTCAGGTCAACCAGCGCAGTGGCGTGCGCTGGAACGCGTCAAAGGCGTTTCTTCGGCCCGTGCTCAGCCGGCCCAACCTGACGGTGCTGACCGGTGTAGAGGTCGATCAGGTACTGCTCAACAACACCCGTGCCCGTGCGGTAAAAGCCCGCTGGCAAGGAGCCTGGCACGAGTTCGCTGCCCGTTGCGAGATCATTCTGTGCGCCGGCGCCGTAGGCTCGCCGGGGATCCTGCAACGGTCTGGCATCGGCCCGCGCAAGCTGCTCGAAGACTTGGGCATTGGCGTGCGGCATGACATGCCCGGTGTCGGCGGCAACCTGCAGGACCACCTGCAATTGCGCCTGATTTACCAGATCCGCAACACCCGTACCCTGAACCAGATGGCCAACAGCCTGTGGGGCAAGATGGGCATGGGCCTGCGTTATCTCTATGACCGCAGCGGCCCGCTGGCCATGGCGCCTAGCCAGTTGGGGGCGTTCGTGCGCTCCAGCCCCGAACATGCCACGGCCAACTTGCAGTACCACGTGCAGCCCTTGTCGCTGGAGCGGTTCGGCGAGCCATTGCACCGCTTCCCGGCCTTCACCGCTTCGGTGTGCAACCTGCGCCCGCTCAGCCGCGGGCGCATCGACATCCGCGCCGCCGATATGCACAGCGCGCCACTGATCGACCCTAACTACCTCAGTGACCCACAGGACTTGCGGGTCGCCGCAGACGCCATCCGCATGACGCGGCGCATCGTCCAGGCCCCTGCCCTCGCGGCCTTCGACCCCCAGGAATACCTGCCGGGCCCTGTCCTGCAAAGCGAAGACGAGTTGTTCGAGGCCGCTGGCAAGATTGGCACCACCATCTTCCATCCCGTGGGCACCTGCCGCATGGGCAGTGGCCCAGAGGATGTTGTGGATAACCAGCTGCGGGTGCATGGCATCCCCGGCTTGCGGGTGGCGGATGCCTCGATCATGCCGCAGATCACCTCCGGCAATACCTGTTCACCCACGCTGATGATCGCCGAAAAGGCGGCGCAACTTATCCTCAAAGGAGCTGCGACCCAGACCTACCTAAACGAAGACGCAATACCGACGCCCTGACCCGGGTGCGTGCAACACCGGCAGCTTGCGGTCGGAGGCTGCCGACAGTGGAACAAAAAGAATAATCACTGTGGCCTGTGGGCCGAGGACAGCAACGATGTCGGATTACATCCAAGAGCAGGGTGCGACGGCCAGCAGCGCCAGCCGTCGTGAAGAAAGAAAGATCATTTTCGCGTCATCCCTCGGGACGGTTTTCGAGTGGTATGACTTTTTTCTCTATGGCGCGCTGGCGGCGGTCATCAGCAAGCAGTTCTTTGCTGGGGTCAACGACACCACGGCCTTCATCTTTGCCTTGATGGCCTTCGCCGCCGGCTTCCTGGTTCGCCCCTTCGGTGCGCTGGTGTTTGGCCGGCTGGGCGACATGATCGGGCGCAAGTACACCTTCCTGGTGACCATTGTGCTGATGGGCCTGTCGACCTTTGCCGTCGGCCTGCTGCCCACCTATGCCAGCATTGGTATTGCGGCACCGATCATCCTGGTAATCCTGCGCATGCTGCAGGGCCTGGCGCTTGGGGGCGAGTACGGTGGCGCGGCCACCTACGTGGCCGAGCATGCCCCGCCGGGTAAACGCGGCTTCCATACCGGTTTCATTCAATCCACCGCCACCCTGGGCCTGCTGCTGTCGTTGCTGGTCGTACTGGGCAGCCGTTACATCAGTGGTGACCAGTTCGAAACCTGGGGATGGCGCCTGCCGTTCCTGCTGTCGATTTTCCTGCTGGCGATTTCCACCTGGATTCGCATGAGCATGCACGAGTCGCCTGCCTTCGTGAAAATGAAGGCCCAGGGCAAGATCAGCAAATCGCCGATCCGCGAGTCGTTCACCTCCTGGCCGAACCTCAAGGTGGTGCTCACTGCCCTGTTCAGCATCAATGCTGGCCAGGCGGTGACCTTCTACACCGCGCAGTTCTACGTGCTGTTCTTCATGACCCAGATGCTCAAGATGGACCCCGCCCAGGCCAACACGCTGCTGATCATCAGTGTGGTGATCGGCGCGCCGTTCTTCGTGTTCTTCGGTTGGCTGTCGGACCGGATCGGGCGTAAGCCGATTCTGATGATCGGCCTGCTGCTGGCCACAGTGCTGTACTTCCCGCTGTTCAAGGCGCTCAGCCATTACGCCAACCCGCAGATCGACGCCGCCAGCCGCCAGGCACCGATCGTCGTGACCGCCGACCCGCAGGGCTGCACCTTCCAGTTCGACCCGGTTGGCAAGGCGCGCTTCGACAGCCCATGCGACAAGGTCAAGACGTTCCTGGTCAAGCAGGGCCTGCCGTACAGCTCGGTGAGCGTGGCTGGCAGCGAGGTGGTGGTCAACATTGGCGACAAGACCATCAATGGTTTCGACGACGCCGCCATGCGCTCGGCGATCGAGCAGGCGGGGTACCCAGCCAAGGCTGATCCGGGGCAGGTCAACGAGGTGATGGTGGTGGTGCTGATCGTGGCGATGATCCTGATCGCGACCATGACCTATGGCCCACTGGCGGCGGTGATGGTCGAGCTGTTCCCGACCCGTATCCGCTATACCTCGATGTCCCTGCCCTACCACATCGGCAACGGCTGGTTCGGTGGCTTCCTGCCGACGGTGTCGTTCGCGCTGGTGGTGTATACCGGGGATATCTTCTACGGGCTGTGGTACCCGGTGCTGGTGACCGGCATCAGCCTGGTGGTGGGGATTTTCTGCCTGAAAGAAACCAAGGACGTGGACATCGACAAGGTCTGACATACCTCAGGTTCACCCTTAAAAAAACCGGCTTTAAAAGCCGGTTTTTTTATGCCGCGAAAAAACTTATGCACGTTTTTCGCAAATCTGTCATGTGAAGAAATAAACAGCTAATTCAATCACTTACTGCATACATAGAACAGATCGCAGAAAAACTGCTCACAAGTTATCCACAGAAACTCAAGCAGTCTGCTCCTGTGGCTTTTCAGCCGCGGGTGGCAGCGAACCCAGGGCCCTTTGCGTGGCCTCGTTCCAGGCGGCGGCGCGGTCATTGAGCTCGGCAATTGCACGAGGGCCGGTGCCGTTGGCGTACATCGGCTCACCGATCACCACCTCAATGGTGCCCGCACGCTTGCCCCAGCCAGCCTTAGGCCAGAACTTGCCCGCGTTGTGCGCAATGGGCAGCACCGGCAGGCCGGCATTGACCGCCAGCGCAGTACCGCCACGGGAGAACTTGCCGACGGTGCCAAACGGCACGCGGGTGCCCTCTGGGAAGATCAGCACCCACACACCCTGCTTGAGCAGTTCATCACCTTGGCTGGCGACCTGACGCAGGGCTTCTTTGGGGTTGTCGCGGTTGATCGCGATGGGCCGCAGCATGGCCATGGCCCAGCCGAAGAACGGCACGTACAGCAGCTCGCGCTTGAGCACTTGGCTGAGCGGCGAGAAGTACTGGGAAAGGAAGAAGGTCTCCCAGGTGCTCTGATGGTTGGACAGGATCACACACGGCTCATTCGGCACATTCTCGGCGCCGGTGATCTTGTAGTCGATGCCAAGGATGGTGCGGGTCAAAAATAACGCGCAACGGCACCAGTACACGTTGATGAACGTGTAACGCTTGGGGAACGACAAGAAGGGCGCGACAAAAAAGCTCAGGGAGCACCACAGCAACGAGCTGGTGCCCAGCAGCAGGTAAAAAAGAAAGATTCTGATCGCCTGCAGGATCGACATAGTGGCATGTACCGTTGCGGGGCGTGCCCGCCTGAGAAAATGCGCCCTAAGGCGCACTGTTTAAATTAGTTCTCTGGCGATAGCTGCCAGATCGTCGAAAATCAGTGTAGTTTCAGGGACACCTTTTTCCAGGGTCCGCTCGCCCTTGCCGGTTTTCACCAACACGGGTTGTGCACCGACGGCCAGGGCGGCCTGAAGGTCACCTTGGCTGTCGCCGACAAACCACACGCCGCCAAGGTCGGCCTGGTAGTGCTCGGCAATTGCCCGCAGCATGCCCGGCTTAGGCTTGCGGCAATCGCAGCCTTCATCCGGGCCATGTGGGCAATAGACGATATGGCCCACTTCGCCGCCCTGCTCGGCCACCAACGCACGCAGGCGCGCGTGCATGGCCTCGAGGGTTTGCACCGGGTAATAGCCGCGGGCAATGCCGGACTGGTTGGTGGCCACGGCCACCGTCCAGCCCGCTTTGCTCAACTGCGCGATGGCCTCGACCGAGCCGGGAATGGGGATCCACTCCTCCAGCGACTTGATGTAAGCGTCGGAGTCATAGTTGATCACCCCGTCTCGATCGAGAATCAGCAGTTTCAAGGCTTACCCCAGCAGCGAGATGTCGGCCACACCCAGGAACAGACCGCGCAGGCGGCTGAGCAGGGCATAACGGTTGGCGCGGACCTTGGCGTCCTCGGCGTTGACCATCACCGCCTCGAAGAAGGCGTCGACCGGGTCACGCAGGGCTGCCAGGCGGGCCAGCGACTCACTGTACTGGCGCGCAGCGGCCATCGGTTGCACGGCCTGGTCGGCCTGCTGAATGGCCGAGTACAGGGAGAACTCGTTGGCGTTGTCGAAGTACTTCGGCTCGACCTGTTCGGCGATGGCGCCTTCGGCCTTGCTCAGCAGGTTCGACACGCGCTTGTTCACCGCGGCCAGGGCTTCGGCTTCCGGCAGTTTGCGGAACGCCTGCACGGCCTGCACACGCTGGTCGAAGTCCAGGGCAGAACCCGGCTTCAGGGCACGTACCGACAGGTAGGTGGCCACGTCGATACCTTCGTCTTCGTAGCGTGCACGCAAGCGATCGAAGATGAACTCCAGCACTTGCTCAGCCAGGCCGGCAGCCTTGACCTTGGCACCGAACTGCTTGACCGCGAACTCGGCCGCACCGGTCAGGTCCAGGTCCAGCTGCTTCTCGATCAGGATGCGCAGCACGCCCAGCGCAGCGCGGCGCAGTGCGTACGGGTCTTTGCTGCCGGTTGGCAGCATGCCGATGCCGAAGATACCGACCAGGGTGTCGAGCTTGTCAGCGATCGCCACGGCAGCACCGGTGACGGTCTCTGGCAGCTCGGCGCCAGCACCGCGCGGCATGTACTGCTCGTTCAGGGCCAGGGCGACGTCTTGCGGCTCGCCATCGTTGAGCGCGTAGTAGTAACCGGCAACGCCCTGCATCTCAGGGAACTCGCCAACCATCTCGGTGGCCAGGTCGCACTTGGACAGCAGGCCGGCACGCGCGGCGCGCTGGGCGTCGCCGCCAATCAGCGGGGCAATGAACGCGGCCAGCTTGGAAACACGCTCGGCCTTGTCGTACACGGTGCCCAGTTGAGCCTGGAACACCACGTTCTTGAGGCGCTCGTTGAAGGTTTCCAGCGGCTGCTTCTTGTCTTGCTTGAAGAAGAACTCGGCATCGGTCAGGCGTGGGCGCACGACCTTTTCGTTGCCTTCGATGATCTGCTTCGGGTCACGGCTTTCGACGTTGGCCACGGTGATGAAGCGCGGCAGCAGCTTGCCTTCGCTGTCCAGCAGGCAGAAGTACTTCTGGTTGTCCTGCATGGTGGTGATCAGGGCTTCTTGCGGCACGTCGAGGAAACGCTCCTCGAACGAGCACACCAGCGGCACTGGCCACTCGACCAGCGCGGTCACTTCGTCCAGCAGCGCCGGCGGCACGATGGCGCTGCCTTCCTGCTGCAGGGCCAGTTCGGCAGTGCGCCTGGCAATCAGCTCGCGGCGCTCGGCGAAGTCGGCCAGCACGTAGGCTTTGCGCAGGTCTTCGACGTAGTTGGCCGGGGTGGTGATAACCACGTTTTCCGGGTGGTGGAAGCGGTGGCCACGAGACTCACGGCCGGCCTGCTGGGCGAGGATGGTGCAGTCGACGACCTGGTCGCCAAGCAGCATCACCAGCCACTGGGTTGGGCGCACGAACTCTTCGCGGCTGGCGCCCCAGCGCATGCGCTTGGGGATCGGCAGGTCGTTGAGCGAGTCTTCGACGATGGTCGGCAGCAGGCTGGTAGTGGCCTTGCCCGGGATGTGCTGGGAGAAACGCAGCTTGGCGCCGCTCTGGTCGATTTCCGACAGCTCTACACCGCACTTCTTGGCAAAGCCCAGGGCCGCTTGGGTCGGCTCGCCGTCTTTGAAAGCAGCCTGCAGGGGCGGGCCGTCGATGTTGATGCTGCGGTCAGGCTGCTGCACGTCGAGTTGGCGGATCAGTACGGCCAGGCGGCGCGGCGCGGCGTATACCGATTTGCTGGCGTAGTTCAGGCCAGCGGCCTGCAGGCCTTTCTCGATACCGGCCAGGAAGGCGTCGCCCAGGCTGGCGAGGGCCTTGGGTGGCAGCTCTTCGGTGCCCAGTTCTACCAGGAAATCTTGAGCACTCATTGTGCAGCCTCCAGCTTAGCCAACACTTCGTCACGCAATTCAGGGGTGGCCATCGGGAAGCCCAGGCGTGCGCGGGCTTGCAGATAGCTTTGCGCCACGTCCCGGGCCAGGGTACGTACGCGCAGGATGTAACGCTGGCGCTCGGTCACCGAGATGGCGCGGCGGGCGTCGAGCAGGTTGAAGGTGTGCGAAGCCTTCAGGACCATTTCGTAGGTCGGCAGCGGCAGGTCCAGCTTGATCAGGCGGTTGGCTTCGCTTTCGTAGAAGTCGAACAGCTCGAACAGTTTCTCGACGTTGGCGTGTTCGAAGTTGTAGGTCGACTGCTCGACTTCGTTCTGGTGGAACACGTCGCCGTAGGTAACCTTGCCGAACGGGCCATCGGCCCATACCAGGTCGTAGACCGAATCGACACCCTGGATGTACATGGCCAGGCGTTCGAGGCCGTAGGTGATTTCACCGGTGACCGGGTAGCACTCGATGCCGCCCACTTGCTGGAAGTAGGTGAACTGGGTCACCTCCATGCCGTTGAGCCAGATTTCCCAGCCCAGGCCCCAGGCGCCGAGGGTTGGCGATTCCCAGTTGTCTTCGACGAAACGGATATCGTGGACCAGCGGATCCAGGCCAATGGCTTTCAGCGAGCCGAGGTACAGCTCCTGGAAGTTGGCCGGGTTCGGCTTGAGCACCACCTGGAACTGGTAGTAGTGCTGCAGGCGGTTTGGGTTTTCGCCATACCGCCCGTCGGCAGGGCGACGGCTAGGCTGCACGTAGGCGGCGTTCCAGGTCTCTGGGCCGACGGCGCGCAGGAACGTGGCGGTATGGAAAGTGCCGGCGCCTACTTCCATATCGTAGGGCTGAAGCACCACACAACCTTGAGCTGCCCAGTAGTTCTGCAGGGCGAGGATCAGGTCTTGGAAGGTACGCACGGCTGGCGTAGGCTGGCTCACGAAATTCACCTGTATCTGGGGATGCGGATGTAAAGAGCGGGAGTATAACCTGATTCGCCTCGCCCTCTACTCATTGGAGCCTTATGCCACGCTGCTTTTGGTGTACCGACGATCCGTTGTACCAGGCCTACCACGACCAGGAATGGGGAACACCGCAGCGTGATCCGGCGTTGCTGTTCGAGATGCTTTTGCTCGAAGGGTTCCAGGCGGGGCTGTCATGGATCACGGTTTTACGTAAACGCGAGCGTTATCGCGAGGTGATGCATGGTTTCGACCCGGTGAAGTTGGCGCAGATGAGCGATGAACGGATCGAAGCACTGATGCTCGACGCCGGCATCATCCGCAACCGCCTCAAGCTCAAGGCGGCACGGCGCAACGCCCAGGCCTGGCTGGCTGTGGATAACCCGGCCGAGTGGCTCTGGTCGTTTGTGGGCGGCACGCCCAAAGTCAACCATTTCAAGGACCGAAGCGAAATGCCTGCCGTTACCGATGAAGCGAAGGCAATGAGCAAGGCCCTGCAAAAAGCCGGCTTCACGTTTGTCGGCCCAACCATCTGTTATGCCTTCATGCAGGCCACCGGTATGGTCATGGACCACACCACCGATTGTGATCGCTACGCCGCCTTGGCGCGCTGACGGGGTACAATGCGCGCCTTGCTGAAATAAGGAATTCGCCTGTGGAAAAGTTCAAGGGCGCCCTGATGGTCGGGGTGCTTCGACTGTTCGCCAAGTTGCCCTGGGGCGCTGTGCAGCGCGTCGGCGCCGGTATCGGCTGGCTGATGTGGAAGGTCCCGAACGGGTCGCGCAACGTGGTGCGTATCAACCTCGCCAAGTGTTTCCCGGAGATGGACCCGGCCGAACGTGAGCAACTGGTCGGCCGCGCGCTGAGAGACATCGGCAAATCCTTTGTCGAAAGCGCTTGTGCCTGGATCTGGCCACCGCAGCGTTCGCTGGAACTGGTCAAGGAAGTGCACGGCCTGGAAGTGCTGGAGCAGGCCCTGGCCTCGGGCAAGGGCGTGGTGGGCATCACCAGCCACCTGGGTAACTGGGAAGTGTTGAACCACTTCTATTGCAACCAGTGCAAACCGATCATCTTCTACCGCCCGCCAAAGCTCAAAGCTGTGGATGATTTGTTGCGTGAACAGCGGGTGCAGATGGGTAACCGTGTGGCGCCTTCGACCAAGGAAGGCATCCTCAGCGTGATCAAGGAAGTGCGCCGCGGGGGCCAGGTGGGCATTCCTGCCGACCCGGAACCTGCTGAGTCGGCGGGTGTGTTCGTGCCGTTCTTGGGCACCCAGGCGCTGACCAGCAAGTTCGTGCCGAACATGCTGGCCGGTGGCAAGGCGGTGGGTGTGTTCCTGCATGCGTTGCGGCTGCCGGATGGGTCTGGGTTCCGAGTGATTCTGGAAGCGGCGCCGGAGGCGATGTACAGCACGGATGTGACCGAGTCGGCGGCGGCCATGAGCCAGGTGGTCGAGCGGTATGTGCGCGAGTATCCGAGCCAGTACATGTGGAGCATGAAGCGCTTCAAGAAGCGCCCGGCTGGCGAAGCGCGCTGGTATTGAGTCTCTCACCATTTCCCTGTGGGAGCGGGCTTGCCCGCGAAGAAGGCACCGCGGAACATGGCACCGGCTTTGCCGGTGTTCGCGGGCAAGCCCGCTCCCACAGGGGCGGCGTCAGCTTGAAGTTTTGTTGAGTTTCTTCAGGAACACTGCCATCTCTTTCTCGGCCTGCTTATCCCCATGGGCCTGCGCCGCCACGATCCCGTCCTCCCAGGCCTTGCGCGCCGCCGCCAAATCCCCCTGCAACTGATACGCCTTACCCAGCAACTTCCACGCCGCCGAATACTTCGGGTCCTGCTCCACGCAACGCGCCAGGTGCACCGCCGCCTCAGCGCCATTGCCCTCGTCCAGCCAGGCCTTGCCAAGGCCGAACCTCAACAGCGGGTTATCCACACCCTTGGCCAGCATCTTCTCCAGCGATTCGCGCATGCCCTCTTCTCCTAGAAGAAACTCAAGCCGACGTGGAACAGCTTCTCCACATCCCGAATGTGCTTTTTATCCACAACGAACAGAATCACATGGTCACCCGATTCGATCACCGTGTCGTCGTGGGCAATCATCACCTCTTCGTCACGAATGATCGCGCCGATGGTGGTGCCTGGCGGCAGGGCGATGTCTTCGATGGCCTTGCCGACCACTTTGCTCGACTTCGAATCGCCATGCGCCACGGCTTCGATGGCCTCGGCCGCGCCGCGGCGCAGGGAGTGCACGCTGACGATATCGCCACGCCGCACGTGGGCCAGCAAGGTGCCGATGGTGGCCAACTGCGGGCTGATGGCGATGTCAATCTCGCCGCCCTGCACCAGGTCCACATAGGCCGGGTTGTTGATGATGGTCATCACCTTGCGCGCACCCAGGCGCTTGGCCAGCAGCGACGACATGATGTTGGCCTCGTCGTCGTTGGTCAGGGCCAGGAAGATGTCGGCGTCGGCGATGTTCTCTTCGAGCATCAGGTCCTTGTCCGACGCACTGCCCTGCAGCACCACGGTGCTTTCAAGGCTATCGGAGAGGTGACGGCAGCGGGCCGGGTTCATCTCGATGATCTTCACCTGATAGCGGCTTTCGATGGCCTCGGCCAAGCGCTCGCCAATCTGCCCGCCACCGGCGATGACCACGCGCTTGTTGGTCTCGTCGATGCGTCGCAGCTCGCCCATCACGGCGCGGATATCTTTTTTCGCCGCGATGAAGAACACTTCGTCATCGGCCTCGATCACGGTGTCGCCGCGTGGGGTGATCGGCCGGTCACGGCGGAAGATCGCCGCCACACGGGTGTCGACGTTGGGCATGTGCGCACGGATCTGGCGCAACTGCTGGCCCACCAGCGGGCCGCCGTAGTACGCCTTGACCGCCACCAGTTGCGCCTTGCCTTCGGCGAAGTCGATTACCTGCAGTGAACCCGGGTGCTCGATCAGGCGCTTGATGTAGTTGGTTACCACCTGCTCGGGACTGATCAGCACGTCGACCGGAATGTGGTCGTTGTGGAACAGCTCTTCGCGGGTGAGGTAGGCCGATTCCCGTACCCGGGCGATCTTGGTCGGGGTGTGGAACAACGAGTAGGCGACCTGGCAGGCCACCATGTTGGTCTCGTCGCTGTTGGTCACCGCCACCAGCATGTCGGCGTCGTCGGCGCCGGCCTGGCGCAGCACAGTCGGCAGCGAGCCGCGGCCTTGCACCGTGCGGATGTCCAGGCGGTCGCCGAGGTCGCGCAGGCGCTCGCCGTCGGTGTCGACCACGGTAATGTCGTTGGCCTCGCTGGCCAGGTGTTCTGCCAGCGTACCGCCCACCTGCCCCGCGCCGAGGATGATGATCTTCATCCGCTACTCCCTAACCGTTGTGCTTATCCGCGTGACGCGGCGATCTTGATCAGCTTGGCATAGTAGAACCCGTCGTGGCCGCCTTCCTGGGCCAGCAACTGGCGGCCATGTGGCTGGCGCAGGCCGGCCTCGGTGGCCAGGTCCAACTCACGGGCGCCCGGGGTGCGGGCGAGGAAGGCGTCGATCACCTCGGTGTTCTCGGTCGGCAAGCTCGAGCAGGTGGCGTAAAGCAGCATGCCGCCCACTTCCAGGGTCGGCCACAGGGCATCGAGCAGCTCGCCTTGCAACGTGGCCAGGGCCGGAATGTCGTCGGCCTGACGGGTCAGCTTGATGTCCGGGTGGCGGCGGATTACGCCGGTGGCCGAGCACGGGGCGTCGAGCAGGATGCGCTGGAACGTTTTGCCGTCCCACCAACTGGCGGTGTCGCGGGCATCGCAGGCGATCAGCTCGGCGTCCAGTTGCAGGCGATCGAGGTTCTCGCGCACGCGGGTCAGGCGCTTGGCTTCCAGGTCGATGGCCACCACCTGCGCCAGGCCAGCTTCGGCTTCGAGCAAGTGGCAAGTCTTGCCGCCCGGGGCGCAGCAGGCGTCGAGCACGCGTTGGCCGGGGGCCAGTTCGAGCAGGTCGGCGGACAGCTGGGCGGCTTCGTCCTGCACGCTTACCCAGCCTTCGGCAAAGCCAGGCAGGCTGCGCACATCGCAGGGCTCATTCAGCACGATGCCGTCACGGCTGTACTGGCAGGCGCTGGCGCCCACGCCGGCCTCAGCCAGCAAGGCCAGGTAGGCATCGCGGCTATGGTGGCGGCGGTTGACCCGCAAAATCATCGGCGGGTGGGCGTTGTTGGCGGCGCAGATGGCTTCCCATTGCTCGGGCCAGAAGGCCTTCAGCGATTTCTGCAGCCAGCGCGGGTGGGCAGTGCGCACCACCGGGTCGCGCTCCATGCCCGCGAGCAGCGCTTCGCCCTCACGCTGCGCGCGGCGCAGCACGGCGTTGAGCAGGCCTTTGGCCCACGGCTTTTTCAGCTTGTCGGCGCAACCCACGGTTTCGCCGATGGCGGCGTGCGCCGGAATGCGCGTGTAGAACAGCTGGTACAGGCCGACCAGCATCAAGGCCTGCACATCGGCATCGGCAGCTTTGAACGGCTTCTGCAGCAACTGCGCAGCGAGCAGGTCGAGGCGCGGCTGCCAGCGGGCGGTGCCGAAGGCCAGGTCTTGGGTCAGGCCCCGGTCGCGCTCGTCGACCTTGTCCAGTTGTGCCGGCAACGAGCTGTTCAGCGAAGCCTTGCCGCTGAGCACAGCGGCCAAGGCACGGGCGGCGGCCAGGCGAGGGTTCATTGGCCGAGCACCTTGCCGTTGGCGAATTTCTCGCGGCGGCTGTTGAACAGGTCGCTGAAGTTCAGCGCCTTGCCGCCGGGCAGTTGCAGGCGGGTCAGGCTCAGTGCCTGGTCACCGCAGGCGACTACCAGGCCGTCCTTGCTGGCAGACAGGATCTCGCCAGGGGCGCCGTCGCCTGTGGACAACGTGGCAGCCAGCACCTTCACGCTTTCGCCGTCCAGGGTGCTGTGGCACACCGGCCACGGGTTGAAAGCACGCACCAGGCGCTCCAGCTCCACGGCCGGGCGGCTCCAGTCAATGCGTGCTTCGTCTTTGTTCAGCTTGTGGGCATAGGTGGCCAGGGCGTCATCCTGGGCTTCACCCTGCAGCGAGCCGTCGGCAAGGCCAGCAATGGCTTTAATCACCGCAGGCGGGCCCATTTCGGCGAGGCGGTCATGCAGCGTGCCGCCGGTGTCTTCGGCGCTGATCGGGGTGACCACTTTGAGCAGCATCGGGCCGGTGTCCAGGCCCGCCTCCATGCGCATCACGGTCACGCCGCTCTCGGCATCGCCGGCTTCCACGGCGCGCTGAATCGGCGCCGCACCGCGCCAGCGTGGCAGCAAGGAGGCGTGGCTGTTGATGCAACCAAGGCGCGGAATATCCAGCACGGCCTGGGGCAGGATCAGGCCGTAGGCGACCACCACCATCAGGTCGGGCTTGAGCGCGGCGAGTTCCGCCTGGGCATCGGCATTGCGCAGGGTTGGCGGCTGCAGCACCGGGATGTCGTGGGCCACGGCCAGTGCTTTGACCGCGCTCGGCATGAGCTTCTGGCCACGCCCGGCTGGGCGGTCCGGCTGGGTGTAGACGGCCACGATCTCATAGGGGCTGTCGAGCAGTGCCTTGAGGTGTTCGGCGGCAAACTCTGGAGTGCCTGCGAAGACGATGCGCATGGAGTTCTCGCTGCAAAAAAGAAAAAGGCTTGCCGGAGCAAGCCTTCTGGAAGGTGGGGATCAGGCTTGCTGGCGGTGCTGCTTTTCCAGCTTCTTCTTGATCCGGTCGCGTTTGAGCGTGGACAGGTAGTCGACGAACAGCTTGCCGTTGAGGTGATCGAACTCGTGCTGCACGCACACGGCCAGCAGGCCTTCGGCTTCGAGCTCGAACGGCTTGCCGTCGCGGTCCTGGGCTTTGACGCGCACCCGCAGGGGGCGGTCGACGTTTTCGTAGAAGCCAGGCACCGACAGGCAACCTTCCTGGTACTGGCCCATGTCGTGGGTCAGTTCTTCGACGACGGGGTTGATGAAGACCCGCGGTTCGCTGCGGTCTTCGCTCAGGTCCATCACCACCACTTGCTTGTGGACGTTGACCTGAGTCGCAGCCAGGCCGATGCCAGGCGCTTCATACATGGTTTCAAACATGTCGTCGATCAGCTGGCTCAGGGCGTCGTCGAACACCGTCACCGGTTTGGCGAGGGTGCGCAGGCGCGGGTCCGGGAATTCGAGAATGTTCAAGATGGCCATAAGGTCGGGCAGTCACTGTGCGTTCGGTTGAAAACTGAGCACACATAATAAAGGTAATCGGGGCATTCGGCACCTGGCAAAGCTCGGCTAGGGTTTAAACGGACGGCTTATCACCCATTTGATGGACAGGTTGTCAAAGCGTTATCAACACAGTTATCCACAGGTTGTGCCACGTCGATGGCCCCGTTTCGATCAAGGATGATCCTCATGTTGACCCACCATTCGTCGCCTTGCGCGCCTGCCGAACTGGAGGCGAGGTTGCGCCTGCACCGCCTGCCGGACACAGGGTTACGCCGCTTTCACAGCCTGCTGAAAGCTTTTGGCAGCGCTTCTTCGGCGCTGAGTGCGCCGGCCGCAGCCTGGCGCGCACTGGGCATTCCGCAAGCCAGCATCGAAGCCCGAAGAAGCGCCGAAGTGCGTGACGGTGCACTGGCTGCAATGGCCTGGTTAGAGCGCCCGGGCCAGCATTTACTGATGTGGGACAGCCCTGGCTACCCTGCTCTGCTGGCCGAAACCGACGACCCGCCGCCGTTGCTTTTCGTCGCTGGCGACCCCGCATTACTGGAAAGGCCACAGTTGGCAATTGTGGGCAGCAGGCGTGCTTCACCGCCCGCGCTCGACACTGCTCGAGCATTTTCCCGCTACTTGGCGCAGACGGGTTTTACCATTACCAGCGGCCTGGCACTGGGTATCGATGGTGCCGCTCATCGGGCAGCGTTGCAGGCCGGGGGCGGCACAATTGGGGTACTCGGGACAGGGCTGCAAAAACTTTATCCACAGCGCCATCGCGAGCTTGCCCAAGCGATGATCGACAGCGGCAGCGCGCTGGTTTCCGAGTACCCGCTGGATGCCGGCCCGCTGCCGGGCAATTTTCCGCGGCGTAATCGCATCATCAGTGGCTTGTCGCTGGGCGTATTGGTTGTAGAGGCGAGCCTGGCCAGTGGCTCGCTGATCACGGCGCGCTTGGCGGCTGAGCAGGGCCGCGAGGTGTATGCCATCCCAGGCTCCATCCACCACCCAGGTGCCAAAGGCTGCCACCAGTTGATTCGCGACGGTGCCCTGCTGGTGGAAAGCGTGGAACAGATTCTGGAAAGCCTGCAGGGCTGGCAGAACCTGCCCCCGGCCATTGTTGAACAGCGTGATCACCCCCTGCTCGCCTTGCTGCATGCCGCGCCCCAGACTACCGAGAGCCTGGCCCACTGCAGCGAACTGACGTTGGCTCAGGTGATGGCGCAGCTCACCGAACTGGAGCTTGAAGGGCGGGTCAGCAATGAAGCCGGGCGTTGGTTTGCCCGCGTTGGCTAAGTACACTGCTCACAAGCAAGGTATATAGGCGGAGAGACAGCAATGGTGAGCAGTTTTCGTGTGCAACAAGCCGCACGTGAGATCCGGGCGGGCGCGGTTATCGCCTACCCGACGGAAGCGGTCTGGGGCCTGGGCTGTGACCCGTGGAACGAGGACGCGGTGTATCGCCTGCTGGCGCTCAAGTCGCGGCCTGTGGATAAAGGCTTGATCCTGATCGCCGACAATATCCGCCAGTTCGACTTTTTGTTCGAAGATTTCCCCGAGGACTGGATTGACCGCATGGGCAGCACCTGGCCAGGCCCGAACACCTGGCTGGTACCGCACCAGGACCTGTTGCCGGAGTGGGTGACCGGCCAGCACGACACGGTGGCGCTGCGGGTCAGTGACCACCCACAGGTGCGTGAGCTGTGCGCGCTGGTCGGGCCGCTGATTTCCACCTCGTGCAACCCCGGCGGTCGCCCGGCGGCGAAGAGCCGCTTGCGGGTAGAGCAGTACTTCCATGGCCAGCTGGACCTGGTACTGGGCGGGGCGTTGGGCGGGCGGAAGAACCCAAGTGTGATTCGCAACCTGGCGACGGGCGAAGTCGTTCGGCCGGGCTAAATTGCCAAGCGCCGATACCCGCTCCCCTGTTCACCCCAAAACGGCGTCGTTCCTTGATTCAATGCATTGCTGTGGGAGCAGGTAGGCCTGCTTTCACAGCAATTTCCTACAAGCTCTGTCGGAAGCATTCACCTGCCCACCAGAAGACATCCAATTTATGCTTTGCATTCTCAAGGTTCCCGACCATGGGATGTTGAGGTTTGTACCTAGGCTTGTACAATGTTTGAGTTGGTATCTGCCAAATTAACTATCGGAAGCCACCAAGCCTAGCGCCCATTCAGCAGAGCTGAATGGGTCGAGAAAAACCTGATCCGGGCCCTGCCTGGGAGGGATTTGAAGAAATGCATGTACTGACTTTTAGCCAGGCTCGCGCCGACCTGAAGCAGACGATGGATGATGTATGTCGGGATCACGAACCTGCGATCATTACGCGCCAGCGCGGTGAGCCGGTGGTTATGCTCTCGCTTGAAGACTACAACGGCATGCAAGAAACCATGTACCTGTTGGGTTCTTCAGCCAATGCCAAGCGCTTGCGAGCATCCATTGATCAGCTGCGGTCGGGTAAAGCTGCTACCCATGAGCTGTCTATAGATGAACATGAAGTCAAAACAACGCAACAAGACTGAGGCTCGCAATTCTGTAAGCGTTGCGTTCACTTCAGAGGGTTGGGAAGACTACTGCCATTGGAAAGATGCTGACTCGGATGTGTTCGCAACGATCAACGCACTGATCAGGGAGTGCCTTCGTACTCCTTTCAAAGGTACTGGCAAGCCTGAACCGCTCAAGGGCGACCTTTCAGGATTCTGGTCTCGCCGTATTACTCGCGAGCATCGGTTGGTCTACCTCTTCGAAGGTGGGCAGATGACAATCTTGCAGTGCCGATATCACTACGACGATTAATCAAGGCAAAGTAATCCAAATGGGATTGCTGTAATCCGGGCCGACTCAACTCCTGTGGGAGCGGGTTCACCCGCGAACACCGGCAGAGCCGGTGCCATCAATCGCGGTGGCTGATTCGCGGGCATGCCCGCTCCCACAGGGAATGTGTCTGGCTCAGGGGATCAGCACGGTCGACCCCACAGTCCTGCGCGCCGACAGCTCCGCCTGCGCCTTGGCTGCCTCACTCAGCGGATACCGCTGCTGGATATCCACAACCAGCTTCCCACTCGCAATCATCGCAAACAGGTCATCGGCCATGGCCTGGGTGTTCTCGGCATTGTTGGCATAGCTCGCCAGGGTCGGCCGGGTGACATACAGCGAGCCCTTCTGCGCCAGAATCCCCAGGTTCACCCCGCTCACCGCGCCCGAAGCATTGCCAAAGCTCACCATCAACCCGCGTGGCTGCAGGCAGTCCAGCGAGGTCAGCCAGGTATCGGCGCCGACGCCGTCGTACACCACTGGGCATTTCTTGCCGTCTGTCAGCTCCAGGACGCGCTTGGCCACGTCTTCATGGCTGTAGTCGATGGTTTCCCACGCCCCCAGCGCCTTCGCCCGCTCGGCCTTCTCAGCGGAGCTGACGGTACCGATCAACTTGGCCCCCAGCGCCTTGGCCCATTGGCAGGCCAGCGAACCCACGCCACCGGCAGCGGCATGGAACAGGATCACGTCGCCCGGTTGCACCGCATAAGTCTGCTTGAGCAAGTACTGCACGGTCAGGCCCTTGAGCATCACTGCCGCTGCCTGTTCGAAGCTGATGTTGTCCGGCAGCTTGACCAGGTTGGCCTCGGGCAGCGTATGCACTTCGCTGTAGGCACCCAGCGGGCCGCCGGCATGGGCTACCCGATCGCCGACTTTCAGGCGCGTGACGCCCTCACCCACGGCTTCGACCACACCAGCGGCCTCGGTGCCGAGCCCGGAAGGCAAGGATGGCGGTGCGTACAAGCCGCTGCGGAAATAGGTGTCGATGAAGTTCAGGCCAATCGCCTGGTTACGCACGCGGACCTGCTGTGGCCCAGGTGGGGCGGGGTCGAACTCTACAAGCTGCAGAACTTCCGGGCCGCCATGCTGGCTGAACTGGATACGCTTGGCCATCTCGCACTCCTGTTGTCGGGATTGGTAACAGCCCTCTATCGGACGCCTTTGCTTGATCGCCGTCAACTGCGGCGCGTCAGCCGCCGGTGGTATGCTACGCGGCGAATTCTTCTCTGCCCGCTCCAGGTGACCCGATGACCAGCCGCACCGAGGCCGTGAAAGCCTACCTGCTCGACCTGCAAGACCGCATCTGCTCCGCCCTTGAACGTGAGGACGGCGGCGCCCGCTTTGTCGAGGACGCCTGGACGCGTGAAGCCGGTGGCGGGGGCCGCACGCGGGTGATCGGTGAGGGCAAGGTGATCGAGAAAGGCGGGGTCAACTTCTCCCACGTGTTCGGTGCCGGCCTGCCACCGTCGGCCAGCGCCCACCGCCCCGAGCTGGCGGGCCGTGGCTTCGAGGCCCTGGGGGTGTCGCTGGTGATCCACCCGCACAACCCGCACGTGCCGACGTCCCACGCCAATGTGCGCTTCTTCATCGCCGAAAAAGAAGGCGAAGAGGCGGTGTGGTGGTTCGGCGGCGGTTTCGACCTGACCCCGTACTACGGCAACGAAGAAGACTGCATCCACTGGCACCGTGTGGCCGAGCAGGCCTGCGCGCCATTCGGTGCTGACGTGTACCCGCGCTACAAAGTCTGGTGCGACCGCTACTTCCACCTCAAGCACCGTGGCGAACCACGTGGCATTGGCGGGCTGTTCTTCGACGACCTGAACGAGTGGGACTTCGACACCTGCTTTGCTTTCATCCGTGCCATTGGCGATGCCTTTGTCGAGGCCTACCTGCCGATCGTTCAACGCCGTAAGGACACGCCTTATACCGCCGAGCAGCGCGAGTTCCAAGAGTACCGTCGCGGTCGCTACGTGGAGTTCAACCTGGTCTACGACCGTGGCACCTTGTTCGGCCTGCAATCGGGTGGGCGTACCGAGTCGATCCTCATGTCGCTGCCGCCGCAGGTCCGCTGGGGCTACGACTGGAAGGCCGCGCCTGGCAGCGAAGAAGCGCGCCTGACCGAGTACTTCCTGCAAGACCGCGACTGGCTCGCCCAGTAAACCTGTGGATAACCGAGGAGCCCCCATGGACCAGTACGTCGTTTTCGGTAACCCCATTGGCCACAGCAAGTCGCCGCTGATCCACCGCCTGTTCGCCGAGCAGACCGGCCAGGACCTGGAATACGCCACCCTGCTGGCGCCGCTGGACGAGTTCAGCGATTGTGCCCGCGGTTTCTTCAAGCAAGGCAGTGGCGGCAATGTCACGGTGCCGTTCAAGGAAGAAGCCTACCGCCTGTGCGACAGCCTGACCCCACGTGCCCAGCGGGCGGGTGCGGTGAATACCCTGAGCAAGCTGGCGGATGGCTCGCTGCGGGGGGACAACACTGACGGTGCTGGCCTGGTGCGCGACCTGACGGTGAATGCTGGGGTTGAGCTGGCGGGTAAGCGGATCCTCATTTTGGGTGCGGGCGGTGCGGTGCGTGGGGTGCTGGAGCCGATTCTGGCGCACGATCCGCAGTCGCTGGTGATCGCCAACCGCACGGTAGAAAAGGCCGAGCAACTGGCGCGTGAGTTCGCTGAGTTGGGGCCGGTGGTGGCCAGCGGGTTCAGCTGGCTGCAGGAGCCGGTGGACGTAATCATCAACGCCACCTCGGCGAGCCTGGCGGGCGAGATGCCGCCGATTGCCGACAGCCTGGTCGAGGCCGGGCGCACGGTTTGCTACGACATGATGTACGGCAAGGAGCCGACGCCGTTTTGCCAATGGGCTACCAACCTAGGTGCGGCCAAGGTGCTGGATGGGCTGGGGATGCTGGCTGAGCAGGCGGCTGAGGCGTTCTTTATCTGGCGTGGCGTGAGGCCGGATACGGCGCCGGTGTTGGCTGAGCTTCGTCGGCAGTTGGCTCGGGGCTGAATTTGAGATTTTGGGGCCGCTTTGCGGCCCATCGCAGCGGTTCGGCGCACCGACAAGCCAGCTGCTACAGGTTTCTGCACGAATCTCAAAAAATGCGCTGCACAGCAGCCCCAATGGTCACTCTGCAAATTCAATGGGGCAACCCGCCACCCCTTCCAACTTCTGCAATTCCTCGACCACCTGCGGCCGCGCCCGCTGCAAGGTCAAACTGCCCCCCGCCCGCCGCAACCGCCGTGCCTCGCGGTGCAACATATCCACACCCGAGTAATCGATAAAATTCACCTGCCGGGCATCGATCACCACATGCGGCCCCTGGCAGCGCTGCAAGCGCACCTGCAGGTAATGCGCCGCGCCAAAGAAGATCGACCCGCCCACCCGCAGCACGTCGGCCTGCCCTTCGCGGCTCTGCTGCACCCGTGGCCGGGACGTGCGTTTGAGGTAAAAGAACAGCGAAGCCAGCACCCCGGCATAGATCGCGGTCTGTAGCTCCAGCAGCAAGGTCGCGGCGGCGGTCAGGGCCATGACCAGGAACTCCGAGCGGCTGACCCGGAACAGCGCCCGAATGCCACGGTGATCCACCAACCCCCAACAGATCAGCAGGATGCTGCCCGCCATCGCCGGGATCGGCAGGTGGGCGATCAGCCCTGCCCCTGCGACGGCAAACAGCGCGACCCACAGGGCCGAGAACACCCCGGCCAGCGGTGACCGGGCGCCGGCGTCATAACTTAAGCCCGAACGGGTGAAAGAGCCTGATGACAGGTAACCGGAGAAGAACGCGCCGACGATGTTCGACAGGCCCTGGGCGCGGATCTCCTGGTCGGCATCGATCAGCTGTTCAGAGCGCGCAGATAGCGACCGGGCGATCGACAGGCTGGTGACCAGGCCGAGCATGCCCACCGCCACCGCGGTCGGCAGCAGCCGCAGCATCAGCTCCACGTCCAGTAGCGGCAGTGGGCTCAACGGGGGCAGTTGGCCAGTGAAGGCAGGTACGCGCGGCACATGGCCAAAAAAGCCAGGCAGTGACCAGGCCAGCAAACTGACCACGATCAGGCTTATCAACAGGCTCGGCCAGCGTGGCCGCCAGAGCTTGAAGGCCATGCCGATCAGCACCGTGGTCAGCCCCAGTATCAGCGACGGCAGGTCGACCTCCCCGGCGTGGCTGGCCAGGTCTTGCACGGTTTTCAACGCCGTGGCCTGGCTTGGCAAGTCCATGCCCAACAGGTTGGGCAACTGGCCGAGGGCGATGACGATGGCGGCGCCCAGGGTGAAGCCGAGCACCACCGAGTGGGAGACGAAATTGACCAGTGCGCCGAAGCGCAGCAGGCCGAGCAAGAGCTGGAAGATGCCGGCGAGTAATGTCAGCAGCAGGACCAGCGTGATGTAGTCGGCGCTGCCCGGTACCGCCAGGGGGCTGACGCTGGCGTAGAGGACGATCGAGATGGCTGCGGTCGGGCCGCAGATCAGGTGCCACGAAGACCCCCACAAGCAGGCGATGAGCACCGGGACGATGGCGGCGAACAGGCCGTATTCGGCGGGCAAGCCGGCGATCAGGGCGTAGGCGATGGATTGCGGCAGGGCAAGGATGGCACCGCTCAGGCCGACCAGCAGGTCCTGGCGCAGGCTGCGGCCCGATTGGCGGGGGAGCCAGGCAAGGAAAGGCAGCAGCTGGATGAGGCGGTGCATAAGTATTTCAGTTTCCCGAGTGTTGTACCGGCCCCCTGTGGGAGCGGGTTTACCCGCGAATGCGTCGGTGGCTTCACTAGAGCATTCGCGGGTGAACCCGCTCCCACAGGATGAGTGTGATTATCGAGATTACAGTTTGCTTGTGACGGCCTCTTTCGCATCGCCACCGGACTTGGTGCTGACCCCAGCCAACCACCCTTCCAGTACTTCGGGATGCGCCTTCACCCAAGCCTTGGCTGCTTCATCGAAGCTCACTTTCTTATCCACAACCTCGGCCATGATGCTGTTTTCCATGTCCAGGGTAAATGTCAGGTTGCCCAGCAGCTTCGCTGTATTCGGGCATGCCTGTGCATAACCTTTGCGGGTCAGGGTGTAGACCTGGCCCTTGCTGCCAAACCACTTTTCCCCACCCGTGAGGTAGTGCATCTTCAGCTTCACGTTCATCGGGTGCGGTGTCCAGCCGAGGAAGGTGATGAATTGCTGCTTCTTCACGGCGCGGTCCACTTGCGCGAGCATTGCCTGCTCACTCGACTCCACCAGCTTCCACTGGCCGAGGTCGAACTGGTTCTGGTCGATGATTTCTTTCAGCGACAGGTTGGCAGGCGCGCCAGAGCCGATCCCATACAGTTTCTTGTCGAACTGATCAGCGTGCTTTTGCAGGTCGGCGAAGTCTTTGACCCCGGCGTTCCACACATAGTCGGGCACCGCGAGGGTGAACTCGGTGCCTTCAAGGTTGCGCGACAACTGCTGTACATCACCATTGGCGATGAACTTGTCATGAAACCCCTGGTGCGCCGGCATCCAGTTGCCGAGGAAGGCATCGACGCGCCCGTCCTTGAGGCCGCCATAGATGATCGGCACGGCCAGGCTGTCGATCTTTACCTGGTAGCCGAGGCGTTCCAGCAGCAGGCGGGCGATGGCGTTGGTGGTGGCGATATCGCTCCAGCCGGGGTCGGCCATCTTCACGGTGCTGCATTGCGCGTCTTCGGCGTGAGCCGTGGCAGCGCCCAGGCCGAGGGCCAGGGCAAGCACGGCGGCGGAGATTTTTTGCATGGCGAACTCTCTTCTCAATCCAGAGGGGCGGGCTGTGGATAACGGGCCTTGCGCTCGAGGTCGTCGAGATCGATGTGGTTGCGCATGTACTGTTGGCTGGCGTCCACCAACGGTTGGTGGTCCCAGCTTTTCAGCTTGCCGATGGCCAGGGCTTCGGCCACCAGGCGGCGGCGGCGCTGGCTGGCCAGGACCTGTTGGCGCAGGGTGGGGATGTCCCAACGCTGCCGGGCTTCATCGGTAAATGCCTGCAGCAGCGCCTGATGGTCGGGGCTGCTGGCGAGGTTCTCCCGCTCGTGCGGGTCGCGGCTCAGGTCATAGAGTAGCCATGGGTCGTCTTCGCTGTACACGAACTTGTACGGGCCACGGCGGATCATCATCAGTGGGCCGACCGTACCTTCGGCCATGTATTCGCCAATGACCTCGTCGTGGCCACCCTGCCCTTGCAGGTGGCCCAGCAGCGAGCGGCCGTCCAGGTGCAGGGACGTGTCCACGGCACCGCCGGCCAGTTCGACCAGGGTCGGCAGCAGGTCGCAGGTGGAGACCGACGCATTCACGCGCGCGGCGGCAAAGCGTTTGGGGGCGTGGATCAGCAGTGGCACGCGCGCCGACATTTCGAACCAGTGCATCTTGTACCAAAGGCCGCGCTCGCCAAGCATGTCGCCGTGGTCGCCGGAGAACACGATCAACGTGTCCTCCGCCAAGCCGCATTCCTCAAGGGTTTGCAGTAACTGGCCAATGTTGTCGTCGATGTAGCTGCAGGCGCCAAAGTAGGCGCGGCGGGCATCGCGGATCTTGTCCACAGGCAGGGGCTTGTTCCACAGGTCGTAGACCTTGAGCAGGCGCTGCGAGTGCGGGTCTTGCTCGTGCTGATCAACCTCGGCGCGCGGCATGGGTATATCCACGCCCTCATAGCGATCCCAGTAGCGCTTGGGAATGGTGTACGGGTCGTGGGGGTGAGTCATCGACACGGTCAGGCAAAACGGCCGGCCATCGTTTTCGCGCACATGGTCGTAGAGGTACTGGCGGGCCTTGAACACCACCTCCTCGTCGAAATCCAGCTGGTTGGTGCGCACGCATGGGCCGGCCTGCAGCACCGACGACATGTTGTGGTACCAGCTCGGGCGCTCGTCCGGGGCGTCCCAGTTCACGGCCCAGCCGTAATCGGCGGGGTAGATATCGCTGGTCAGGCGCTCTTCGTAGCCGTGCAACTGGTCTGGGCCGCAGAAGTGCATCTTGCCCGACAGCGCAGTGCGGTAGCCGAGACGGCGCAGGTAATGGGCGTAGGTGGGCACATCGGCGGGGAAGTCAGCGGCGTTGTCGTAAGCGCCAATACGGCTGGGCAACTGGCCGCTGACCAGGGTGAAGCGCGACGGTGCGCACAGCGGGCTGTTGCAGTACGCCGAGTCGAACACCACCGCCTGGTCGGCGAGGCGGGCGAGGTTTGGCATCTGGATGGGCGAAGGGGCGTAGATCGGCAGCAGGGGGGCGGCCATCTGGTCGGCCATGATGAACAGGATATTCGGGCGCGTCATGGTTGGCTTCCATCGTTGAAGGTTATGCGAACCGCTTGCCTACCAAGATGCGACTGTGGATAACATGGGTAAAGCCCATGGCGGGCAATGACTGGGATTAGCTGAGCTTATGTTTGAGCGCCTTGGCGAGCTGTCGTTGGATACCCTGCGTGTGTTCGAGGCCGCAGCGCGGTTGCGTGGCTTTACGGCCGCGGCGCTTGAATTGGGGACCACGCAGCCCGCCGTGAGCCAGCAGGTGAAGCGCCTGGAAGCCCAGCTGGGTACCCGGCTGTTCGACCGGATCTACCGGGGCATTGCGCTGACCGAGGCCGGCCAGTTGCTGTTCGAACAGGTGCACCAGGGGCTACAGGCCATGGACGATGGGCTTGCCTTGGTCAGCGGGCGAGGCCAGCGCGAGGTGCTTCAGGTGGCGACCGACTTCGCCTTTGCGGCGTTCTGGCTGATGCCCCGGTTGCAACGCTTTCATGAAGCTTATCCACAGGTGGATGTGAGCCTGGTAACGGGTGAGCGCAGCCAGGCGATGCTGCGGCCGGATATCGATGTGGCGGTGCTGTTTGGTGACGGGCGTTTTCATCAAGGCGAGAGCCGGTGGTTGTTCGATGAGGAGGTATTCCCGGTCTGCAGCCCCCGCCTGACTCATGGCAAACCCTTGTCAGCCGTGGCTTTGCAGCGTTTGCCGTTGCTTCACCTGCGCGGTGAGCAGGCCAGCCGTTGGTTTGATTGGGCGGGTGTGTTTCGTGGGTTTGGCGTAGACAGCCCACCGCCGCCGGGGCAGTTGCGTTTTGATAACTACACCTTGTTGATCCAGGCGGCGATTGCCGGGCAAGGGGTGGCGATTGGCTGGGGGCACCTGGTCGATGGGCTGGTTGAACAGGGGCTGCTGTGTCGGCCTTTGGAGGGCAGTTTGCGCTCGGAACGCGGGTATTACGCGGTTTTGCCACCGCGCAAGCGGCGTGGGGCGCTGATTGAGCGGTTTGTCGATTGGCTGGAGGATGAGCGTGAGGCTTGAGGGCCTCTTCGCGGGGCAAGCCCGCTCCCACCGGTACACCACAGGATTGGATAGCTGTGCAGTACTTGTGGGAGCGGGCTTGCCCCGCGAAGAGGCCTCAGGATACGAAGTTGAGATGCTCGCCCCGATGCAACCCCAAGTCCAGCATATCGGCCATCCCCGCCGCTACCCTCTCCAGGTCGACCAACGTCTGGGGTGCATTGATCAGGGTCCAGTGCAATGCGCTGCGCTGCAGCCCATCGACAACCTGGTCCACGCCTTCACGCGCTTCATCGGTGTAATCACCTGGCCTGTCCAGCACATCGAAATCGCCCACCAGCAACAGCCGGCGTATAGTCGTACGCGCAAGCCCGGCCACCAGCGCTTCGCTCATCTGCCATTGCGCAGGCAGGTCACCGGGTGCCAAGGCTGACACCAAGGCAACTACCGCCGAGCCGCCTGCGGCACCCTGCTCCGCCTGGTCGGCACTCGCCAGCCCGCCTATCTTGAAATGCAGGCCAGGGCGTGGCGCATGGCGGTTGAGGTCATCGACCACGGCGGTCACTTCGTGCTGGCGTGACAGCAGCTCGGTAATCAGCGCACTGCCAAGGCTGGACTCGGCCCCGAACAGGACCAGCTTGAATACTGGGGTTTCGGCGTTTTTCACTGCATCACTTCCTTTGCAGGGGGTGATGGTTTGACCGCAATCAGGAGTTATCGTGCAAAGGATCAAGGGCTATCACGCCCACGTGTACTACGACGCATCGACCCTCGAGCAGGCGCGAGAACTGTGCGAGGAGGCGGCGCGGCTGTTCCCCGTGACCATGGGGCGCATGCACCAGCAACCCGTGGGGCCGCATCCGGACTGGAGTTGCCAGCTGGCGTTCGGGCCTGAAGTGGTGGGGGTGGTGTTGCCGTGGCTGGCGCTGTACCGCAAGGGGTTGGTGGTGTTTCTGCACCCGCTGACCGGGGATGAGCTGGCGGATCACCGGGATCATGCGATCTGGATGGGGGCTGTGCGGCCGCTGAAGCTGTCGATTTTTGGCGGATAGGCCTTTATAGCCTGTGCTGGCCTCTTCGCGGGCAAGCCCGCTCCCACAGGTCCTGCACAGCCTTCAAGAGCGGCGCGGTCACTGTGGGAGCGGGCTTGCCCGCGAAGCAGGCGACGCGGTTTAGCGGCGGGCGCCGCGCACGCCTTCAGCCAACGCCGAGCACAGGCTCAGCACATCATTGACGGCCTGATCGGCATCCTTGGCATGAGCGATCTTGTCGACCAGCGCCGACCCCACCACCACACCATCGGCCAGGCGGGCGATGTTCGCAGCCTGCTCCGGGGTACGAATGCCAAAACCAACGCTGATCGGCAGGTCGGTATGCCGACGCAGGCGGGCAATGGCTTCGGTCACGTGCTCGGTGGTTGCCGAGCCCGCGCCGGTCACACCGGCGACGGACACGTAATAGACGAACCCGGAGCTGCGCTCAAGCACGCGCGGCAGGCGTGCGTCGTCGGTGGTCGGGGTGGTCAGGCGGATGAAGTCGATGCCCGAAGCCTGGGCCGGGGTGGCCAGCTCGGCATCATGCTCGGGCGGCAGGTCGACGATGATCAGGCCATCGACGCCGGCTTCCTTGGCTTCTGCCACGAACTTTTCCACGCCAAAGCGGTGGATCGGGTTGTAGTAACCCATCAACACGATCGGCGTGGCTTGGTTGCCCACGCGGAATTCACGAACCATCTGCAGGGTCTTGGCCAAGGTCTGGCCGGCTTCCAGTGCACGCAGGGTCGCTAGCTGAATGGCCACGCCATCGGCCATCGGGTCGGTGAACGGCATGCCCAGCTCGATCACGTCGGCGCCGGCTTCCGGCAGGCCCTTGAGGATGCGCAGCGAAGCGTCATAGCCCGGGTCGCCCGCGGTAACGAAGGTGACCAGTGCCGAACGGCCTTCGGCCTTGAGTGCGGCGAAGCGTTGTTCAAGACGGCTCATGCCTGTTTCTCCTGGGCGGCCATGTGGTTCATCACGGTTTGCATGTCTTTGTCGCCGCGCCCGGACAGGCACACGACCATCAGGTGGTCCTTGGGCAGGTTCGGTGCGCGCTTGATCGCCTCGGCCAGGGCGTGGGAGCTTTCCAGGGCCGGGATGATGCCTTCCAGGCGGCAGGTGGCGTGGAACGCATCGAGCGCTTCGTCGTCGGTGATGCTGACGTACTCGACGCGCTTCACTTCATGCAGGTAAGCGTGCTCCGGGCCGATGCCTGGGTAGTCGAGGCCGGCGGAAATCGAGTGGGCGTCGGTGATCTGGCCGTCAGCGTCCTGCAGCAGGTAGGTGCGGTTGCCGTGCAGCACGCCGGGTACGCCGCCGTTCAGGCTGGCGGCGTGTTTGTCGGTGTGCACGCCATGGCCGCCGGCTTCGACGCCGATGATCTGCACGCTTGGCTCTTCAAGGAATTCGTGGAACAGGCCCATGGCGTTGGAGCCGCCACCGACGCAGGCCACCAGGCTGTCGGGCAGGCGCCCTTCCTTCTCTTGCAACTGGGCACGGGTTTCCTTGCCGATGATCGACTGGAAGTCGCGGACCATGGCCGGGTACGGGTGCGGGCCGGCGACGGTGCCGATCAGGTAGAAGGTGTCTTCGACGTTGGTGACCCAGTCGCGCAGGGCCTCGTTCATGGCGTCTTTCAGGGTGCCGGTACCGGCGGTGACCGGGACGATTTCGGCGCCCAGCAGCTTCATGCGGAACACGTTGGCTTGCTGGCGCTCGATGTCGGTGGCGCCCATGTAGATGACACAAGGCAGGCCAAAGCGGGCGGCGACGGTGGCGGTGGCCACGCCGTGCATGCCGGCACCGGTTTCGGCGATCAGGCGTTTTTTGCCCATGCGCTTGGCCAGCAGCACCTGGCCGATGCAGTTGTTCACCTTATGCGCGCCGGTGTGGTTGAGCTCTTCACGCTTGAAGAAGATTTTTGCCCCGCCACAGTGCTCGGTCAGGCGCTCGGCGAAGTACAGCGGGTTCGGGCGGCCGATGTAGTCGCGCTGGAAGTACGCCAGCTCTTCGAGAAACTTCGGGTCGGCCTTGGCGGCTTCGTATTCGCGGGCCAGGTCCAGTACCAGTGGCATCAGGGTTTCTGCCACGTAGCGGCCGCCGAACGAGCCGAACAGGCCGTTGGCGTCTGGGCCAGGGCGGTATTGAGTCTGGGTCATGGGGCGCTCCAAGGCGTAATGAATGAGTGATGGGCTTTACTCTAACCACGCAACGCCCGTCTGAAAACCGATAAGATTGCGCAAACCTGTCAGGAAAACTCACAAGACAATGGCCCAGGACCTTCCCCCGCTCAATGCCCTTCGGGCCTTCGAGGCGACTGCCCGGCTTAACAGCGTCAGCCAGGCGGCCGAAGCGCTGCATGTGACGCACGGCGCGGTCAGCCGGCAGATCAAAGTGCTTGAAGAGCACTTGGGCATTGCCCTGTTCGTCAAGGATGGGCGTGGCATCAAACTCACAGATGCTGGCATGCGCCTGCGCGATGCCAGTGGCGAGGCATTCGACAGGTTGCGGGGTGTGTGTGCCGAGTTGAGCCGGGATAACAGCGAGGCGCCGTTCGTCCTTGGCTGTTCCGGTAGCCTGCTGGCGCGGTGGTTCATCCCCAGGCTTGGGCGGCTCAAGGCCGACCTGCCGGAGCTGCGCCTGCACCTGTCTGCCGGGGAAGGCGACCTGGACCCGCGGCGACCAGGCCTGGACGCCTTGCTGGTGTTTGCCGAGCCACCGTGGCCGGCGGACATGCAGGTGCACGTGTTGGCCGAAGAACGCATCGGGCCTGTGCTCAGCCCCCACTTCGCCGGCTTCGAGCGTTTGCGCGGCGCGGCACCCCAGGCTTTGCTGGGCGAGTCGCTGCTGCACACCACCTCACGCCCGCAGGCGTGGCCTGCGTGGGCGGCGCAGCACGGGCTCGAGCCGGGCGCATTGCCGTTCGGCCAGGCCTTCGAACACCTGTACTACTTGCTGGAGGCCGCAGTGGCCGGGCTGGGGGTCGCGATCGCGCCGCAGCAGTTGGTGGCGGATGATCTGCGGGCTGGGAGGTTGGCGGCCCCTTGGGGCTTTTCACCCACGCACGCCGCGCTGGCGCTGTGGGTGCCACGGCGCGCCGCGGATGGGCGCGCCGAGCAACTGGCGCAATGGCTGCGCCAGGAATTGCGGCTGCAGATCGCTTAGTTGCGCTTGTACAGCAGCCAAGCCGCCAGCAGGCCCAAGGCACCCACGGCTACCCCGGCGGTGGTGATGGGGTGTTCCTGGGCGTAGTCACGGGTGGCGATGCCGGTTTGGCGAGTGCGGGTCTTCACTTCCTCGTAGGCGTCGCTCAGCAGGCTGCGCGAATGTTTGAGAGCGCTCTCGGCGTTGCTGCGGATTGCCTTCACCGACTTCTGGGATTCCTCCGAGGCATCGTGTTTGAGGTTTTCCAGCGATTTCAGAAGGCTTTCGATCTCGGCTTCCATGCTTTCCAGGGATGTTTTACGCAGCGAGTTGCGGTGCATGTTGACTCTCCTTCGGGGATGGGCTGTAAGGATTGCGACTGCACCGCGCGGCGAAAGTGCGATCGAACTTTCATCCCTGGCGACGGCTCGCAGGTAAACCAGGCCTGCGCTGCTAGGCTCAATTTCACCGTCATCCAAGGAGAGTGCACATGTCCGATCATCACACGTACAAGAAGATCGAACTGGTTGGGTCGTCGCCCACCAGCATCGAGGACGCGATCAACAATGCCCTGGCCGAAGCGGGCAAGAGCATCAAGCACCTGGAATGGTTCGAAGTGATCGACACCCGGGGTCATATCCATGACAACAAGGCGGCGCACTTCCAGGTCACGCTCAAGGTCGGGTTTCGGATTGCCAATAGCTGAAGCAGTACCGGGCTAGCTGGCGCCGGCAAGATGGGGTAATAGAGAGGGGGCGCCGTTGCCGGCGCCCTCTTTGATTTTCATCTGTACAAGGAAAGCGATCGATGAAGAAACTGATTCTGGCGGCGGGCCTGATGGCACTGGCGGGTGGTGCGCTGGCGGCGGGCAAGCCGTGTGAAGAACTGAAGGCAGAGCTTGCCGCCAAGCTGGATGCCAAAGGCGTGCATGGCTACACGCTGGAGATCGTCAAGAAAGGCGATGCAGCGGGCAAGGTGATTGGCAGCTGTGAAGCCGGTACCAAGGAAATTGTCTACCGGCGTGGTTGAGTGACGGCCTCTTCGCGGGGTTACCCGCGAGGCGGGCTACTAGGCCTTCAAGGCCTCTGCCATCAGTTCATAGGACCTGACCCGGTCCGCATGCTCATACAAGTCGCAGGTAAAGATCAGCTCATCCGCGCCGGTCTGTTCCAGCAGCACCTCGACGTTGGCCCGCACCTTCTGCGGGCTGCCAATCATGGCCAGGCCGAGGAAGCTCATCACCGCATCGCGCTCGTGGGGTAGCCACAGCCCATCCATGCTTGGCACGGGCGGACGCTGCATCAGGCTCTGCCCGCGAATCAGGGCAAGAATGCGCTGGTACACCGACGTGGCCAGGTACTCGGCCTGCTCGTCGGTGTCGGCCACCACCATCGGAATACCGAGCATCACATAAGGCTTGTCCAGCGTGGTGGAGGGTTTGAAATGGTTGCGATAGACGCGAATCGCTTCGTGCATGTAGCGCGGCGCAAAATGCGAGGCGAACGCATAGGGCATACCGCGCATGCCGGCCAACTGCGCACTGAACAGGCTTGAGCCGAGCAGCCACATTGGCACCTCGGTGTCATGCCCTGGCACGGCGATCACTTTTTGATCATCGGTGCGCGGGCCGAGGTAGCGCGACAGCTCTTCGACATCATCGGGGAAGTCGTCCGCACTGCCGGAGCGCTCGCGGCGCAGGGCCCGGGCGGTCATCTGGTCGGAGCCAGGGGCGCGGCCCAGGCCCAGGTCGATGCGGCCTGGGTACAGGCTGGCCAAGGTGCCGAACTGTTCGGCGATTACCAGCGGCGCGTGGTTGGGCAGCATCACGCCACCGGAACCGACACGAATGGTCGAGGTACCGCCCGCCAGGTAGCCGAGCAACACCGAGGTCGCGGAACTGGCAATGCCATCCATGTTGTGGTGCTCGGCGACCCAGAAGCGGTTGTAGCCGAAGCGTTCCGCGTGCTGTGCAAGGTCCAGCGAGTTACGCAGCGACTGCGCCGGCCCGCCATCGGCGCGCACGGGCACGAGGTCGAGGGTGGAAATTTTCAGGTCACGCAGCTGCGTCATCGGAGCCTCCTTGAAGGTGGTTGGCCAGAGGCCTTTTGAACTCTGTATGGGCACATTCGGTGGATTCAATGCTTGCGGTCAGATTGATCTGAACTTGCCGTAGGTAGCCGACCTCTGAACCCTTAAGCATGTCACCCCAAGATATGTAAACGTAGCGACCAGGAGGCATCATGAAAAAGACAGCATCGGCGATCTGGCAAGGCGGCCTGAAGGACGGCAAAGGCTTGCTTTCCACTGAAAGCGGCGCGCTCAAGCAGAACCCGTACGGCTTCAATACCCGTTTCGAAGGCTCACCCGGCACCAACCCGGAAGAGCTGATCGGCGCTGCCCATGCCGGTTGCTTCTCGATGGCGCTGTCGATGATGCTGGGTGAAGCGGGGCTGACCGCAGACCGCATCGATACCATTGCCGAGGTGACGCTGGACAAGCAGGCCGACGGCTTTGCCATCACTGCCGTGCACCTGATCCTGAAGGCCAAGGTGCCGGGCGCGAGCGAGGCGCAGTTCCTTGAAATCGCCAACAAGGCCAAGGCCGGTTGCCCAGTGTCGAAGGTGCTCAATGCCACCATCAGCCTGGATGCCTCGCTGGTGGGCTAGGCGGCGCAACGAGGGCGGTTTGCTGTAGTCTAACCAGCAATGGCAGCACGACTGCCCTTTCAGGAGCCGTTCCATGATCCGCGTAGCAATCGCCGTGTTGGCCTCCCTGCTCGCCACCTCTACGCTGGCGGCAGTGAAGCCGTGCGAAGAATTGAAAGCCGAGATCGAGGCCAAGATCCAGGCCCAGGGCGTAACGTCCTACACCCTGGAAATCGTGCCCAACAGCGAGGTCAAGGACCCGAACATGGTCGTGGGTAGCTGCGAGGGTGGCACCAAGAAGATCATCTACCAGAAGAACGACCGGTAGCGTCTGAATGCTGGGGCCGCTTTGCGGCCCGCGACGCAAGGCTGCTCCTACAGGTACATGACTGACTGTGGGAGCGGCCTTGCGTCGCGAAATGGGCGCAAAGCGCCCCCAACGTCACGGAATGCAAAACACGTTGCTGGGCTCGTTCACCAGCACCTTGCGGCTGGCGTCGTACAGCAGCACCTGCGGCTCCATCACCGGCGCCCGGGCCTCTAGGCGGTAGCGTTCGCCGGCTTTGAAATTGTCATAGCGCACCGTCAGATAACAGGTACGGTCCCTCGGCTGGGACATGATGCCCCCGCCGTAAATCTCATAATCGAAACGCACCACCAGCTCGTGCTTGCCAGGCGTTACCTGGAAGTATCGGCCATCCTCCAGCCGCTGACCGTCGAGGCGGTCGGCCATGAGGACCCTGCCGGGGGTGATGGTGGAAAGCTCGACCCAGGCCTGCTTGGGGTCGACGGGCGGCAAGGGGCTGGCGCAAGCCCCCAGTGCACTGAGGGCGATCAGCATCATGGGCTGGCGCATGGCAAAACTCCCACTTGCGATTCACAAGTTACAAGCATAGCGCCGTTTGCGGGGTTCAGGTGCGCTGACAGCCCGCTGGCAGGCCTTGGCCCAGCAGTTTTTGCTGGTGGTCGTAAAGTTTGATCCAGGGGCGGAAGCCAATGCTGCCCGCCTGCAACTGGTAGCGCTGGCCGGCGCTGAAGTCTTTGAAGGTGAGGTTGAGCTGGCAATCGCGCCACAGCGGCTCGTTGACCGGGCCGATATTGCTCGGGGTGACCGGGAACTGGTAGCGCACGGTCAGTTCGTGGCTGCCGGGGGCAACTTCGAAATAGCGTGTGTCAGCCCAGTCGCGTTCGTCCACCTGCACGGCGTGCAGCGACGTCTCGTCAACGGGGGTGAGGTCGACCCAGGCCTGGTTCGGATCGGGGTCCGGCAGGGTTGAGCACGCAGACAACAGCATGAGTGTGCTGGCGGCAAACAATGGACGCATGGCGAAACTCCCCCCTGGCGAGATAGTCTTGGAGCGTATTGGCCATGAGCGAGTCAGACAGTCCCAGATGCTTCGACTTTTTCTTTTTCAGCGCTCAGGCCCTGGGCCACTCGACCGCCTTTTCACCCGTTTTGTTCCCGTGTTGGCGGCCGTTCTGCTGAACGGTTGCAGCAGCGTCGGCTATTACGGCCAGTTAGCAGAGGGCCAATGGCAGCTACTGCGCGCGCGTCAGCCGGTGGAAAAGGTGCTGGCAGACCCGGCCAGCAGCCCGCAGTTGCGTGCGCGGCTGCAGCATGCCGAACAGGCCCGGGTGTTCGCCAGCCAGCAGCTGAAACTGCCGGACAACCGCAGCTACCGGGTTTACGCCGACCTGGGGCGCCCCTACGTGGTATGGAATGTATTCGCCACGCCTGAACTGTCGTTGCAGCCGGTGACGCATTGCTTCCCGATTGCCGGCTGCGTGGCCTATCGCGGCTATTACCGCCAGGGGGCGGCGCGTGGCGCGGCGGCGTTGATGCGCCAGGCGGGTATGGATGTGTATGTGGGCGGCGTCGAGGCGTATTCGACCCTGGGCTGGTTCGACGACCCGTTGTTGTCGTCGATGGTTGGCTGGGGGGATGAGCGGTTGGCGTCGTTGATTTTCCATGAGCTGGCCCATCAGCGCTTTTATGTGCAGGACGACACGGCGTTCAACGAATCGTTTGCCACCTTCGTCGAGCAGGAGGGATCGCGGCAATGGCGCGCAGCGCGTGGGCTTGCAGCGATCGAGGATGAACAGGCGCAGCAGCGAGACCAGTTCATTCGGCTGGTGCTGGCCAGCCGTGAACGGCTCCAGGAGATGTATGCCGGGCCGCTGGATGACGCGAGCAAGCGTGTGGCGAAGCAGGCGGAGTTCGAGCGGTTGCGGCGCGAGTACCGAGCCGTGCGTGATAGCCAGTGGGCGGGCGACACGCGTTATGACGCCTGGATGTATGGGCCGATGAGCAATGCCAAGCTGCTGCCGTTTGGGCTGTATGACCAATGGGTGCCGGCGTTTGCGGCGGTGTTTGGTGAGGTTGGGGGGGATTGGGGGCGGTTTTATGAGCGCGTTGAGGCGCTTGGGCGGTTGCCGGTTGAAGCGCGTAAGGCGGCGTTGGCGCGGTTTGTGGTTACCCAATGAGATTTTGGGGCCGCTGTGCGGCCCATTCGCGGGGCAAGCCCGCTCCCACAAGTTTTGCACTGCCATTCATAGCGATGCGGTACCTGTGGGAGCGGGCTTGCCCCGCGAATGGGCTGCAAAGCAGCCCCAATCATTATCAGGCGTTAATGAAGGCCCGATGCATCTCGGCCAACGTAGCGAAATGAAACTCCGGCGCTTGGGCCGTCAACTCTTCTTCGCTACCAAACCCATACCCCACCGCCACCGCCTGCAGCCCATTGCTGCGGGCGCCGATCAGGTCGTGCTTGCGATCGCCGATCATCAGCGTTTGCGCCGGGTCCAGCCCTTCCTCGTCGAGCAAGTGGCGAATCAACTCGACCTTGTTGGTACGGGTGCCGTCCAGCTCACTGCCATAAATCACCTTGAAGTGATGGTCGAACGCAAAGTGTCGAGCAATCTCGCGGGCGAATTCCCAAGGCTTGGAGGTGGCTACATACAGTGTGCGCCCTTGGCCATTGAGGGCCTCGAGCAGCTCCGGTACGCCCTCGAACACCTGGTTTTCGTACAGGCCAGTGACGCGGAAACGCTCGCGATAAAAATTGACCGCCTCCCACGCCTTGGCTTCGTCAAAGCCATAGAACTGCATGAACGCCTGCAGCAAGGGCGGGCCGATGAAGTGTTCGAGGCGGGCCAGGTCGGGTTCATCGATGCCCAGTTTGGCCAAGGCGTACTGGATGGAGCGGGTGATGCCCAACCGTGGGTCGGTCAGGGTGCCATCAAGGTCGAAGAGGATGTTCTGCTGGTGCATGTAAGCGATTCCACTCAAGTCATTCTGGTTGGTCGTAGCCTTCGGCCAGGTGCTGGTCCTTGAGCTTGACGTAATTGCTGGCGCTGTACGGGAAGAACGCGCGTTCTTTGTCGGTCAGCGGCCGGGCCTGTTTTACCGGGCTGCCCACATACAGGAAGCCGCTCTCCAGGCGCTTGCCGGGCGGTACCAGGCTGCCGGCGCCGATGATCACCTCGTCCTCGACGATGGCGCCGTCCATGATGGTGCTGCCCATGCCGACCAGGATCCGGTTGCCCAGGGTACAGCCATGCAGCATCACCTTATGACCGATGGTCACTTCATCGCCGATGATCAGCGGGAAGCCATCCGGGTTGAAAGGGCCGGCATGGGTGATGTGCAGCACGCTGCCGTCCTGCACGCTGGTGCGTGCGCCGATGCGGATGCGGTGCATGTCGCCGCGTACTACAGTCAAGGGCCAGACCGAGCTGTCTTCGCCAATCTCCACGTCGCCCATCACCACCGCCGAGCGGTCGACGAAGGCCCGTGGTGCAACTATCGGAGTGTGTTGCTGGAAGCTTCGAATGGCCATGATAGGGTCTCTCATCTGTGCCGATAGGCAGGCTGCCTGCTGCGGTCGGCGTCGATTGTAATTAAGATGGTCCAGTGTTTCTTCTGCCAAGGTATCCAAACCGTGAGTGCGACCAACCCGCTTCTGCAGCCCTACGATCTGCCGCCCTTCTCGGCGATCCGCGCCGAACACGTGCTGCCGGCGATCGAAGAGATCCTGGCCGACAACCGCAAAGCCATTGCCGATATCCTCGAAAAGCAGGGCAAGAACCCTACCTGGGCTGGCCTGGTGCTGGCCATGGACGAACTGAATGACCGCCTGGGCGCTGCCTGGAGCCCGGTCAGCCACCTCAATGCTGTGTGCAACAGCAAGGAATTGCGCGAGGCCTACGAGTCTTGCCTGCCAGCGCTGAGTGCCTACTCTACCGAACTGGGCCAGAACCGTGCGCTGTTCGAAGCCTACGAGGCGCTGGTCAACAGCCCGGAAGCGGCGAGTTTCGACGTGGCGCAGAAGACCATCCTCGAACATGCCCTGCGCGACTTCCGCCTGTCGGGCATCGACCTGCCGGCCGACAAGCAGCAGCGCTATGCCGAAGTGCAGAGCAAGCTCAGCGAGCTTGGCAGCCGGTTCTCCAACCAGCTGCTCGATGCCACCCAGGCCTGGACCAAGCACGTCACCGACGAAGCCGTGCTGGACGGCCTGACCGATTCGGCCAAGGCACAGATGGCGGCCGCAGCCCAGGCCAAAGACCTGGACGGCTGGCTGATCACCCTGGAATTCCCCAGCTATTACGCGGTGATGACCTACGCCAGCGACCGCGCCCTGCGCGAAGAGCTGTATGCCGCCTACTGCACCCGCGCCTCGGACCAAGGCCCTAATGCCGGCCAGTTCGACAATGGCCCGGTGATGCAGGAAATCCTCGACTTGCGTCAGGAACTGGCCAAGCTGCTGGGCTACCCGAACTACGCCGAGCTGAGCCTGGCCACCAAGATGGCCGAGTCCAGCGACCAGGTGCTGAGCTTCCTGCGTGACCTGGCCAAGCGCTCCAAGCCGTTCGCTGCCCAAGACCTGGAGCAGCTCAAGGCTTACGCTGCCGAGCAGGGCTGTCCGCAGCTGTCCAGCTGGGATGCCGGTTACTTTGGTGAGAAGCTGCGCGAGCAACGCTACAGCGTGTCGCAGGAAACCCTGCGTGCCTACTTCCCGATCGACAAGGTACTGTCGGGCCTGTTCAGCATCGTTCAGCGCCTGTACGGCATCGAAATCGCCGAGCTCAAAGGCTTCGACAGCTGGCACCCGGATGTACGTCTGTTCGAAATCAAGGAAAACGGCCAACACGTCGGCCGCTTCTTCTTCGACCTGTATGCCCGCGCCAACAAGCGCGGTGGCGCCTGGATGGACGGTGCCCGTGACCGTCGCCGCACCGTTGAAGGCGCGCTGCAGAGCCCGGTGGCCAACCTGGTGTGCAACTTCACCCCTGCCGCACCCGGCAAGCCAGCGCTGTTGACCCACGATGAAGTCACCACCCTGTTCCACGAGTTCGGCCACGGCCTGCACCACCTGCTGACCCGCATCGAACATGCCGGTGTGTCTGGCATCAATGGCGTGGCCTGGGACGCGGTCGAGTTGCCGAGCCAGTTCATGGAGAACTGGTGCTGGGAGCCGGAAGGCCTGGCGCTGATCTCCGGCCATTACGAAACGGGCGCTGCCCTGCCCCAAGACCTGCTGAACAAGATGCTGGCGGCGAAAAACTTCCAGTCGGGCATGATGATGGTGCGCCAGCTGGAATTCTCGCTGTTCGACTTCGAGCTGCACGCCACCCACGGCGATGGCCGTAGCGTGCTGGACGTGCTCGAAGGCGTGCGCGACGAGGTCACAGTGATGCGTCCACCGGCGTACAACCGTTTCCCCAACAGCTTCGCGCACATCTTCGCGGGCGGTTATGCCGCGGGCTACTACAGCTACAAGTGGGCTGAAGTGCTGTCGGCTGACGCGTTCTCGCGCTTTGAGGAAGAAGGCGTGCTGAATGCCGAGACCGGCCGTGCCTTCCGCGAGGCGATCTTGGCGCGGGGTGGTTCGCGTGAGCCGATGGTGCTGTTCGTCGACTTCCGTGGCCGTGAGCCTTCCATTGATGCATTGCTGCGCCACTGCGGGCTGAGCGAGGACGCGGCGGCATGAGTGAGGTAGCTGTGAACAAGACCAAGAAGCGCTTTATCGCCGGGGCGGTCTGCCCGGCGTGCAGCGAGCCCGACAAGCTGATGATGTGGAACGAAGATGGCGTGCCGCACCGCGAGTGCGTGGCCTGCGGCTTCACCGATACCCTGAATGAACAAGGGCTGTCGGTGCCTTCGGAGCTCGGCACGCGGGTCAACCACCTGGCGCCCAAGCCGGCGCCGGCCAAGGTGCAGACCGTGCAGTTCTTCCCCAATCCGAAGCTGAAGAAACCGGCCGAATAAGGCCGGCCTGCCTGGCCGGGTGGTAGATAATCAAGCCTCTACCGCCCTGCCAGGTAGGCATGCTCGCCCGCTCCCCCACTGAGCAAGGCGATGCGTCATGGACAATCCCCTCCTGCAAGGCAGCAAGACCCCCGTCGATTATTCCGCGATCACCCTGCAGAACATGCAGGCGGCATTCGATCATGTGCTGAACGCGCACGAACAAGGCATCGCTCGCATCATCGAACGGCAACAGGCGCTGCCCACCTGGGATGACCTGGTGTTGGCAGTCGATGAGCTGGATGCGCAATTGCTGGCGGTGCTCTATGCCGTGATGCCACTGATGGGTAAGGCGCCGAGCTGGGGCGAGGCGGTTATCGACTTCTACGCCCGAACGGTCGCACGCTTCGATCAAAAATTCACCAACGCCAGCCTGCAGGCACTCTACGCACGCTTGGCCAGCAGTGCCCATGGCGTGAACCTGGCTGCGCAGCAGCGCGCCACCCTGAGTTGGCACCTGGACAAGTTCGCCAGCAGTGGCGTTGCGCTCGGCGCAGCCGACAAGGCGCGCCTGGTCGAGTTACAGACGCAGATCGGCAACCTGCGCCAAGCGTTCTTAGGCCACCTCGACCGGCCAGGGCTGCGGGTCGATGATGAAGCCGAATTGCGTGGCCTGCCACCTAGGCTGCGTGAAGAGCTGGCGGTGCGCGCCGAGGAGGCCGGCGAGCAAGGCTGGCTGGTCGCCTGCGAAAGCGCATCCACCGAGGCCGTGCTGCGCCAGGCAGCCCACCGCCCCTTGCGTGAACGGCTCTACCGCGCCTTTCATACCCGTGGCGTCAGCACCGATCTGGCGCAGGATAACGGGACCCATCTGCAGCAACTGGCCGAATGCCTGGATGAAAAAGCCCGCCTGTTGGGTGCTGCCAACCACGTCGAACTGAGCCTTCGCAGCAAGAGCGCCGGGTCACTCAGCGAGGTTGGTGATTTTCTCCAGAGCCTGGCAGCGGCAGTGAAGCCGGCAATGGCGCAGTGGCGCACGAAGCTTCAACAGCAGGCGACTGCGCAAAACCTGGGGCCTGTTCAGCCTTGGGACATCAGCTACCTACAGGCCACAGCGGGCGACGCCAGCACTAATGAGGCATTCCGTGAGTACTTCCCGTTGAGCGCAGTGGTCACCGCCTTGACTGGCCTGGCCCGGCAACTGTTTGCACTTGAACTGCGACCCCAACCCTTGGCTACCTGGGACGACAGCGTGCAAAGCTTCGAGGTCTGGCAAGACCACGCGTGCATAGGCCTGCTGTACCTGGACGCGGTGCAACACGCCGGCAAACAGCCCGACGCCGTGTTCACCACCTATGTGCGTAACCGACGCATCGATGCCGAAGGCATCTACCAGCCTGCGGTGGTGGTGGTGAACAGCGATATCCCCGCTGCACTGGCGGGCGCCGAGCCGTTGCTCGATCACCTGTCGCTGCGCAAGCTGTACCACGAATTCGGCCATGCCCTGCACCACCTGTTGGTGCGTACCACCAACCATGTTATGTCCAATGTGACCGAGCTGGGCAATGATGGCGCGGAGCTGTGCAGTAAGCTGCTGGAGCGTTGGGTGTGGGATGCGCGCTACCTGGCGGGTATCGCGGCGCAGCGTGAGGATGGCAGTGCGCTAAGCGAGGACCAGGCTGAGGCATACCTGAGCCAGTTCAAGCAGGAAGGCATCGAGGAAATCGGCCGCGACCTGAGCCTGGCGCTGTTCGACCTCGACCTGCATGGCGCGCCCCATGACGGCAGAACGCTTGAGCAGCGCCTGCAGCAAGCCCGCAGCCTTTGCGGCTACTGGCCTTTGGCGGATTTCGAGCACCCCGCGCATGCCTTCGATCACTTGGTCACTGGCTACGATGCCGGCTTTTACGCCTACCTGTGGGCAGATGTGCATGCCTTCGACCTGTTCACGCGTTTCGAAGCACACGGCTTGCTCGACCGCGAAACGGGGCGCGCGCTGCAAGAGACACTGTTCGAACCCGGTGCCTCGCAGCCCCTGCGTGATGGCATTGAAGCCTTCCTCGGGCGCCTGCCCAGCCACGCCGCCTATGCACGTTGGTACGGCCTGACCTGACCAGAGGCGCTGGAATAAACCGCGTGCCACCTATACTGTATATGGATACAGTATAGGGGTGGATGATGATTCCTCCAGCACCGCAAAAAGGCCGTGGCACGGCGCATAACCCACACAACCGCTTTGCCCCGAACCATTCGGTTGCGCAGGATGACGGCTGGTACCAGGAAGTACCGCTGACCCAAGGCACCGAGGTGCGGGTCGAAACCGCCAAGACCGTCATCAGCCGCAACACCTCGCCCGACCTGCCCTTCGACCGGTCCATCAACCCCTATCGAGGTTGCGAGCATGGTTGTATCTACTGCTATGCCCGCCCCTCGCACGCGTATTGGGACCTGTCCCCAGGCCTGGATTTCGAGACCAAGCTGATCGCCAAGACCAATGCTGCCGACGTGCTCGAACAGCAGTTGAGCAAACCGGGCTATGTTTGCGCGCCGATCAACCTGGGCTCGAACACCGACCCTTACCAGCCAATCGAGCGTGACCACCTGCTGACCCGGCGCTTGCTTGAAGTGCTGCTGCGCTTCCGCCACCCGGTGACCATCGTCACCAAGGGGTCGCTGGTGCTGCGTGACCTCGACCTGTTGTCCGAGATGGCCAGCCAGCGGCTGGTGCGGGTGATGATCAGCCTGACGACGCTGGACGACGACCTCAAGCGGGTGCTTGAGCCACGTGCGGCATCGCCCAAGGCGAGGTTGCGGGCGATCCGGGTGTTGCGCGAGGCGGGTGTGCCGGTGGGGGTCTTGTGTTCGCCGATGATACCGATGATCAACGACAGTGAACTGGAGCGCTTGCTGGAGGCCGCCAAGGAGGCCGGTGCGCAAAGCGCTGCCTACATGATGTTGCGCTTGCCGCTGGAGGTGGCGCCGCTGTTCGAGCAGTGGTTGCAGGACCACTACCCCCAGCGTGCGGCCCATGTGTTGAGCCTGATACGCCAGAGCCGCGGCGGTGAACTGTATGACAGTCGCTTTGGTGCACGCATGCGTGGCGAGGGCATTTTCGCCGAGCTGCTGGCGCAGCGGTTCGCCAAAGCCATGCGCAAACTGGCATTCGAAGGGCGCGAAGCACAGGCGCTCGATTGCTCGAAATTCTGCCCGCCTGGTGGCCAGTTGGCATTGTTCTGAATGCCCGCCCATAACGCCGAACTGGCACCCTAGATATCAAAGTGGCATCTAATTGCCATTACTCAATGGCACTTCAGCGGCGGCGGTGAAGTTACGGTGCCTGACGAGCCTATATTCATACTGGATTAACTTTCCCTGCCGGCGTTTACGTAAGAATACGTCGCGTGCAAGTGTGAACTCTGTCAAATTTTTCAAGCCATTTAATACTGGCAAAGATAGTGGCAATTAAATATCAAATTAATATAGATGTTCTGTTAAGCCCAGATTTTACGGTGCCTGCAGCCATTCCTGTCTGACTAGTCAATGGGACGTTAGTCCCAAGCGTGTAAGAGAAAGCTTACAAAGCTGTAAGAGATCGACTCTTTCGTTAGTAATTGTTGCCGGGTAACCTGCGCGCCCTTGTGAAGTGGCTCGCATAACACGAACAAATTCTGCAATTGCAGGCTAGTTCGCGGGCGGTGACATTCCGCTTCGCCATTAGTTCAAAGAACTGCACGAGAAAACATTTGGAGTGCCCTCCCCAAGACCTTGGGGCGGTATCTATTTTCATGGACGATCAAGTGTGGAAATCGCAGAAACTGCCAGCCTGAAAGAGCGCGCTAAAAAGAAACTGGAGCGCGATGCCGGCCCCCTCATCATCGATGCACTCAACGATCCGCAGACCGTTGAGCTGATGTGCAATGGCGACGGCAAACTCTGGCTGGAGCAGTTGGGCAAGCCGATGAGGCACATCGGCGACCTGCGCCCGGCCCAGGCCGAGTCCATCATCAAGACCGTGGCCGGCTTCCACGGCAAGGAAGTGACCCGCAGCAAGCCGTTGCTCGAGGGCGAGTGGCCGCTGGACGGTTCTCGCTTCGCCGGCCAACTGCCGCCCGTGGTGCGTGCGGCCACCTTTGCCATCCGTAAGAAGGCGGTGGCCATCTACACCCTGGACCAATATGTCGAATCGGGGATCATGACCCCGATCCAGTGCGACGCCATCAAGCGCGCCATCCGCGATCACCGCAACATCCTGGTCATCGGCGGTACCGGCACCGGCAAGACCACCCTGGTCAACGCCGTCATCAACGAAATGGTCGTGGAGTTCCCCAGCGAGCGGGTCTTCATCATCGAAGACACCGGCGAGATCCAGTGCGCAGCCAAGAACTTCGTGCAGTACCACACCACCGTCGATGTGAGCATGACCCACTTGCTCAAGACCTCCCTGCGCATGCGCCCGGATCGCATCTTGGTGGGCGAGGTGCGCGGTGAAGAAGCGCTCGACCTGATCGATGCCTGGAACACCGGCCACCCTGGCGGCGCGGCGACGTTGCACGCCAACAGCGCCAGCGAGGGGCTGACCCGCCTCAAATCCCTGGTTTCCCGCAATAAATCGGCCCCGGCCGAAATCGAACCGCTAATTGGCGAAGCGGTTCACGTCGTCATCTCCATCGCCAGAACCCCAGAAGGCCGCCGCATTCAGGAAATCCTCGAGGTTTCCGGGTACGACAACGGCCGCTACATCATGCGCAATCTTTAAGGAAAACACTGCACATGCACGCCAACACTTCGCTGTTCCGTTTCAATGCCCAAACGTTTGGCTACCTGGCCTTCAGCTTCCTGCTGCTGGCAGTGATGGTTGCGCCGGAGAATGCCTTTGCGGCTGGCACCGGCGGCGGTTTGCCCTATGAAAGCTGGCTGGAAAACCTGCGTAAATCGGTGACTGGCCCGGTAGCGTTTGCCCTGTCGATCATTGGCATCGTGGTAGCCGGTGGTGTGCTCATCTTCGGCGGCGACCTCAACGGTTTCTTCCGTAGCCTGATCTTCCTCGTGCTGGTAATGGCGCTGATCGTGGGTGCCAACAACATCATGCAGAGCTTCTTCACCTCCAGCGCCGAGCTGGCACAGCTGCTGCCTCAGCACAGCCTGGTACAGGGTCAGGTCTGAAGTATGGCACTGCGCACGATTCCCATCCGGCGGGCCGGCAACCGGGACAACCTGTTCATGGGCGGGGATCGCGAGCTGGTGATGTTCTCCGGGTTGCTCGCCTTCGCGCTGATTTTCAGCGCCCAGGAAGTACGGGCAACCGTGGTGGGCCTGGTGCTCTGGTTCGGCTCGCTGTTCGTCTTCCGCGTAATGGCCAAGTCCGACTCCAAAATGCGCCACGTCTACCTTCGTCACCGCCGCTACAAGCCTTACTACCCGGCGCGTAGCACACCGTTCAGGGACAATCCTCCAAGTCAGGGAAGTCAATACAAATGATCGAAGGTATTGCGTACGCCATCGCAGCCCTCGGTGCTCTGCTGGTGCTGCTGCTGATCCAGCGTCTGCTGCAGGTGGATGCGGAGCTCAAGCTGAAGAAGCACCGTTCGACAGAGGCCGGGTTGTCCGACCTGCTGAACCACGCGGCGATGGTCGACGACGGGGTGATCGTGGGCAAGAACGGCGCCTTTATGGCCGCCTGGCTTTACCGGGGTGACGACAACGCCAGCAGCACCGACGCCCAGCGTGAACTGGTTTCGCTGCGGATCAACCAAGCCTTGGCTGGCTTGGGCAACGGTTGGATGATCCACGTGGATGCGGTTCGCCGCCCGGCGGCGAACTACTCCGCCCAAGGCGTCTCACACTTCGCTGACAGCCTGACCGAAGCCATGGACGAAGAGCGCCGCGCCTACTTCGAGTCGTTGGGGACCATGTACGAAGGCTACTTCGTGCTGAGCCTCACCTATTTCCCGCCGATGCTGGCCCAGCAGAAGTTCGTCGAACTGATGTTCGACGACGACACCGCGCCACCGGACGCCAAGCTGCGCACGCGCAACTTGATCGAGCAATTCAAGCGCGACTGCTTGAGCGTCGAGGGCAGCCTGGCCGCAGTGCTCAAGCTGACCCGCCTGAAGGGTAACCGTCAAATCACCGAGGAAGGCGCGCACATCACCCATGACGACTTGCTCAGCTGGGTGCAGTTCTGTGTCACCGGCGTGAGCCAGCCCGTCTTGCTGCCGAGCAACCCGATGTATCTGGATGCTGTCATCGGTGGCAAGGAGCTCTGGGGCGGCGTGGTGCCGAAGATCGGCCGCAACTTCATTCAGGTGGTGGCCATCGAAGGGTTCCCGCTGGAGTCGGCACCCGGCATTCTCTCGGCGCTGGCCGAGTTGCCCTGCGAGTACCGGTGGTCCAGCCGCTTTATTTTCATGGATACCCATGAAGCGGTGCAGCACCTGGAAAAGTACCGCAAGAAGTGGAAGCAGAAAGTCCGTGGCTTCTTCGACCAGGTATTCAACACCAACAACAGCAACATCGACCAGGATGCCCTGGCCATGGTGCAGGACGCGGCCGATGCCATCGCCGAGGTCAACAGCGGCCTGGTTGCGCAGGGTTACTACACCAGCGTGGTGGTACTCATGGGCGAAGACCGTGTGCGTGTCGAAGAGTCTGCACGTAGTGTCGAGAAGGCCATCGAGCGCCTGGGCTTCGCCGCCCGCATCGAGACCATCAACACCCTCGACGCCTACCTGGGCAGCCTGCCGGGCCACGGCGTAGAGAACGTGCGTCGTCCGCTGATCAACACCTTAAACCTGGCCGACCTGCTGCCCACCAGCAGCATCTGGACCGGCAGCGCCGATGCGCCCTGCCCGCTCTACCCGCCGCTGTCGCCAGCCTTGATGCATTGCGTGACCAGTGGTGCCACGCCATTCCGCCTGAATCTGCATGTACGCGATCTGGGGCATACCTTCATGTTCGGCCCGACCGGTGCGGGCAAGTCGACCCACCTGGCGCTGATCGCCGCACAACTGCGCCGCTATCGGGGCATGTCGATCTTCGCCTTCGACAAGGGCATGTCGATGTACCCGCTGGCGGCCGGTATTCGCGCCGAAAGCAATGGCCGCTCCGGGCGCCACTTCACCGTGGCGGCAGACGACGAACAGTTGGCCTTCTGCCCGTTGCAGTTCCTCGAAACCAAAGGTGATCGCGCCTGGGCGATGGAGTGGCTGGATACCGTGCTGGCGCTCAATGGCCTTGAAACCACTGCAGCGCAGCGCAACGAAATCGGCCACGCGGTAATGACCATGTTCCGCGACGGCTCCCGCACCCTGTCTGAGTTCTGCATCATCGTGCAGGACGAAGCCGTGCGCGAGACCCTGCGCCAGTACACGGTCGACGGCACCATGGGGCACTTGCTCGATGCCGAGGAAGATGGCCTGTCGCTCTCCGACTTCACCGTGTTCGAGATCGAAGAGCTGATGAACCTGGGCGACAAGTACGCCCTGCCGGTACTGCTGTATCTGTTCCGCCGCATCGAATGCGCGCTCAAAGGCCAGCCGGCGGTGATCATCCTCGACGAAGCCTGGCTGATGCTCGGCCACCCGGTCTTCCGCGAGAAGATCCGTGAGTGGCTCAAAGTACTGCGTAAGGCCAACTGCCTGGTGCTGATGGCCACCCAGAGCCTGTCGGACGCGGCGAACTCGGGGATTCTCGACGTCATCGTCGAGTCCACCGCTACCAAGATCTTCCTGCCCAATGTCTATGCCCGCGACGAGGACACCGCTGCCCTTTATCGCCGCATGGGCCTCAACGCCCGGCAGATCGAGATTTTGGCCACCGCTATTCCCAAGCGCCAGTACTACTACGTGTCGGAAAACGGCCGACGCCTTTACGACCTGGCGCTGGGCCCACTGGCCCTGGCTTTCGTCGGCTCTTCCGACAAAGAGTCCGTGGCTGCCATCAAGCGCCTGGAAGCCAAATATGGCAATGCCTGGGTGGCGGAATGGTTGGCTGCCAGGGGCCTGAGACTGAATGATTATGGAGTCGCCGCATGAACCTCGCAGACAGCATCAAGGGACTCATTTTCAAGCGTCCCGCCAATGCTACCGCCAAAGCAGAGACGCCCCAGGGCGCCGTCCTCGACAACCCGTACCTGACGGCCCGCCGCACCTGGAATGACCATGTCGGCAGTTTGGTGACCTCCCGCCAGTCCTGGCAGGTGGTGGGTATCCTCTCGATGATGGTCGCCCTCGCCGGTGTCGGCGGCATCATTCACATCGGCAGCCAGTCGAAGTTCGTGCCCTACGTGGTGGAGGTCGACAAGCTTGGCCAGCCAATGGCTGTAGCGCCTGCGCAGGTCGCGGTGCCGGTCGACCTGCGGGTCATCAAGTCGCAGATAGCGTCCTTTATCGCCGATGCGCGCACGGTCACCCCCGACGTCGCACTGCTGCGCAAGTCCATTTTCCGGCTATACGCCCTGCTTGGGCCGAATGACCCGGCGACCCAGAAGATGAACGAGTGGCTCAACGGCAGCAAGGAGGCCAGCCCGTTCGTACGTGCCGCCGAAGAAACCGTCAGTGTCGATATCCGTTCGGTCATGCAGCAGACCCCGGAGACCTGGCAGGTGGATTGGGAAGAAGTCACCCGTGACCGCCAGGGCATGCTCAAGGGCAAGGCCACCTGGCGCGCCCTGGTCACCACCTACACCGCCGAACCCACTACCCAGACCAGCGAGGAGCAAGTACGGATGAACCCGATCGGGACCTACGTCCGTGACTTCTCTTGGTCCAAGCAACTCTGAAGGATCGACCATGAACCGTTACCTTTGCGCCATGCTCGCGGCGGCTTTGCCCGCGTTCGCGCAGGCTGCGCCGGGCACCAGCGCCGCCGATCTGTACTTTTCCGATGCCAACCCGACCCTGACCGCGCAGGAGAAGGCCGCACTGGCGATTTCCCAGCGCTGGCAGCAGGCCAGTGCCACCGGCATCAAGCCAGTGGATGGCGGTGACGGCACCGCACGTTTCATTTTCGGCGCCCAGCAGCCGAGCATCGTCTGTGCCGTGCTGCAGGTCTGCGACATCGCCTTGCAGGCGGGTGAGCAGGTCAACTCGATCAACCTCGGCGACACCGCGCGCTGGACAGTCGAGCCGGCGATTACCGGCGTGGGCGAGAGCGAAGTCCAGCACCTGATCATCAAACCGATGGATGTGGGCCTGGAGACCTCGTTGGTGGTCACCACCAACCGCCGCACCTACCACTTCAAGCTGCGTTCGCACCGTACCGAGTACATGCCGCAAGTCGCCTTCACCTACCCGGAAGAAGCGCTGGCGAAGTGGAACCTGATCAAGAACCGCGAAACCACCGAGCGCCGCAAGGCGACCATCCCGGAGACCGGCGAATACCTGGGCAACCTGAACTTCGACTACAGCGTCAGCGGTGAAACCTCCTGGAAGCCGGTGCGTGTGTACAACGACGGCAGCAAGACCATCATCCAGATGCCACGCACCATGGGCCAGACCGAAGCGCCGGCCCTGGTGGTCGTGCGCAAGGACGGTGGCTGGTTCAAGGATGATGAGACCGTGATGGTCAACTACCGGGTTCAGGGCGACCGCTACATCGTCGACACCGTATTCGACAAGGCCATCCTGATTGCTGGCGTCGGCAAGTCGCAGGACCGCGTCACCATCCAGAGGGGTAAATAACGATGCGCGCATGGATCGCACCCTTCGTTTGCCTGTGGCTGGCGGGTTGTGCTCACGGGCCCTACGGCAACTTCGCCGACCGAACCACGCCGGCGATCAATCAGCAGCTGGCCAGCGCCACCGCGCGCCAACTGGCAGTCGTGCACGCGCCGGCCAGCACGCGCTTGCGTATCGCCCAGGAAACCACTGACGGCTACGGCGTATCCCTGGTCAGCGCATTGCGCGCCTCCGGTTTCTCGGTACAGGAATTTGACCCTAAGGCTCAGCCGGTACCCGCAACGGCGCGTGCGGCTGCGCCGCTGCAGGTCAACTACATCGTCGATGCGCCCAAGGACAGCGACCTCTATCGGGTCACCCTGCTGGTCGGGCGTGAGTCCTTGAGCCGTGTTTACGCGGTGCAGAACGGCCAGGTGCTGGCCGCCGGGGCCTGGGTACGCAAGGAGTGACGTGTGATGAGTAGCAAGAACGATGTCATGTCGCCGGACGCATCGCCCGGCAAACTGCATCGCAACAGCGGTGTGCGTCGGGTCAACAACTGGCCGATTTATCTGATTGGCGCCGCCGCCATGGTGTTTCTGCTGATCATGCTGCTGGTGGCGGCCGATCGTGCCGAAGAGCAGGACAAGCCTGAGGAAAAGAAAGCGGAAAAAGCCGGCAACAGCAGCATGTTTGCCCAGCAGATCAATGGCATGGACCAAGATGGGATCATCCCCAGCAAAGTTGAGCCGCCGGCCATGCCGACTCTGGACGACACGCCCGCACCGCAGCCCGCCAGCTTGCAGGTGGTACGCCCGAGCAACCTCGATGCCCCCCCTATGCCGCCGCGCGAGATGCCGCCGAGCGTCAACGGTGAAGAACTGGAACGCATCCGCCAAATGAAGATGCAGCAGTTCCAGGAGGCCGTCCGGGCGCAGAGTACCGTCCGGGTAGAGGCCCCGCGCAGCGCTGGCTCAAGCCTCGGCGCTGCCGGCGCCCCGTCCAGCCAGCAGGACGCCTTGGCCCGCATCGCTGCCGCACGCCAGCGTATGCAAGAGGCCTCGCGCAGTGACCCGACCGCAGCCTACAAGGCGCGCATGGCCGAGTTGAAGGCGATCAGCTCAGGCGGGGGCGGTGGCGGCGGTGCGCAGGGCGATTCGCCGTTCCTGGTGCAAGCCGCCAGCAACGCTGGCAAGGACTACAACCAGTTCGGCACCACGGAGAACAGCGACCGCTGGAAGATGGACGTGACCATGGAATCACCCCGTAGCCCTTACGAGCTGCGCGCGGGCTACGTGATCCCTGCCACGATGATTGCCGGTATCAACTCCGAGTTGCCTGGGCAGATCATCGCTCAGGTCGCGCAGGCTGTGTACGACACCGCTACCGGCAAGCACTTGCTGTTGCCACAGGGCTCGCGCCTGGTCGGTTCCTACTCCAGCAGCGTGGCCTATGGCCAGTCGCGGGTACTGGTCGCCTGGCAGCGCATCATCTTCCCGGATGGCAAGGCGATGGACATCGGTTCGATGCCGGGTAGCGACAGCGCCGGCTATTCCGGCTTCAACGATCAGGTCAACAACCACTATGTACGGATCTTTGGCTCGGCCTTGTTGATGTCCGGCATCGTCGCCGGCATCAGCCTCAGCCAGGACCGTGCCAGCAGTGACAGCAGTGACCGTGAGACCGCCAGCAGCGCCATGAGCGAGGCGCTCGGCCAGCAGTTGGGCGAGGTGACCGCGCAGATGATTTCGAAGAACCTGAACATCGCGCCAACCCTCGAAATCCGTCCGGGCTATCGCTTCAACGTGATGGTGACCAAGGACCTGACGTTCTCGAAGCCTTACCAGTCCTTCGATTACTGAACCATTTGCCAAGGAGAGCAACATGAAGCACACGGCCTTGTTGAAACCCACCATTGCGCTGCTGGCCGGTCTGGGGTTCACCCTGCAGGCGCATGCCGGTATCCCTGTTGTGGACGGGATACACGCGGGCATCAGCCAGCTGGGGGTAGCCGAGAACATTGCCCAGACGGCCAAGCAGATCCAAGAATACAAAACACAGATCGAGCAGTACACGACCCAGGCGTTGCAGTACAAGAAGCAGCTCGACCAGTACGAGAATATGTTGAAGAACACGGCGGCACCGGCTGCCTATATCTGGGACCAGGCCAATTCGACCATCAACAAGTTGATGGAAGCCCAGAGCATGATCAATTACTACACGACTCAGGCGGGGAGCCTTGATTCGTACCTGAGCAAGTACCGCGACACCAGTTACTACAAAAGCTCACCCTGCTTCGGCCTCGGCACCTGCACCGAGGAGGACCAGGCGGAGCTCGCCGAGCATGAAGCAATGGCCTCCGAATCGCAAAAAACGGCTAACGACGCGTTGTTCAAAAGCATCAAGCAGCAACAAGAGAACTTGCAGGCCGATTCCAGGCAGCTGGAGCGTCTTCAGCAAGCGGCCAGCACGGCAGATGGCCAGGTCAAGGCGATTCAGTATGCCAACCAGTTGGCCAGTCAACAGACCAACCAACTACTGCAGTTGCGCAGCCTGATGCTGGCTGAGCAGTCTGCGACTGCCAACCGCGCGGCGGCTGAGTTGGATGAAAAGGCCCGCGGTGAGGCCCAGGCAAGACGCGTCACGACGTGGGAATACGAAAAAAGCCCTGAAGGCAAATACTGAGGAAAGCACCATGAAGAGCAAAATTTTGCAACTCGCCATCGCCGTGGGCGTGCTGTTCAACCTGGCCGGTTGTTCCGAGGAAAAAGTCCCTGAGCCAACGGCCGAAAACTGCGCCAAAGGCACCTATGAAAAGAACCTGTCGAGCCTCTCTAAAGAGGCCAATCGAAACGAATTCATCGACGGGTGCAGAAGCTTCAACGCGGCGCAGGAAATGACCGAGTGGAAGTTTGAGAAAAGCCCGGAAGGCAAATACTAAGGTGGGATTACGCACATGATTGGCACGCGTCGGGAACTGTTCCTGAGTGTACTGCTGGTTGCTGTTTGCCTCGCAACTCCGACGCTTGCCCATGCGGCGACAGGGCAGTTAGGCAGCTCAGGTGTCATGGATGAGGTGCTTGAGAGGTTCCATAGCGCCACCAGCACCTGGTTGCCAGCGATCCAAAGCGCTGCAACGCGGCTGTTCTTTGCCCTGGCGTCCATCTCCATGGTCTGGACGTTCGGCATGTTGCTGATGAAAAAAGCCGACATCGGCGAGTTCTTTTCCGAACTCATCCGTTTCATGGTGGTGTTTGGGTTGTATTGGTGGTTGCTGCAGAACGCGATGGGCGGGCTGAAAATCGCCGACAGCATCGTCAAGTCGATGAGCCAACTCGGCGCCACTGCGGGGCACATCGGCAATACCGAGCTGAAGCCGTCCTCCATCGTCGACCTGGGGTTCGAGCTTTATGACAAGACCGTCAAGGCAACCAGCAAACTGAGCTGGCACCAAATGGGCCGCCAGCTGACGATGGAGTTCATGGCCATTGGTATTTTGCTGGTGCTGGCCATCGTGTCTATCAACCTGCTGGTGCTGTTGGCATCAAGCTGGTTCCTGCTGTACGCGGGGGTGTTCTTCTTGGGCTTTGGCGGCTCACGCTGGACGTCTGATATGGCGCTTAACTACTTCCGCGCAGTACTGGGGCTTGGCGCGCAACTGTTCGCCATGGTGCTGTTGGTTGCGATTGGCAAGAGCTTTATCCAGACCTTTGCCGCCCGTATCAGTGACAAAGTTGCCGTGCAGGAACTCGCGGTCATGATGGTGACCTCGGTGCTGCTGTTGATACTGGTGAACAAGATACCGCCGATGATTGCAGCCCTGGTGGGCGGCGCCGGAAGTGCTTCTACCGGCATCGGCAACTTCAGTGCTGGCGCCGTGGTGGGGGCTGCAACCACCGCTGCGTCGATGATGGGCAAGAGCGCCTCGGCGATGATGACGGGTGGGGCGAACCTGATGGGCGCCGCGCAGGCCTTGCATTCCGCTTTCAAGGGCGCGCAGTCGACGGCCTCCGCCGGTGGGGATATCGCGTCGCGTATGACGGGGATGCTGGGGTCACCCAGTAGCTCAAGTGGAGGGAGCACTGGCGGCGGCAGCTCCAACGGCGGTGCCAGCCCGCTCGGCTCGGTAATGGGCTTGGCCTCCTCGGCATCTTCGGCCTCATCAGGCCTTGCCCAGGCGGCCTCGTCTGCGGGAGGCGAATCGTCCTCTCGGGGTGGATCCTCTGAATCATCGTCAGGTGCTGAATCATCCGGCGCATCTTCCGGTGGCGGTTCGTCCGAGGGGGCATCCGGCGCATCTGGCGCATCTGGCGCGGGTGGGGCATCAGAGTCATCTTCAGCAGGGGGCTCCGGCTCTGGCGCTGCAGAGGCGGCATCAGCCGGCGGCGGCGGATCTGCCGAGGGCAGTTCGGGTTCACAGGGTGGCACGGGTGTCACCGGTGGCAAGGGTGGCGCTGCAGAGGGGGGCAGCAACGCAGCCTCCAGCAAGATGGCATCAGCAGGCCGCGTAGCCCTGCAAATGGGCGCCAACCTGGCCTCTGGCGTGGGGCGGGTTGCGCAGTCCCGCATCGACAAGTCGCTTGCCGGGCGCATTGCCAATGAAATCTCCGACCCCGGTTCCAGCAGCCGTTCGAACCTGGACACCCGATCGCCCAGCCGTGACTTCGAACCCGATGCTGAAGTGAAAAACTTCAGCGAAAGCAAACAGGACAGGACTTGAACAAGGAGTGCTCATGAAAATTGCAAAAGTTCTCCCAGCCGCCGTGCTGGCCGCCAGTTTCGCCGTCGCCCTGCCCGCCCAGGCCAAAGACCCCTGCGCCACTGTGCTGTGCATGTGGGGCAAGCTCAAGGGGGCGGGTGTGGTCGATAACTGCAGTGGCCCGGTCAATGACTACTTCAGCATCGTCAAAAAGAAGAAGGGCAAGATCAAGCTGAGCCAGACCTCGGACGCTCGCCAGTCCTTCCTCGACAAATGCGAGGCCGCCGACTCGGGAAAGACCAAGTCGATCAATAACAAGTTCGGCAAGGTCATCTGAGGCGCGCCACGATGCCATTCGTCGCTGACGTTCCGCCCCCGGCCCTGAGCGAACCCATCGCCTGCTCGATCATGGCGGCGGTCAAATACGAGCTGCCGGTGAACATCGTCCTGGCCGTGTCCGGCCAGGAAGGTGGCAAGCCTGGCCAGTGGGTGCGCAACCACAATGGCACCTACGACGTGGGCCCCATGCAGTTCAACACCGCCTACCTGCGCGAGCTCTCGCGCTACGGCATCACCCCTGAGGATGTCGAGCAAGGCGGCTGCTACTCCTACGAGCTGGCCGCCTGGCGCATCCGTGGCCACGTGCGCAATGACCGCGGCGACTTGTGGACGCGAGTAGCGAATTACCACTCGCGCACCCCCGCCATCAATGCGCGCTACCGCCAGCAGATCATGCGCCGCGCCGTCTACTGGGCCGATTGGCTGGATGCCCGCTTTGCCACGCAGCAGGTGGCGCAGAGCGCGGTATTCTCCGGCGCGCCGGCCGAGGCGTCCGTGGCAGTGGTCGACACCGCGCAGGCGGTGAAGGCGGCTGTCGTGCAGCAGCCGGTCATGCCGCAACCCGTGGACACGTCAGCCTATGTGCCCCGGGGGCTGGTGATGGGGAGCAAATGATGGATTCGCTGGTCACAGTAGCCGCATCTCGAAACGATACAGGGACCCGCCGCGAGGCGGATGCAAGGAGAGAAAGATTGAACCTACCCACTTTCGGTATGGGCACTGCCGTTACCGACAAGGCATCGCGCCGCCCCAGTCGCCTCTGGCCGCGGCTGCGCCTTGGCGCGCTCGTACCCCTCGTGCTGGGAGCCTGCATGCTCCTGCCTGCCACCTCTTCTGAACTTCAAGCCAAGGAGCTTTCCATGCAACACAATCAAGGCCAAAACCAATCCAAAACCTCGGGCATGAAGCTCCCCGACGGCGTGTTCCCTCCGATGAAGGGTTATACCCGTGAGGACTTGATTGGCGCTGCTGCCCTACCCGTAGAAGCGGTGATGAAGGCTGAGGGAATTGACCCCACCCTGATCAAGGAATCGCTGTTCGCCCTGGCCAAACACCTCAATGAGGCACTGGAGGCGCAGAACGTCGAGTATCAGATTTCGACCTGGTACCAGAAGCCTTACGACAATCCCGCTGACCGCACCAAGAGTGTTGCCGCCATGGGCGAAAGCTTTGGTGCTTTGGCGATCCGTGCTGCAGGGCAGTCGCTGCGAGGGTCCCCACTCTTGAACTTGGGCGAAGCATTCTTTGAACGCTACACCCGAAGCGCCGGTGATGGTGTCCACGATCTGATCGTGACCCTAAACAAACCGGGTGCCTGATACGGGTTCGAGAATGTCTTGGAGCGTTCGTCCTGTCCTGGCGGCGGGATGATCCATAGGGATATGAAATGAGCGATGCAATGCGTTTTACGGTGTACTTCGACGGCACCGGTAACAACAAAGATCTGAATACACCTGAAGGCACGCAGACCAACGTTGCCCGCCTGTATGACCTGGACACCGCCAAAGGTACCAACCTGGCGCGCAACTCTGGGCATGAACCGCAGCAGTACGACGCCAAGGAGCGCTCCGGCCAATCGGAGAAGGTCTACTTCGATGGTGTTGGCAGCCAATCCAGTACCAGCGGGCGTTCGTTGCTCGAAGGCGCAACCGGCCGCGGTGCCCAGGAGCGTATCGACCAGGCCTACGACTCCATCGTGGCCTTTCACAACAAGTACCCGGACCAGCAGATCGACGTCAACATTGTCGGCTTCAGCCGCGGGGCATCGCAGTCCCGCGCCTTGGCCAACGAGTTCATCGAACGTGGCGTCCCCAAACTCGATGACCAGGGCAAAGCGACCGGGGAATACTTGATTCCCCCAGGCCAGGCGCACGTCAACAAGCTGGGTATCTTCGACACGGTCGCCACTGACGGTTTGTCGAATACCGATACCCATCTGGGCAAGAACCTGGAGATCAGCAAGAACATCGATTCGACCACCCACCTGGTGGCGATGAACGAGTACCGCGACACGTTCCCCCTGACCAGTGCCCTGCGTAACGACGACAACTCGCGCATCGAGGAGTTGAAGTTTGCCGGCGCGCATTCGCAGGTCGGCGGTGGTTACAAGGACGATGTGCTGGCAGCCGGGCCATTGGCGGTGATGCACGATCGCCTGCAGTCGGCCGGTATAGAAATGAAGCCGATGCAGCAGGAGGATGTTCAGCGCATCGAGCAGTACAATACGTTGATCAAAAGCCCGGAGAAAGTTGAGCAAGCGCTCATCGACTCGCGCCTGTTGAAGGGTGAGAACGCGTTCAGCCGCAACGCGGATGGCTCGTTCCAGACAGTGGACAATATGCCCTTCCCGATGGAACGCGGCATGATCAACGTCTTTGACCGCCAGGCTCGCCCCTTCGATCACGAGACCAATGGCCGCGGGGTAATCTTCGAGAACGATGATCGGCTTAGCCGCAACAGCGTTTCCAGAGCCGTTGAGGGGATCGGTGATCGCCTTAAATCGCTGGGGCAAGATGCCTTGTCCGCTTCGGCACGCTTCCTGGGCATTGACACGCGCGAGCAGGCGATAGAAGAGGGCAAAGGGCTGTATGCCGAGCTCATGTCGGAAAGGGCCGCCACTTCACAGCAGCAAGTGGCTACGCTGTCTGGCGAGCTTACGGCTTCACGGCCCAGCGCTGGTTATATCGAGAGCCTGAACCTGCAAGCGGTGCCAGTCCCTGAGGGCGCCAAGCAGGGCCAGCAGCAAGACCCGCAGGCCCAGCAGCGCAGCGACTCGTTCAAGGCCATGGAAGACAAAGCGCGCGACCTCAACCCCTCAGCCAGTATCGGCGAAGCTTCAGAGAGCGGGCGCAAGGCGGTCAGCGGGATGGTCGTCGACATGGACGAGCACCACATCCTGCAGAAGGTCGGCCAGACCGACCAGTTCGTCATTCATGACCGCCGTGACGTCGACCCGAGCCGCAACTTCCAGGTAGGCAAGAGCACGGCGATCGTCCACGAGAAAGGCATCGGCGACCTGGCCCGTGATGTGGCGCCGAAGCTGGAGCTCGATACCGGGCTTTCCCAGGCCATGCGTCGGTGATTTCGATGCCGCGCCTGCAACTCGCCGACGGTACGGTAGAAGCGCTGAAGTGGCTGGCGCTGTTGCTGATGACCGGCGACCACGTGAACAAGTACCTGTTCAACGAGACCCTGCCTTACCTGTTCGAGGCAGGGCGCTTGGCGATGCCGCTGTTCGTGGTCGTGCTGGCGTACAACCTGGCGCGGCCGGGAACAGTGGAAAACGGTGCCTACCGGCGCACAGCGCTGCGCCTGTTTCTGTTTGGGGTGTTGGCGACGCCGCCGTTCATTGCCCTTGGGGGGCTGCTGTACGGCGGCTACCCGCTGAACATCCTCTTCACGTTGCTGGTGATTACCCTGGCGACCGAAGCCTGCGAGCGTGCCGCGCAAGGGCGGCCGCTGTTCTGGGGGCTGGCGCTACTGGTGGTGGTCGTGGGCGGTGCCTGGGTCGAGTTCTGGTGGCCGGCCGTGCTGTTGGGGCTGTGTGTGGGTTGGTACGTGCGGCGCCCGAACCTGCTGGCCGCCGTGGGGGCCGTGCTTGCGCTTGCGGCGTTAACGCCGATCAACGGCAATGCCTGGGCGCTGGCCGCGTTGCCGGTGCTGCTGGCCGCCCGCTGGGTCAGGCCTGACCTGCCGCGCTGGCGCTGGCTGTTCTACGCCTATTACCCGCTGCACCTGGTGGCGCTGTGGTTGATTCGCATCCCGATGGCCAAGGCCGGATACCTCTTCCTGATATGAAGCAGATGCCCATGAACGAGCCTAAACCGCCCAAGCCGCCGCTCGACGATGCCGGGCAGGCATTAGAGGCGCAGGCTCAGGCGCTGGCCGCCGAGCAGACCGCGCTGCTGGACGCCAGCCCGGTGCAAGCACGCTACAACCAGGCCCTTGGCGAGTGCGTCGAGCAAAAGGCCGAGCAGGCCGAGGCCCTCGAGCAGCGCCTGGAGGCCATGCTGGACCGCCAGCAGGCGCAATTGCAGCAGAACCAGGCCTCGCGCCCGGGCTGGCTGGCCCTGCCTTCCACCCGCGCCGCCTGGGAGCAGGGCAACCAGCGTTGCCAGGCGCGGCTGCAGCAACTGCAAGGCCGCCTGGAGCGGGTGCAGGAGCTGCACCACGGCATGGGCCTGTACACCCCACGCATCGAGGAGTTGGCGGTGCGCCAACTGCGCGCCGAACAGCCAGAGCTGGTCGAGCAATGGAGCTTGCAGCGTCAAGCCGAGCGCACGCTTACTGAGGCGCAGCGGCGTACCCAGGCCCAGGACATCGGGCGTTCGCGCACAACCTCGCCATGAACCAGCACCTTCCCTATCCCATCCTTTCGTTCACGGAGCGAACCCATGAAACATAACAACGCTGTGGGCCCGCAGATCCGCGGCGGCCAGCGCAGTGGCGGCAACACGGGGCAGGCCATCCTGGCCATTTTCTGCCTGCTGGCCGGCCTGGCTACTGCCACCCAGTACTTCGCCTACCTGTTCAATAACCATGCGGCGTTGGGGGCCAACCTGAACGGCGTCTACGCCCCATGGATGATTCTGGTGTGGGCCGCCAACTGGTCCGATCAGTACCAGGACACCCTGCTGCGCGCCGGGTCCCTGGGGGTTCTGGTCAGCGGCGTCGGCATGATGGCGATGGTCGTGATCCGCATGATCAGCAGCAACAGCTCCAAGGCCAATCAGTTCCTTCATGGCTCTGCGCGTTGGGGCGAGCGCAAGGATATCGAGAGCGCCGGCCTGTTGGCTGATGATGGCGTGTACGTAGGCGCCTGGCTGGACAAGCGCAACAAGCTGCATTACCTGCGCCACAACGGCCCGGAGCACATCCTCACCTTCGCCCCGACGCGCAGCGGTAAGGGCGTTGGCCTGGTGATCCCGACGTTGCTGTCGTGGAAGCACAGCGCGGTGATCACCGACCTCAAGGGCGAACTCTGGGCGCTCACCGCTGGCTGGCGTCAGCAGCATGCCGGCAACCGGGTATTGCGTTTCGAGCCGGCCACCGCCAATGGCTGCGTGGGCTGGAACCCGCTGGAAGAAATCCGCCTGGGCACCGAGTTCGAAGTGGGCGATGTGCAGAACCTGGCCACGCTGATCGTCGACCCGGACGGCAAGGGCCTCAACGACCACTGGCAGAAGACCTCCCAGGCGATGCTGGTGGGTTGCATCCTGCACCTGTGCTACCGCTCGCAGGACGAGGGCGGTGTCGCCAGCCTGCCGGCGCTGGACGCCATGCTCGCCGACCCGTCGCGGCCAATCAGCGAACTGTGGGCGGAAATGACCCACTACGGCCACCTCGATGGCGAAAACCACCCGCTGGTGGGGTCTGCTGCACGCGACATGCTCGACCGGCCGGCCGAAGAGGCCGGCTCGGTGCTGTCGACCGCCAAATCGTACCTGTCGCTGTTCCGTGACCCGATCGTGGCGCGCAACGTGAGCCGCTCGGAGTTCAAGATCCGCGACCTGATGAACCACGACGACCCGGTCAGCCTGTTCATCATCACCCAGCCCAACGACAAGGCGCGCTTGCGCCCCTTGGTGCGCATCCTGGTGAACATGATCGTGCGCCTGCTGGCCGACAAGATGGACTTCGAGGACGGCCGGCCCAAGGCGCACTACAAGCACCGGCTGCTGATGATGCTCGACGAGTTCCCGAGCCTGGGCAAGCTGGACATCATGCAGGAGTCGCTGGCCTTCGTGGCCGGTTATGGCATCAAGTGCTACCTGATCATCCAAGATTTGTCGCAGTTGCAGGAGTTCTACGGGCAGAACGAGAGCATCACCTCCAACTGCCACATCCAGAACGCCTACCCGCCAAACCGGGTGGAAACGGCGGAGCACCTGTCCAAGCTCACCGGGCAGACCACCATCGTCAAAGAGCAGGTGACCACCAGCGGGCGACGTTCCAGCGCATTGCTGGGCCAGGTGTCGCGCACCCTTCAGGAAGTGCAGCGACCGCTGCTGACCACCGACGAGGCCCTGCGCATGCCAGGCCCACGCAAGGATGGCCAGGGCAATATCCAGGAAGCCGGCGACATGGTGGTGTATTGCGCAGGCTACCCGGCGTTTTATGGCAAGCAACCGCTGTACTTCCAGGACCCGGTATTCCTGGCCCGCGCCAAGGTGCCGGCACCGCGTGAAAGCGACCGCACCATCGAGTTGCCGGCATGAAACGGCCGTTGAGCGTGGCCGCTATCGTGGCCATTCTGGCGTTTTGCGCAGTGCCGCTGGTGCTGTGGGGCGGCGCGCGGCTTAACGTCACCAGCAGTTTTCCGCCGGGCATTTACTGGGTGGTCGACAAGGCACCGGAAAAAGGCGACCTGGTGATGTTTTGCCCGCCGCAGGAGGCTGTGTTTCAGCTAGCGCACGCGCGCGGCTACCTGGCTGGGGGAACCTGCCCTGGGGGATACATGCACCTGCTCAAGCGGCTGGTCGCGGTATCGGGTGACGACGTGCAGATCACTGCCGAGGGGGTCAGCGTCAACGGGCAGTTGCAGGTGCGTAGCCAGCCGTTGCAGCAAGACCCCAGTGGCCGCCCCATGCCACAGCCACCGCTGGCGCACTTTCGCTTGGGCAGCGACGAGGTGCTGATGCTCTCCGATTACAGCCGCTTGTCGTTCGATGGCCGTTATTTCGGTGCCGTGCCGCAAGGGCAATTGGGCGAAGTGGTCGAGCCTTGGCTGGTGTGGCGAAAAACGCCGTTGTAATCCAGCAGCTCGGTCGGGCCGTTGTAGGAGCAGCCTTGCGCTGCGAAGAGGCCGGTAGCCTGCAATCGATGTTTGGTGCGGCTACCGGCCTCTTCGCAGCACAAGGCTGCTCCTACAGGTAACCCTAGTACCACTAATCCAAGTGAATAATTACAGTAATGGTACTAGGCAATTGATGTTTTTTTGCTATTATTGAAATCCCGCCTTACCTATCTGGAACGCCTGTTCTAGAGCCTCCGAATTAAGTTTCAGTTAAGTTTTCCCCGCTAGCGTAGGCAATCAGTCAACGAAGACTGTGATCTGTGGCCTGTGCGCGTCATCTAAATCCCTGCATAGCCTGAATCTTTCACCGGTAAAATGGACTTACCTTCACACCGTCAAGAGGATGAATCATGCCCGTCAAGGACCCATCCAAGGTCGTTCCGGATGTACCCGCCGAGAGCGCCGATGCCGCCCTGAAGCACATCGTCGACGGCTTTCTGCGCTTTCACCATGACGTCTTCCCCGAGCAGCAACAGCTGTTCAAGAAGCTCGCCACCGCGCAAACGCCACGCGCCATGTTCATCACCTGTGCCGACTCGCGCATCGTCCCCGAGCTGATTACCCAAAGCTCGCCAGGCGACCTGTTCGTGACCCGTAACGTCGGCAACGTGGTGCCCCCGTATGGTCAGATGAACGGCGGCGTCTCCAGCGCCATCGAATACGCGGTACTGGCACTGGGTGTACACCACATCATCGTCTGTGGCCACTCGGACTGCGGCGCGATGCGTGCGGTACTCAACCCGCAATCGCTGACCAAGATGCCGACGGTTTCCGCTTGGCTGCGCCATGCCGAAGTGGCACGCACCGTGGTTGAGAACAACTGCTCCTGCGGCAGCGAGCACGAGACCATGCAGGTGCTGACCAAAGAAAACGTCATCGCCCAGTTGCATCACCTGCGCACTCACCCCTCGGTCGCCTCGCGCCTGGCGGCGGGTGAGCTGTATATCCACGGTTGGGTCTACGACATCGAGACCAGCAAGATCGAAGCCTATGACGCTGCCAGCGACAGCTTCCTGCCCCTGGCTGCGGGCGAGCCGGTCCCCTGCGCTACCCCGAGAGGCCGCTACTAAGCGACCCTTCCACCGCTAGAACCTTGATAGCCGGCTGCACCCTGTAGGGGTGTGGCGCGGCCTTCGGCTGCCTTGAATTCCCTGATTGCCTTGCCGGCATGCTCGCTGGCGGTCCGCGCCTGCGCGTCTTTCAGGGGCCAACGTGCTCACGGCCAGAGGAATGGCCGTGCAACAGATAAATGGAGAAACACGGTGAACATGACACAGTTGAAAGCGGCCTTGCCGCGAGAGTTGTTGGCGTCGGTGGTGGTATTTCTGGTCGCCCTGCCCTTGTGCATGGGCATCGCCATCGCCTCGGGGATGCCGCCTGCCAAGGGCCTGATCACCGGCATTATCGGTGGCGTCGTGGTGGGCTTCCTGGCGGGCTCGCCGCTGCAGGTCAGTGGCCCTGCCGCCGGCTTGGCGGTGCTGGTGTTCGAGTTGGTGCGCCAGCACGGCGTGGCCATGCTCGGGCCGATCCTGCTGCTGGCCGGGCTGTTGCAATTGCTGGCGGGGCGCTTGCGCCTGGGCTGCTGGTTCCGCGTCACGGCACCGGCCGTGGTGTACGGCATGCTGGCGGGTATTGGTGTGCTGATCGTACTGTCGCAGGTGCATGTGATGTTCGACACGGCGCCGCAGCCTTCGGGCATGCAGAACCTGCTGGCGTTTCCGGCAACCCTGGCCGCAGCCCTGCCGTTGGAAAGCGCAGAGGCCGGCTGGCAAGCCGGTGCACTTGGGCTGGGTACCATCGCCATCATGTGGGGCTGGGAGCGCTTGCGGCCGCAACAGCTGCGGTTCGTGCCCGGTGCCTTGCTGGGCGTAGCAGCGATGACTGCCATCAGCCTGTGGCTGGCGCTGCCGGTGAACCGGGTGCAGGTGCCGGCAGACCTTTCCGAGGCCATCGACTGGATCCGCCTGGATGACCTGATGAACCTGGCCGACCCGACCTTGCTGGTGGCGGCATTCGCCCTGGCGTTCATTGCCAGTGCCGAGACCCTGTTGTCGGCTGCCGCGGTGGACCGTATGCACAGCGGCCAGCGCTCGGACTTCGACCGTGAACTGTCCGCCCAGGGCATCGGCAACATGCTGTGCGGTGTGCTCGGCGCCCTGCCAATGACCGGGGTGATCGTGCGCAGCTCGGCGAATGTCCAGGCCGGCGCGCAGACCCGAGCCTCGGCGATTTTCCATGGCTTGTGGCTGTTGGCGTTTGTCGTGGTGTTGAGCAGTGTGCTGCAGCAGATCCCGGTGGCGAGCTTGGCGGGTGTGCTGGTGTTTACCGGCATCAAGCTGGTGGACTTCAAGGCGTTTCGTGGATTGGGACGGTATGGCCGCATGCCGATGTTCACCTATGCGGCGACGGCCCTGGCGATCATCTTCACCGACCTGCTGACCGGTGTACTGCTGGGCTTTGCCTTGACCTTGCTCAAGCTGGCCTTCAAGGCGGCGCGGTTGAAAATCAACCTGGTGAGCCTGGGCAAGCCTGGGCACATGGAACTGCGCCTGAGTGGCGCTGCGACCTTCCTCAAGGTGCCGGCGTTGACCCAGGTGCTGGACACGGTGCCGGCGGGGACCACCTTGCATGTGCCGTTGGGCAACCTCAGCTATATCGACCACTCATGCCTGGAACTGCTGGAGGACTGGGGCCGGAGCAATGCAGCCAATGGGTCGCGCTTGTTGATCGAGCAGCGGCGCTTGAAGCGGCGCATCGAGGGGCGGCTGCGGACGACGGCGGGGGTTGGGGCTTAGTATTTAGCTGTTGTGTTGCCTGATCTGGCCTCTTCGCGGGCAAGCCCGCTCCTACAGGGTGAATTGCATACCCTTTGTGGGAGCGGGCTTGCCCCGCGAAGAGGCCGGGACAGGAGTATCAGGCAGGCTGGCCCAGCTCCACACCCAGCTGACGCGACAGGCACGGCCAACGCTTCCAGGCGTTGCCGGTTTCCGGGCTGCTCAGTTTCTCGCGATAAGCCTCCACCGATTCCACCGCAAAGCTCTCGTCATTGAGCATCTCGTCGACCGAATGATGCACCACTTCATCGAGCTGGTTGGCGAAGGTCTCGCCGATCAGTTGATGGGCAATCAGGTTGGCCATCGTGGTGTCGAACGGAATCAACGGCTGCTTGAAGTGGCGGATGTACAGGTCGTTGACCTCCTCCACCAGGCGATGCGCCAGGTAGGCCTCGTCCAGCAGGCAATCCAGCCCGACATGCCCTTGCATCACCGTGGGCGGCTGCTGGAAATAAGCTTCGGCAATTTTCAGTACCGGTTTGATCTGCGACTCGATCCCCGCTTCACGGGCTACCTCGTGGGCAGCCTCCAGCAGCTCTGGAACCTGGTCGATATAGGCGCTGACGAAACGCGCCAAACTACCCTGGGCGTCCTGCTCAGGTAGCTGGATCGAGGGGTGCAAATGCGGCAGTTGTAGCTCTAGACGTTCTTTCAGTTGGCCGGTTTCAAGTTCGTGTTGATGGGCTTGGCTAATCTGCTCGCGTACAGCAGCGATGTTCATGACAACTCCAGGGACATTACGTGTCAAACGGAAGACACTAAATTAGCTCGGTATACAGAATACCTAAGACGTATTTGTTATAAACCGCGCAAACGTGTGCTTGCTCTGGCATATCGGTATGCCACTATTGCGCCATATCCTATCAAGCGCGCGGTTTTCAGGGCATTGCGCAATTTCGTGAAGTTCATTTCACAGGCTGCATTGCGTGCCATTGGTCGCTGTCTATACTCCCGTTGAACGTGATTCGTTGATGAGGCCCGTCTGCTTTTGCAGGGGCTCGGTCGTCGAAGCCAGGCAGTCTTGACCGCCGTTCCCTCTTGCCGCAGGCCACGCCTTCGGGACTACAAGAATTAGAAGGGGAACCCGCAATGATGCGACATCCACATGTCTGGATGGGCCTCCTGTTGTGGACGGTTTTCGGACAGGCCAACGCCGCCTGGACCGTCAACATGCACCCGGGGGCGACGGAAGTCTCCAACGCCGTCTTCGACCTGCACATGACCATCTTCTGGATCTGCGTGATCATCGGCATCGTGGTGTTCGGCGCGATGTTCTGGTCGATGGTCGTCCACCGCCGTTCCACAGGCCAACAGGCAGCGCATTTTCACGAGCACACCTGGGTCGAAATCATGTGGACCGTGGTGCCGTTCCTGATCCTGGTGGCCATGGCCATCCCCGCGACCAAGACCCTGATCGACATCTACGACGCCAGTGAGTCGGACATCGACATCCAGGTCACGGGCTACCAGTGGAAGTGGCACTACAAGTACCTGGGCCAGGACGTGGAGTTCTTCAGCAACCTGGCCACCCCCGCCGATCAGATTCACAACAAGGCCCCCAAGGACGAGCACTACCTGCTCGAAGTCGACCAGCCGCTGGTGCTGCCGGTGGGCGCGAAAGTGCGCTTTCTGGTAACCGCCGCCGACGTGATCCATTCCTGGTGGGTGCCGGCGTTCGCGGTCAAGCGTGATGCCATCCCAGGCTTCGTCAACGAGGCCTGGACGCGCATCGAGAAGCCCGGCATCTACCGCGGCCAGTGCACCGAGCTGTGCGGCAAGGACCACGGCTTCATGCCGGTGGTGGTCGAGGTCAAGTCCAAGGCCGATTACGACACCTGGCTGGGCGAACGCAAGGCCGAGGCGGCCAAGCTCAAGGAGCTGACCAGCAAAGAGTGGACCCTCGAAGAGCTGGTCGAGCGCGGCGACAAGGTCTACCACACCACCTGCGTGGCCTGTCACCAGGCCGAAGGCCAGGGCCTGCCGCCGATGTTCCCGGCCCTCAAGGGCTCGAAGATTGCCACCGGGCCGAAGGAAGGCCACCTGAGCATCGTCTTCCACGGCAAGCCCGGCACGGCCATGGCCGCGTTCGGCAAGCAGCTCTCGGAAGTCGACATTGCCGCCGTGGTCACTTACGAGCGCAACGCCTGGGGCAACAACAAGGGCGACATGGTCACGCCGAAGGATGTGCTGGCGCTCAAGCAGGCAGAAGCGCAATGAACCGGGTTACTCGCGGCAATCAATGGATTGCAGGAGACAGGACATGAGTGCAGTGATCGACGACCACGCCCACGGCCATGAGCATGCCCACGGCCCGGCCAAGGGCCTGATGCGCTGGGTGCTGACCACCAACCACAAGGACATCGGCACGATGTACCTGTGGTTCGCCTTCATGATGTTCCTGCTCGGTGGCTCGTTCGCCATGGTGATCCGCGCCGAGCTGTTCCAGCCGGGGCTGCAGATCGTCGAGCCAGCGTTCTTCAACCAGATGACCACCATGCACGGGCTGATCATGGTGTTCGGTGCGGTGATGCCAGCCTTCGTAGGCCTGGCCAACTGGATGATCCCGCTGATGATTGGCGCGCCGGACATGGCCCTGCCGCGGATGAACAACTTCAGCTTCTGGCTGTTGCCTGCGGCCTTCCTGCTGCTGGTCTCGACCTTGTTCAGCCCCGGCGGCGGGCCGAACTTCGGCTGGACCTTCTACGCGCCACTGTCGACCACCTATGCCCCGGCCAGCGTGACCTTCTTCATCTTTGCCATCCACCTGATGGGCATCAGCTCGATCATGGGCGCGATCAACGTCATTGCCACCATCCTCAACCTGCGCGCCCCCGGCATGACCTTGATGAAAATGCCGCTGTTCGTCTGGACCTGGCTGATCACCGCGTTCCTGCTGATTGCCGTGATGCCGGTGCTGGCCGGTGTGGTGACCATGATGCTGATGGACATCCACTTCGGCACCAGCTTCTTCAGCGCCGCGGGGGGCGGTGACCCGGTGCTGTTCCAGCACGTGTTCTGGTTCTTCGGCCACCCCGAGGTGTACATCATGATCCTGCCGGCGTTCGGCGCGGTCAGCTCGATCATCCCGGCATTCTCGCGCAAGCCGCTGTTCGGCTACACCTCGATGGTCTATGCCACGGGGGCGATCGCCTTCCTGTCGTTCATCGTCTGGGCGCACCACATGTTCGTGGTCGGCATCCCAGTGGTGGGCGAGCTGTTCTTCATGTACGCCACCATGCTCATTGCCGTGCCGACCGGGGTGAAGGTGTTCAACTGGGTCAGCACCATGTGGGAAGGGTCGCTGACCTTCGAGACGCCGATGCTGTTCGCCATCGCCTTCGTCATCCTGTTCACCATCGGCGGGTTCTCCGGGTTGATGCTGGCCATCGCGCCTGCCGACTTCCAGTACCACGACACGTACTTCGTGGTCGCGCACTTCCACTACGTGCTGGTGCCTGGGGCGATCTTCGGCATCTTCGCCTCGGCCTACTACTGGCTGCCGAAATGGACCGGCCACATGTATGACGAAACCCTCGGCAAGCTGCACTTCTGGCTGTCGTTCGTCGGCATGAACATGGCCTTCTTCCCCATGCACTTCGTGGGCTTGGCGGGCATGCCGCGGCGTATTCCGGACTACAACCTGCAGTTCGCCGACTTCAACATGGTCTCCTCGATCGGCGCGTTCATGTTCGGTGCCACGCAGATCTTCTTCCTGTTCATCGTCATCAAGTGCATCCGCGGCGGCGCCCCGGCGCCGGCCAAACCCTGGGACGGTGCCGAAGGCCTGGAGTGGTCGATCCCCTCGCCTGCGCCTTACCACACCTTCCAGACGCCACCGGACGTGAAATAGCCATGAACGGCCTGTCGCTCAAACGCCTGGTCATGCGCCTGCTGATGCTGACGGTGGTGATGTTCGCCTTCGGTTTCGCCCTGGTGCCGATCTACGACGTGATGTGCAAGGCCTTTGGCATCAATGGCAAGACCGGCGGCCAGTACGAAGGCAGCCAGGTCAGCGACCCGTCGCGCTCGGTACGGGTGCAGTTCATGTCGACCAACGCCAGCGACATGGTCTGGGATTTCTACTCCACGGCCGATCAGATCGACGTGAACCCAGGTGCGGTCAACCAGATGATCTTCGTCGCGCGCAACCCGACCGACCGGCCGATGAGCGCCCAGGCGATACCCAGCATCACCCCGGCCGAGGCCGCGGCGTACTTCCACAAGACCGAGTGCTTCTGCTTTACCCAGCAGGTGCTGCAGCCCGGCGAACGCATCGAGATGCCGGTGCGCTTCATCGTCGACCGCGATCTGCCGGCCAGCGTGAAGCACCTGACACTGGCCTACACCTTGTTCGACATCACCGCTCGCCACCCGCCGGTCGCGCATGTTGCGGCCCAGGACGTCCAGGGCGCCCGTTAAGGGAAGGAGAACAGCAATGGCAAGTCATGAGCACTACTACGTTCCGGCGCAGAGCAAGTGGCCGATCATCGCGACGGTCGGCATGTTCATTACGGTGTTCGGCCTTGGCACCTGGTTCAACGACATGAAAGCCGGGCACCCCGACTCCCATGGGCCGTTGATTTTCTTCGTCGGCGCGCTGTGCCTGGCCTACATGCTGTTCGGCTGGTTCGGGGCGGTGGTGAAAGAAAGCCGTGGCGGGCTGTACAGCCCGCAGCTGGACCGTTCGTTCCGCTGGGGCATGAGCTGGTTCATCTTTTCCGAGGTGATGTTCTTCCTGGCCTTTTTCGGCGCGCTGTTCTACGTCCGCGTATTGGCCGGGCCGTGGCTGGGCGGTGAAGGGGCCAAGGGCGTTGCGCACATGCTGTGGCCCAGCTTCGAGTTTGCCTGGCCGCTGCTGCACACGCCTGACCCGAAACTGTTCCCGCCGCCCAAGGAAGTCATTGACCCTTGGCACTTGCCGTTGATCAACACCATTTTGCTGGTGAGCTCGAGTGTGACCATCACCATTGCCCACCATGCCTTGCGGCGTGACCACCGGGGTGCGCTGAAACTGTGGATGGCGCTGACCATCGCGCTGGGCATCAGCTTCATCACGCTGCAGGCCTACGAGTACCACGAGGCCTATACCAAGCTGGGGCTGACGCTGGGCTCGGGGATCTACGGCGCGACCTTCTTCATGCTCACCGGCTTCCACGGCGCCCACGTGACGCTGGGCACGATCATCTTGATCGTGATGTTCGTGCGCATCCTGCGCGGGCACTTCAACCCCGACAAACACTTCGGCTTCGAGGCAGCCAGCTGGTACTGGCACTTCGTCGATGTGGTGTGGGTGGGGCTGTTCATCTTTGTGTATGTGCTTTGACACATGTGCAGGCCAGTCAAGGCGATACAGGTTCAGAAGGGGGCGTGTGACACCAGCTGGCCACTGATGAAGCCGTAGGCCACCAGGCCGATGGTCAGGGCCGCCAGGGTCACGCGCACGGTCAGTGCCTTCAGCAAGCGGGTCGAGTTTTCGTCGTCCTTGACCAGGAACACCAGGCCACTGAACAGGCTGGCAACCGTGGCCAACAGCATCAGGACAATCGCGGCCTTGAGCATGGCGCTTCTCCGGGGGGATGCGGTGATGTGGATAAGTATAGCGAGGCGCCTGTGAGGCCGTTTCGCCCAGGTTGGGTACCGACCCTGGTGGTGCTTGCGCTGCTACCGGGGTTGATCGCGCTTGGCTGCTGGCAATTGGGCCGCGCCGACGAAAAGCGCGCGCTGCTGGCGACCTATGCCGAGCGCAGCCTCGACACGCCGCTCTCCACTGCCCAGTTGCAGCAACGCGACGATGCCGCCTACCGCCGTGTGCACCTGTACGGCCGTTTCGATGGTGAACACAGCCTGCTGCTGGATAACCGAATGCGCGACGGCGAGGCCGGCGTCGAGCTGTTGCAGCCCTTCCATGACCAGGCCAGTGGGCTGTGGTTGCTGGTCAACCGCGGCTGGTTGCCGTGGCCGGACCGCCGCGTGCCGGTGCACTTCACAACCCCGGCGCAGCCGCTGGCGCTGGACGCGTCGGTGTATGTGGCGCCTGGCAGCACCTTCCAGCTGCACCCGGACCCAGCCGGCGGCCAATGGCCGCACTTGCTGACGGCCATCGATGCCGCCCAGCTGTGGCAGCAATTGGGCCGCGAAGGCTACGCCCATGAGCTGCGCCTGGAGCCCGGGCCGGCCAGCTATCGCCTGGGTTGGCCGGTCGTTGCGCTGGGGCCGGAAAAGCACCTGGGCTATGCGGTGCAGTGGTTTGCCTTGGCCACCGCGCTGGTGCTGCTTTACCTCTACTTTGGCTGGCACAACAACAAAAAGGAGAACCACCATGGCCGCCGCCACCCGTCCACTGGACGTGCCTGAACGCAGCAAGCCCAGAACCCGCGGGCGTTTGCAGCTGATTCTGATTCTGCTGGTAGTGCTCGGCCCGATGATCCTGGCCACCAGCATGTACAAGCTCAAGTTCTGGGTGCCAGACGGCCGCAGCTACCACGGCGCGATGATCGGTAACGGCGAGAGCCGCAGCGATATCGGCATCGATGGCCAGGACGCGCGCTGGCAAGTGTTGGTCAGCACGCCCGAGGCCTGCGCCGAAGATTGCCAGCGCCTGGTGTACCTGGCCCGGCAGATACAAGTTGGCCTGGGCCGTGATGCCGGCCGTGCCAGCCATGCGCTGGCTGCCGCGCAGCCGTTGAGCGCTGACTACCAGGCGCAGCTCGGCCGTGAGTACCCGCAGTTGCAACGCTACCCGCTGGATGCCCAGCGCTACCTGAACAAGGTCGGTGAGCTTGGCCCGCAACTGTGGATCGTCGACCCGCACGGCAACTTGGTGTTGCGTTACGACGCCAAGGTCAACGGCAAGCACGTGCTGGACGACCTGCGCCACCTGCTCAAGTTGTCCAACATCGGCTAGGAGCCTGTCATGGCCAGACCCGGATTCCGCCTCGCTGTGTTCGCCACCCTGCTGGCACTGCTGGTCGTGCTGCTGGGCGCCTATACCCGCCTGACCCATGCAGGCCTGGGCTGCCCCGATTGGCCCGGCTGCTATGGCTTTATCAGTGTGCCGAAGACCGACGCCCAGCTGGCCCATGCCGAAATGCACTTCCCCGAACACCCGGTGGAAGCCGCCAAGGGCTGGGCCGAGATGGTCCATCGCTACTTCGCCGGCACCCTGGCGCTGGTGATTGCCTGGCTGGCGTTGCAGGCCGTGCGCCGGCATGCACGTGATGGCCAGCCCTACCGCTTGCCGGTGCTGTTGCTGGGAGTAGTGTTGGCCCAGGCGGCGTTTGGCATGTGGACAGTAACCCTCAAGCTGTGGCCGCAAGTGGTCACCGCGCACCTGCTGGGTGGGTTCACCACCTTGAGCCTGCTGTTTCTGCTGTCTCTGCGTCTATCCCGGGCCTTTGCGCCATTGCCAAAACTGCCGTTAAGCCTGCGCCGGATCGCGGCCCTGGCGCTGTTGGTGGTGATCGGCCAGATCGCCCTGGGGGGCTGGGTCAGCGCCAATTATGCGGCGGTCGCCTGTATCGACTTGCCGACCTGCCACGGCCAATGGTGGCCGGCAGCGGACTTCAGCAACGGCTTTCACCTGACCCAGCACGTCGGCCCCAACTACCTGGGCGGGCAACTGGACAGCGATGCGCGCACGGCCATCCACATCAGCCACCGGCTGGGTGCCTTGCTGGTCAGTGCCGTGCTGCTGATGCTGAGCTTCAAGCTGTACCGCTGCGGCCTTTCTGGCCTGGCCCGGCTGGTGTTGCTGGCCTTGGCCGTGCAGGTCGGCCTGGGCATCAGCAACGTGCTGTTCCACCTGCCGCTTGGCGTGGCAGTGGCCCATAACGCAGGTGGGGCCATGCTGTTGATGAGCATGGTGCTGGTCAATTACCGCATCCGCGTGGTCGACAAAGTGCGCGTCGGCCATGGCTGGCGCCTGACGCCGGTGGTGGGCGTGGATATCTCCCACCCTATGAGGAACGATTCGTGGCGACGCTTCTAAGCGTACGACGGGCAGGTTGGCGCGATTATCTGGAGCTGACCAAGCCCAAGGTGGTGGTGCTGATGTTGATCACCTCCCTGGCAGGCATGTTCCTCGCCAGCCGCGCAGGCGTTGCCTGGAGCGTGCTGCTGTTCGGCAACCTGGGCATTGGCCTGTGTGCGGGCGCCGCGGCGGTGGTCAACCACGTGGTAGACCGGCGCATCGACGCCTTGATGGCGCGTACCCACAAACGGCCGTTGGCCACAGGCCGGGTCGCGCCGCTACCGGCGCTGGCCTTTGCGTTGGCACTGGCGGTGCTGGGCATGGCGCTGTTGCTGGTGTTCACCAACAGCCTGACCGCCTGGCTGACCCTGGCGTCGTTGCTGGGCTATGCGGTGCTCTACACCGGCTTCTTGAAGCGTGCCACGCCGCAGAACATCGTGATTGGTGGCCTGGCCGGCGCGGCGCCGCCACTGCTTGGCTGGGTGGCGGTCAGCGGCCATGTCAGTGCCGAGCCGCTGTTGCTGGTGCTGATTATCTTCGCCTGGACCCCGCCGCACTTCTGGGCCTTGGCCATCCACCGCAAAGCGGAGTACGCCAAGGCCGATATCCCGATGCTGCCGGTGACCCATGGCGAACGCTACACCGCGCTGCATATCCTGCTCTACACCCTGATTTTGCTGGCGGTGAGCCTGCTGCCCTATGCCATCCACATGAGCGGCCCGTTGTACCTCGCCTGTGCCCTCGCCTTGGGCCTGCGCTTCCTGCAGTGGGCCTGGGTGTTGTACCGTGGCAGCCGGCCGCACGCGGCGATTGGCACCTTCAAGTACTCTATCGGCTACTTGTTCGCGCTGTTCATCGCATTGCTCATTGACCACTACCTGTTGTTGAACCTATGACCCGAACCCAGAAAACCGTCTTCATCCTCGTCGCCCTGGTCGCGTTGATCCTGGGCCTGACCGTCAACAAGGTGCTCAATGGCCGCGATCAGCCGAACCCCACCGAGCTGATCGACGCCGGCATCATCCTCTTGCCGCAGAGCCGTACGGTGGCGGATGTGACCATGACCAACCAGGATGGCCAGCCCGTGCAGCTGGATGACCTCAAGGGGAAATGGTCGCTGCTGTTCTTCGGCTACACCTATTGCCCAGACATCTGCCCCACCACCCTGGCCCAGTTGCGCCAGGTGAAGAGCGAATTGCCCAAGGAAGCCGTGGACCGGTTGCAGGTGGTGCTGGTGAGCGTGGACCCGAATCGCGACACGCCGAACCAGCTCAAGCAGTACCTGGGCTATTTCGACAAAGATTTTGTGGGGGTGGCGGGGTCGGTCGAAGACACCCAGAAGCTGGCCAATGCCTTGAGCATTCCGTTCATTCCGGCCGATACCAGTAAGCCTGGGTACACCGTGGATCACAGCGGCAACCTGGCGATCGTTGGGCCGGATGGGCGTCAGCGCGGGTTCATTCGTGCGCCGTTCAACAACCAGAAGCTGGTGGCGCAGTTGCCGGGGCTGGTTAAGCGGGATTGACTTTGGCCCCATGTTCGCAGTTAAGCCGGTTCTAGGATGTTCATAGAAGGTGGCTTGCCTGCGATCGAGGAACCTCAGACCTGGTATTTTTACTAGTTGAATGGGAGTCTTATTTAACGCAGGCTTGCGCTCATGCCAATACAAGTGAGCGAATGATATGTTCCCTGACTGCAAACTTAGGCTTTTTTATAAGAACGGCGAAGTGCAGGCGGCGTTGCAGCCAGGGCATGCCCGACACTTTGTCATTACGCAGAATATGGTTTTGGCAGAGTGCAGTACCCTTGAGGGCCGAGTGTCAACCTTGCTTTTGAGTACTGACAAGCAAGCCTCCCCCCTGAGTGAAATCGATCGAAACGAAATACGTGCTGGCGGTTATACGCCATATGGGCTGGAAACCTTGTTGCAATCCTGGCTGGGCTTCACCGGGCAGTTGAAAGCAAGCGGGCTGAACGGCTACTTCCTCGGCAATGGATACCGTTTCTACAATCCAGCCCTCATGCGTTTCCATTCGCCTGACAGCTTGAGCCCCTTTTCTGTTGGCGGGACGAATGGCTATATGTATTGCAGTGGTGACCCAGTTAACTTCAGTGATCACAGCGGCCATGCGCCGGGACCGCCAAAAGCTGGAACCAGCACTTCCTCAGGCCGCTCTCGCTCTCCCAGCCCTCGACGAGTTTCTGAAGGTCTAGGACTCTCTCTTGCTGAAGTGTTGGAGCGCGTGGAGTACAACCCCGAGTGGTCGCCGCCCACAGTCAGTCAGCCCGAGCAACGCTTGGATTTGCAGGCCACCATGCCTGTACACGGCACTGCTAGTGGAAGCCCAGGTCGCGACATCGCTTCAATAAAAACAAATGTGAAGGCAGCCGTAAAGCAAAGGGATCAGGAGTTGATACCGAGTACGGGGGCCTTGACCCCTGACCAACGGCAGTATGTTTTTGGAGCGCTTAAGAGCACTGCAAAAAATGTGGCTGATGTTCGCGGTTCGGTTAAAGACCCGCAACTAGGCTTGACTTACAATAATTACTTAGATGCCCTTGCTTTGCTGTCGCGCAGGGATAACGCTTAGCCTAATTTTCAGGCAGTGAAACCAATTGCTGGATTTTATATCATTAATTGAAACGTTGTTATTTCAAGACTGCCAGCGACCCTGTGCAAGGGGAGGTGTGGCGTGCGCCAGTTAAAAAACTCGCAAGCAGGGCGCTGGTTGCCTGAGACTGGGCCGCTAAGCGGCCCAGAAATTTGATTCAGAACGCCGGCACCACTGCACCCTTGTACTTCTCGTTGATGAACTGCTTCACCTCTGGCGAGTGCAGCGCGGCCGCCAGTTTCTTCATGTCTTCGGAGTCTTTGTTGTCCGGGCGGGCAACCAGGATGTTCACGTATGGCGAGTCGCTGCCTTCGATGGCCAGCGCGTCTTTCTCAGGGTTCAGCTTGGCTTCCAGCGCATAGTTGGTGTTGATCAGGGCCGCATCGACCTGGGTCAGCACGCGCGGGATGGTGGCCGCTTCCAGCTCACGGAACTTCACGTTTATCGGGTTTTCGACAACATCCTTAACGGTCGACAGGATGTTCTTGTTGTCCTTGAGCTTGATCACGCCGGCCTTGTCCAGCAGCAGCAGCGCGCGGCCGCCGTTGGTGGCGTCGTTGGGGATGACCACGGTAGCGCCGGGGAGCAGCTCGCCGAGCTTCTTGACCTTGGTCGAGTAAACGCCCAGCGGCTCGATGTGCACGCCGGTCACGCTGACCAGGTCGGTGCCCTTGGCCTTGTTGAACTCATCCAGGTACGGCTGGTGCTGGAAAAAGTTGGCGTCCAGGCGCTTCTCGGCCACCTGCACGTTCGGCTGGATGTAGTCGGTGAATTCCTTGACCTTCAGCTCCACGCCTTCTTTCGCCAGTTGCGGTTTGACGAAGTTGAGTATCTCGGCGTGCGGCACCGGCGTGGCGGCGACGGTCAGGGTATCGGCGTGGGCCGAGAAGGCCGCGACAGCGGCAGCAACAGCAAGCAGCTTCTTCATTGATCACTCCTTGTGAGGGCCGCGACGGCCCCCGAACGGGTCGGCCAGGCCGACCCCATTGGGGTTACTTACGGGAAAAATGCACGACCAGTTTGTCGCCCACGCTCTGCAGGACTTGAACCAGCACCAGCAACAGCACCACGGTCACGACCATGACATCGGTCTGGAAGCGCTGGTAGCCGAAGCGGATGGCCAGGTCGCCCAGGCCGCCCGCGCCGACCACACCGGCCATGGCGGTGTACGACACCAGGGTAATGGCGGTCACGGTGATGGCCGCGAAGATGCCGGGGCGGGCTTCGGGCAGCAGCGCGCTGGTGATGATCTGGCGCGTTGTGGCGCCCATCGACTGGGTGGCTTCGATGATGCCGCGGTCCACTTCACGCAGGGCGGTTTCGACCAGGCGTGCGAAGAACGGCGTGGCCCCGACCACCAGTGGCGGAATGGCGCCGGCGACGCCCAGCGAGGTGCCGGTGATCAGCACGGTGATCGGGATCATCACGATCAGCAAAATGATGAACGGCAGCGAACGCAGGATGTTGACGACCAGCGACAGCAGCGCGTACACGCCTTTTTGCTCAAACATCTGGCGCGGCCCGCAAAGGAACAGCAGCACGCCCAACGGCAGGCCCAGCAGCACGGTGAAGAACAGCGAGCCGAACAGCATGATCATGGTGTCGATGGTGGCCAGCCAGATTTCGGCCCAGTCGACGTTGGCAAAGAAATTCAGGGCGTCCATCAACGCAGTACCTCCATATGTACGTCAGCTGCCTTGAAGCGGTCGAACGCCGCGTCCATGTCGCCGCCGGTGACGGCCAGGGTCAGCTGCCCATAGGGGACATCCTTGATGCGGTCGATACGCCCGGCCAGGATGCTGTAGTCAACGCCCGTCTCGCGGGCGACGGTGCCCAGCAGCGGTGCGTAGGTGGCCTCGCCCTGGAAGGTCAGGCGCACGATGCGGCCGGGTACGTGGGCGAAGTCATCACGCTGCTCGCCTTCATCGACCTGCTCGTCCTCCTGGACGAAACGCTTGGTAGTCGCGTGCTGCGGGTGCAGGAACACATCGGCCACCGGCCCTTGTTCGACGATCTGCCCGGCGTCCATCACGGCCACGCGGTCGCAGACCCGGCGGATCACGTCCATTTCGTGGGTGATCAGGACGATGGTCAGCTTCAGCTCACGGTTGATCTCGGCCAGCAGTTGCAGCACCGACGCAGTGGTCTGCGGGTCAAGCGCGCTGGTGGCTTCGTCGCACAGCAGGATCTTCGGGTTGGTAGACAGGGCGCGGGCGATGCCGACGCGCTGCTTCTGGCCGCCCGACAACTGCGCGGGGTACTTCTTGGCGTGGTCTTGCAAGCCGACGCGGGCCAGCAGCTCGGTGACGCGCTTGTCGATGTCGCTGCGCGACAGCTCGCCGGCCAGGGTCAATGGCAGGGCCACGTTGTCGGCCACGGTCTTGGAGGCCAGCAGGTTGAAGTGTTGGAAAATCATCCCGACCTGCTGGCGGAAGCCGCGCAGCTGGTTGGCGTTGAACGCGGTAACGTCCTCGCCATCGACGATGATCTTGCCGCCCGAAGGCTCTTCGAGGCGGTTGATCAGGCGCAGCAGGGTGCTTTTGCCGGCGCCGGAGTGGCCGATCAGGCCGAACACCTGGCCATCTTCGATGGTCAGGCTGGTCGGGTTGAGGGCGGGGATTTCCCTACCGGCGACGCGGTAGGTCTTGTGCACATGTTGGAACTCGATCACGTAGCGAACCTTGTGGGGCGCATGGAATTTGGGGCAGCGGTTAGCTGGGGTGGCGCATTTTAGCCTTTTCCCATAGCTGTTCTTAGCATTTATTTCGTAATGCACCAACCCGGCGGGCATAACGCGACAACCGGTAAAGCTTATTGAACGTAGCCAATCGGGCTCCAGTCACTAATAGAACAAGCCCTCACGGGCAATGCCTGATGACTGATGAGGAAAGCCGACCATGCCCAGCAAGAAAGTTGATGCACCCAAAGAAAGCCAGGCAGCCGGGGTCAACAGCCCTGATCATGCCAATACCAATACCAAGCTGCAGAGCCTTGAAAATGTGCGCAGCGATGCCACAGGCCAGGCCCTGCGCACCAATCAAGGCGTGAAGATCGCCGATAACCAGAACACCCTCAAGGCCGGGCCACGTGGGCCTTCGCTGCTCGAAGACTTCATCATGCGCGAGAAGATCACCCACTTCGATCATGAGCGCATCCCTGAACGCATCGTCCATGCCCGAGGCACCGGCGCCCATGGTTACTTCCAGAGCTACGGCAACCACGCCGAGCTGACCAAGGCCGGTTTCCTGCAGGACCCCGAGAAGATCACCCCGGTGTTCGTGCGCTTTTCCACCGTGCAGGGCCCGCGTGGCTCAGGTGACACGGTGCGCGACGTGCGTGGTTTTGCCGTCAAGTTCTACACCGATGAAGGCAATTTCGATCTGGTTGGCAACAACATGCCGGTGTTCTTCATCCAGGATGCGATCAAGTTCCCCGACTTTGTGCATGCGGTGAAGCCCGAGCCGCACAACGAGATGCCCACCGGCGGTTCGGCCCACGACACGTTCTGGGACTTCGTTTCGCTGGTGCCGGAGTCGGCGCACATGGTCATGTGGGCCATGTCAGACCGCGCCATTCCGCGCAGCCTGCGGATGATGGAGGGCTTTGGCATCCACACCTTCCGCCTGATCAATGCCGAAGGCGTGGCCAGCTTCGTCAAGTTCCACTGGAAGCCGCGCCAAGGCGTGCACTCCGTGCTGTGGGACGAAGCGCAAAAGCTTGCGGGCAAGGACACCGACTTCCACCGCCGCGACCTGAGCGAGGCCATCGAGACCGGCGACTACCCTGAGTGGGAGCTGGGCGTACAGATCGTGCCGGAAGCCGATGAGCACAAATTCGAGTTCGACCTGCTCGACCCCACCAAGATCATCCCCGAAGAACTGGTGCCGGTTACACCGTTGGGTAAGATGGTGCTCAACCGTAACCCCGACAATTTCTTTGCTGAAGTGGAGCAGGTCGCGTTCTGCCCTGGGCATATCGTGCCGGGCATCGACTTTTCCAATGACCCCCTGCTGCAAGGCCGGTTGTTCTCCTATACCGACACGCAACTGAGCCGGCTGGGTGGGCCGAACTTCCATGAGATTCCGATCAACCGCCCGGTCGCGCCGAACCATAACAACCAGCGTGACGCGCTGCACCGGCAGACTATCCACAAGGGCCGCGCGTCCTACGAACCCAACTCGATTGACGGCGGCTGGCCGAAAGAAACCCCTGCCGCGGCCCAGGATGGCGGCTTTGAGAGCTATCAGGAACGCATCGACGCGGTGAAAATTCGCCAGCGCAGCGAGTCGTTCGGCGATCACTTCTCGCAGGCGCGTTTGTTCTTCCACAGCATGAGCCCCAATGAGCAGCAGCACATTATCAAGGCGTACAGCTTCGAGCTGGGCAAGGTGGAGCGCGAGCACATCCGCGTGCGTGAGGTGAACGAGATTCTGGCCAACATCGACCTGAAGCTGGCAGCAGCGGTGGCGGCCAACCTGGGCTTGCCTGCGCCCAAGGCTGGCACGGTGCAGGTCAAAGGCAGCAAGTTGGCGCAATCACCGGCCTTGAGCCAGATGAATCACCCGGGCAGTGTCGGTATCAAAGGCCGCAAAATTGCCGTGCTGGTGGCCGATGGGGTAGATGGGGCGAGTGTCGATCAGTTGGTCAAGGCGCTGGAGGCGCACAGTGCGCGCATTCTGGTGCTGGGGCCAAGTTCGGCGCCGGTTAAAACCGCCCAAGGCAAGCCGCTGCCGGTGGATGCGTCGATGGAGGGCATGCCTTCGATCATGTTCGACGGCATTCTGGTGCCGGCTGGCAAGGCGTCGCTGGATGCGTTGGGCGCCAGTGGCTTGGCCAAGCACTTCCTGCTGGAAGGCTACAAGCACCTGAAGGCGATCGCGTTGGCCAAGGAAGGCAAGGCATTGCTGGGCAGCTTGGGGCTCAAGGAAGACAAGGGCTTGCTGCTGGGGGATGACCAGAAAACCGTGGATGCCTTTGTGAAAGCGGTAGAGGGGCATCGGGTTTGGGAGCGGGAGGCGGCTGCTGAGGCGGTGCCGGCCTAAGGGGGGCTGCTTTGCAGCCCATCGCCGGCAAGCCAGCTCCTACAAGTGCACCACAGTTCCCGAGGGCATTGGTGGCATTTGTGGGAGCGGGCTTGACCCGCGAAGCTGTTCAGCGCTGATGCGGGACCAGTACTGGCCTAAGGGGGGCTGCTTTGCAGCCCATCGCAGGCAAGCCAGCTCCTACAAGTGCACCACAGTTCCCGAGGGCAGTGGTGGCATTTGTGGGAGCGGGCTTGCCCCGCGAAGCTGTTCAGCGCTGATGCGGGACCAGTACCACCTGGGCGGGCAGCTTGCGCTGAATTTCGTGCTTCTGGTTTAGCTTGAACCCGCTGTCAATCTTGTGCACCCGCTTTTCCAGCAGCGTCTTCAACCAAGGCGCATCCTCGGTGCGCGGCACCTGGAACACCACGTCGCACTGATAACTCACCACATCGGCAGCAATCTCATCGAGCTGGCGGCGCATGGCGGCAATGTCCGTGGTCTTCAGCGCAATCACGGTGCTCGGTGCAGTCGGGTCGATCACGCGCGCCTGGGGCTTGGCCTCGGCCGCCTTCAGCGCAGCCTCGGCCTTTTCCAGCTCGGCCTTACGGGCCTGGCTGACGGCATCGCCACCGGTGACCGCCGGGGCCTGGGGCATCAGCGCGCGGGCACGTGCCAAGGCGGTGGCTGCAGCGTTGACGTCGCCCTTCTGCAGGACGATCTGGCTACGCTGCAGGTACGCTTCGGCCAGCTGCCGCTGGTACTGCTCCAGGCGCGGGTCAACGGGTGACTGGGCCTGCAAGGCAGCCAACTGGTCTTCGGCGGTAGCCAGCTCATTGCTGGCGATGTTCTGTTGCAACTGCTGCCAGGCATCGGCTTGGGCAGGTGCATCGGCCTGTTCGACCGGGGCACTGGAACAGGCAGCCAGGAACAGGGAAAACGCGGCAACAAGCAGATAACGGGAGGCGAACGGCTTCATTCCTGCGACTCTCTATTTGCGCAAAAAGCGAGCAAGTCTACACCCAGGTGCGCACGCTCGAAAACAAGTCTTACAGACCTTTTACCCGCGAAAAGGTTGCAGGGTGCGCTGTTGCGCACCCCGGTTTTCAGCGTTTTGGCAGGGCCAGGCTCAGCAAGAATAGCACTGCCGCGCAGACCACGATGGAAGGGCCGGCCGGGGTGTCCTTGAACCAGGACATGGCCAAGCCACCACACACCGCCGTCACCCCCAGCAGGCTGGCGCCCAAGGCCATCTGCTCGGGCGAGCGGGCGTGGCGTTGCGCGGCGGCGGCGGGGATGATCAGCAGCGAGGTAATCAACAGCACACCGACGATCTTCATCGCCACGGCGATCACCACGGCAATCAACAGCATCAAGGCCAGGCGCAGGCCCGCCACTGGCAGGCCCTCGACCATGGCCAATTCTTCATGCACGGTCACGGCCAGCAACGGCCGCCACAGCGCGGCGAGCAGCAGCAATACCAACACGCTGCCGCCGAGGATCCAGGCAAGGTCAGTGGTGCTGATGGCCAGCAGGTCGCCGAACAGGTAGGCCATCAGGTCGATGCGTACATCGTGCATGAAGCTCAGGACCACCAGGCCCAGGGACAGCGTGCTGGGGGCGAGGATGCCAAGCAGGGTGTCGGAGGCCAGCGGTTGGCGTTGCTGCAAAGTCACCAGCAGCAACGCCAGCAGCAGGCAGCCCACGGTTACCGCCAGTGCTGGGCTGACATCCAGGGCAAAACCCAGGGCTACCCCGAGCAGCGCGGCGTGGGACAGGGTATCGCCGAAATAGGCCATGCGCCGCCACACCACGAACGACCCCAGAGGGCCGGCCACCAACGCCAGGGACAGACCGGCAAGCAGGGCATAAAGAAGAAAATCAGCCATGCTTGCAGTGCTCTCCGTGAACATGGGTGCCAGGGGCGACCACCGAGCCGTGCAGGTCGTGGCTGTGGTCGTGATGGTGGTGATAGATCGCCAGGCTTGGCGCGTTCTGGCCGAACAGCTCGACGAAGGCCGGGTCGTTGCTGACCTGCTCGGGGTGGCCGGAGCAGCACACATGCCGGTTGAGGCAGACCACCTGGTCGGTGGCGCTCATCACCAGGTGCAGGTCGTGGGAAACCATCAGCACGCCGCAACCGTGGCGGTCGCGCAGGCGGGTGATGAGGTTGTACAGCTCGGTCTGGCCGACCACGTCGACCCCTTGCACCGGCTCATCGAGCACCAGCAGTTGTGGCTCGCGCAGCAGCGCCCGGGCCAGCAGCACGCGCTGCATCTCGCCGCCGGAAATGGTCTGGATCGGGTTGTCGATGACCTGCTCGGCCCCCACTTCCTGCAGCGCCGACAAGGCAGCTGCGCGGTCTACGCCAGGTACCAGGCGCAAAAAGCGCAGCACCGACAGCGGGAGCGTGGCATCCACCTGGATTTTTTGCGGCATGTAGCCAATGCGCAGCTTCGGCTTGCGCCAGACTTTGCCCCGGTGCGGCTTGAGCAGCCCCAGCACGGCGCGTACCAAGGTGGTCTTGCCTGCCCCGTTGGGGCCGATCAGGGTCACGATCTGGCCCGGTGCCACTGACAGGTCGATGCTGTCGAGCACCGCCTCGCCGGCGAAGGTGACACCGACCTGCTCCAGGCGGATCAGTGCGTCGCTCATGCCGCGCTCCGGCAGTTGCTGCACAGGCCGACTACTTCCACGGTCTGGGTTTCGACGCTGAAGCCGACGCCCTTGGCGCTGCTGATGATGGCGTCGCTGATGCTGTCCTGCTCCAGCTCGATGGCCACATGGCAGGCGCGGCAGATCAGGAACTGGCCCTGGTGCACATGCTCTGGGTGGCTGCAGCCGATGAAGGCGTTGAGCGAGGCGATGCGGTGCACCAGGCCGTTGTCGAGGAGAAAATCCAGGGCGCGGTACACGGTCGGCGGTGCGGCGCGGCGGCCGTCCTGCTCGCTGAGCACGGCGAGAATGTCGTAGGCCCCCAGCGGCTTGTGGCTTTGCCAGACCAGCTCCAGCACACGGCGGCGCAGTGCGGTCAGGCGCAACCCCTGGCGGGTGCACAAGGCATCGGCTTCGGCCAGTGCGCTGTGTACGCAATGGGAGTGATCGTGGGGGCGGTTGGCCAGCGGCGTGATGGACATGGGCAGCGACGGTTCTGGATGGAGACGTTATTATGTTACCTGTTTCTGTCGAGCCGAGTATTCACCGTGTCCCGATTCCTAGCCCTTTTTGTCGCTTTCATCGCATTTTCAGCCCAGGCCGACGTGCGTGTGCTGACCAGTATCAAACCGCTGCAGCAGATTGCCGCCGCCGTACAGGACGGGGTTGGCAGCCCGGATGTGCTGTTGCCGCCTGGCGCTTCGCCGCACCATTACGCCCTGCGCCCCTCCGACGTACGGCGCGTCGCGGATGCCGACCTGCTGTACTGGATCGGGCCGGACATGGAGAACTTTCTGCCGCGCGTGCTGAAAGGGCGGGACAAGGCCACCGTTGCGGTTCAGTCGCTGACTGGCATGCAGTTGCGCCATTTTGGCGAAGACAGCCACTCGCATGATGAAGACGACCACGACGACCATGACCACGATCACCGCCCAGGCAGCCTCGACGCGCACCTGTGGCTGTCGTCGGTCAATGCCCGGGTGATCGCAGCGAAGATGGCGGCGGACCTGGCCGAGGTCGACCCCGCCAATGCCGCGCGTTACCAGGCCAACCTGAAGGCCTTCGTCGAGCGTCTTGATGCCCTGGATGGGCGTATCAAGGCGCGGGTGGCGGGTATCGCCGACAAGCCGTACTTCGTGTTTCACGAGGCGTTCGATTACTTCGAGGCCAATTATGGTCTGAAGCACACCGGGGTATTCAGTGTGGCTTCCGAGGTGCAGCCGGGCGCGCAGCATGTGGCCGCCATGCGCAAGCGCCTGCAGGAAGTGGGCAAGACCTGCGTGTTCAGCGAGCCGCCGCTGCGGCCGCGCCTGGCGGAGACGCTGACGGCGGGGTTGCCGGTGCGGTTGGCCGAACTGGATGCCTTGGGTGGCACGGACCCGGTAGATGCCAAGGGCTATGAGCGCCTGCTGGAGAAGCTGGGTAGCGACCTGGCGGGGTGCCTGGAACAGCTCTAAGGCGCGCGGCCTTTTGGCGGGGTTGCGCCCGGCCTGCGGCCATGCGCGACCCTGGTAGGAGCAGCCTTGTGCTGCGAAGAGGCCGGTAAAAACACAGAGGATCTTTGCTGTTATTACCGGCCTCTTCGCAGCACAAGGCTGCTCCTACAGGTTCATCATCGCCCTTGGTGGGTTCAGAGGGCGAACGGCAGGTGTAATGCCACCTGCTGGCGCTGCGCCAGGCGCACCTCGAACTCGCTCGGGTCATGGATCATCACATCCATCCCGGCAAACGATTCCGCCGCAATCAGGCGCGACAGCCAGAAACGCACACATCCGACCCGCAACATCTCGGGCCACAGCTCGGCCTCGGCGGCGGTGAACGGGCGCAGCGTCGCGTAGGCCGCCAGCAGCGCCTGGGCGCGTGGCACATCGAGGGCCCCGTGCTCATCGATACACCAGTCGTTCACGGTGATGGCGATGTCATAAAGCATCGGCCCCGAGCAGGCGTTGTAGAAGTCGATCACACCGGTCAGGTGGGTGCCTTCGAACATCACGTTGTCGCGGAACAGGTCGGCGTGCAGGTTGGCCCGTGGCAAGGCCAGGATCTGCGCCTTGTGTGCATTGATTTCGTCCAGCGCCGGCTGTAACAGCGCAACCTGTTCGGCACTCAGGCGCGGCATCAGCTCGGCGCCAGACGCCAGCATCCAGTCCAGGCCACGGTCGGTCTTGCGCTCGATGACGTGGTTGCGGGTGGCCAGGTGGATGTGCGCGAGCAACTCGCCGACCTGGGCGCAGTGCTGGTTGTTGGGTACCTTGATGTGCTTGCCCGACAGCCGCGGCTGCAGCAACGCAGGCTTGCCACACAGTTCGCGCAGGCCATTGCCATCACGGTCACGCAGGGCGTACGGCACGGGCATGTCGGCGTCATGCAGCACGTCGAGCAGCTCAATGAAGAACGGCATGTCTTCGCTCGGGCCGCGCTCGATCAGCGTCAGGACGAACTCACCCTGTTCCAGGCTGACGAAGAAGTTGCTGTTTTCGGTACCGGCGGCGATGCCCTGGAAGTCGAGCAGACGGCCCAGCTGGTACGGCGCCAGAAAGGTTTCCAGCTCAGGCCGGGTCACGGGGGTGAAAACTGACATGATGAAAAATGCCCATACGGGCACTTCCGCCGGGAAGTGCCAGGTTAATGTGAACGATACGCGTCAGCTTACCACTCGAAGATCTTCCAGGACGGAATCAGCATGTCCGGCTGGTCGGAACGAATGAAATTGGCATCAGTGCCGTCGGCGCGTACCAGGAAATAAGGCTTGCCGTTTTTTGGCGTGATCTTGATCGCATACAGGAAGCCGTTCTGACGGTATTCCTGGATGGTTTTATCGCCTTCCGTGCGAATGGTCACCTCGGGATCGGCCGAGGGGGCGTCGTCCGCCGCCAGGGTGACGACTGGCATGGTTGCCAACAGACCGAGCAGTAACAGGCGATTGAGTGTACGCATGATAACCTTGTCCCTTTGTCGTCATTGATCCGGCTATTCTAGCTCCGGACCCGCCGAAAAGGTTGATTCTGCTCATGAGCCAAGCGCCCCTCGTCCTGGTGGACGGTTCCTCCTACCTCTACCGCGCTTTCCACGCATTGCCGCCGCTGACCACCTCCAAAGGCATGCCTACCGGCGCGGTCAAGGGTGTGCTGAACATGCTCAAGAGCCTGCGCAAGCAATACCCTGACAGCCTGTTTGCAGTGGTGTTCGACGCCAAGGGCGGTACCTTCCGCGATGCGATGTTCGCCGAGTACAAGGCCAACCGCCCGAGCATGCCCGATGACCTGCGGGTGCAGATCGAACCCCTGCATGCCAGCGTCAAGGCCTTGGGCTACCCCTTGCTGTGCGTCGAAGGCGTGGAGGCCGACGATGTCATCGGCACCCTGGCGCGCAGCAGCGCGGCGCAAGGCCGGCCGGTGATCATTTCGACGGGTGACAAGGACATGGCGCAGTTGGTGGACGGTCACGTCACCTTGGTTAACACCATGACCGGCAGCGTGATGGATGTTGCCGGCGTGCACGAAAAGTTCGGCGTTGGCCCCGAGCACATCATCGATTTCCTGGCCCTGATGGGCGACAAGGTCGACAACATCCCGGGCGTGCCGGGTGTGGGCGAGAAGACCGCTGCCGGCCTGCTGACCGGTATCGGTGGCGGCCTGCGTGATGTCTACGACAACCTCGACAAGGTCCCGGGCCTGAGCATCCGTGGCGCCAAGACCTTGCCGGCCAAGCTTGAGGAACACCGTGAGGCGGCGTTCCTGTCCTATGAGCTGGCCACCATCAAGATCGATGTGCCGCTGGATATCGAAGTCGAGGCGCTGGTCTGCGGCGAGCCAGACCGCGATGCGCTGCTGGCGTTGTACACCGAGATGGAGTTCAAGAGCTGGGTCGCCGACGTTCAGCGTGAAGCTGCCAGGGCCGGGGCAACCGTGGCCGTGCCTGAAGAAGCGGCACCGGCGGCCAAGGTCGAGCCGAAGTACGAGACGGTCCTCGACCAGGCCCGTTTCGACGCCTGGCTGGCCAAACTGCGCCAGGCCCCGCTGTTTGCGTTCGACACCGAAACCACCGGCCTGGACGCGCAGCAGGCGCAACTGGTCGGCCTGTCGTTCGCGGTCGAGCCGTTCGAAGCCGCCTATGTGCCGCTGACCCATGACTACGAAGGCGCGCCGGTTCAGCTGGACCGCGAGGCTGTGCTGCTGGCGCTCAAACCCCTGCTCGAAGACGCAGCCAAAGCCAAGGTCGGGCAAAACGCCAAGTACGATATCAACATCCTGGCCAATGGCGCCCCGGCTATCCACATGCGCGGCGTGGCCTACGACACCATGCTCGAGTCCTATGTGCTGGACTCCACGGCCACCCGCCACGACATGGACAGCCTGGCGCAGAAGTACCTCGACCACACCACCATCACCTTCGAGCAGATTGCCGGCAAGGGCGCGAAACAGCTGACCTTCAACCAGATCCCGTTGGACAAGGCCGGCCCGTACGCCGCCGAGGACGCCGACATCACCCTGCGCCTGCACCAAGCGCTGCAGGCGCGCCTGGCCAAAACCCCAAGCGTGCAGCCGGTGCTGATGGACATCGAGATGCCGCTGGTGCCGGTGTTGGCCAAGATCGAGCGCCAGGGTGCGCTGGTGGATGCCGAGCTGCTGCACGTGCAAAGCGGCGAACTGGGCGTGAAGATGGCCGAACTGGAGCGCCGCGCCTACGAACTGGCTGGCGAGACATTCAACCTGGGCTCGCCCAAGCAGTTGGGTGCGATCCTCTACGACAAACTGGGCATGCCGGTGCTGAGCAAGACCGCCAAGGGCCAGCCGTCTACCGCCGAGGCGGTACTCGACGAACTGGCCGAGCAAGGCTACCCGCTGCCTGAGGTACTGATGCAGTACCGCAGCCTGAGCAAGCTCAAGAGCACCTACACCGACAAACTGCCAGGGCAGATCAACCCACGCACCGGGCGCATTCACACCTCTTACCAGCAGGCGGTGGCGGCCACCGGGCGCCTGTCGTCGAGCGACCCGAACCTGCAGAACATCCCGATCCGCACCGCCGAAGGGCGGCGTATCCGCCAGGCCTTCGTGGCCAGCCCTGGCTACAAGCTGCTGGCGGCGGACTATTCGCAGATCGAGCTGCGCATCATGGCTCACCTTGCCAAGGACGAAGGTTTGCTGCATGCCTTCCGCAACAACCTCGACGTGCACCGCGCCACTGCGGCTGAAGTGTTCGGCGTGCCGCTTGAGGCTGTTACCACCGACCAGCGCCGCAGTGCCAAGGCCATCAACTTCGGCCTGATCTACGGCATGAGCGCCTTTGGCCTGGCCAAGCAGATCGGCGTCGACCGCAAGCAGTCCCAGGACTACATCGACCGCTATTTCGCCCGCTACCCGGGCGTGCTGGCCTACATGGAACGCACCCGCGCTCAGGCCGCCGAGCAAGGCTTCGTCGAAACGCTCTTTGGCCGTCGCCTGTACCTGCCAGACATCAACGCCAAGAACCCGGCCCTGCGCAAAGGCGCTGAGCGGACGGCGATCAACGCACCGATGCAGGGTACGGCTGCCGATATCATCAAGCGGGCGATGGTCAATGTGGACAACTGGCTGACCGAGAGCGGCCTGGATGCCCGCGTGATCCTGCAGGTGCACGACGAATTGGTGCTGGAGGTGCGTGAGGAGTTGGTCGAGCAGGTAAAAGATGAAATTCGTCTGCACATGAGCCGCGCCGCGCAATTGGATGTACCGTTGTTGGTGGAGGCAGGAATTGGCGCGAATTGGGACGAAGCTCACTGATTGAGCCGACAAAGCTGTGTAGGATCTGCGACGTGGTGACGCGGATCCTGGCATGGCTAGATGCTATTAGTGCTGGAGTTTCATGAAACTATCGCAAATAGTTTTCAGGGCTTCGGAACTAAACCGGTGAAGCGGAACTCAGAGTAACTGAATGGCTGGTGAAGCCCTTCGATGCTCCTATGTTGTGTTAAGTGTTGGCAGATATCTGGACCCCGCCCTAGCGGTCCGGACTTGGACCCCGAACTTCCCCCTCCCCATACGAAGTCCGGGGTTTTTTTTGCCTGCGATTTGCCTGACAGGCGCTGCTGCTCCCCACTGTAGGAGCAGCCTTGTGCTGCGAAAGGGCCAATACAGGCAACAGATATCTACAACCTTGCATGGCCTCTTCGCAGCACAAGGCTGCTCCTACTGGGGTCTATGCAGGCCGTCAGGCTGCCGGCTTGTCTTCCAGCTCCATCCAGTCCGCCAGCACGCGGTAGGCTTCGTCCAGCCCCAGGCGCTTCGGTGCCGAGAACAGTTGGATGGTCACTGCGTCGCCCCAGCCCTTGCGGATCTCCGACTGCACCTTGAGCAAGGTGTTCTTGCCGGCGCCGTGGGTGAGTTTGTCGGCCTTGGTCAGCAGGATGTGCATCGGCATGCCGCTGGCCTTGGCCCAGTCGAGCATCATCTTGTCGAAGTCGGTCATCGGATGGCGCACGTCCATCATCAGGATCACACCGCGTAGGCACTCACGGCTGCCCAGGTAGGCTTCCAGGTGGCGCTGCCAGTGCTGCTTGAGTGGAATCGGTACTTTTGCATAACCGTAGCCCGGCAGGTCGACCAAACGCCGTTCATCGTCCAGACTGAAGAAATTCAACAGCTGGGTGCGCCCCGGGGTTTTCGAGGTACGCGCCAGGCTGGCATGAGTCAGGGTATTGAGGGCGCTGGATTTGCCGGCGTTGGAACGGCCGGCGAAAGCCACCTCGTAACCCTGGTCGTCCGGGCATTGTTCGACCTTGGCTGCGCTGAGGGCGAATGTGGCTTTCTGGCAGAGGCCGAGGATGGGGTTCTTGACTTGCATGGGATATCCGATGTGGGTGTTGCCTGACTCTGAAGGCTCGAGCCTGGCAAGCGGTGTCGTTTCCGTTTGGATGGCGGAAGTATATAATGCCCCAGTTTTTGTGTGCTCATTCTCCCAGCGAAGGAGAGCGAGCATGGGGTGTCGAACAATAGCTCGCGCATCAGAACGCAGCGCGGCCCCCAACCCTGAAGGTCGTTCCGCATGGCGAAATGGCTGCTTGCTGTCGGTATGTTCCTGCCGTTTTTCAGCGCACAGGCTACACAGGATCCCGAGGTGTTGTACAACCGCACGTGTGCGGCCTGTCACGCCGGTCAGTTGCCACAGGCCCCCCAGCAGGGTGACCGGGCAGCATGGGAGCCAAGGCTGGCGCAAGGTGTGGATGTACTCGTGAGGCATGTGACCCAGGGTTTCAAGGCTATGCCGCCGCGTGGATTGTGCATGGACTGCAGTGCCGAGGACTACCGTTTGGTCATCCTTTGGATGAGCGGCAGTCCCGATACATAACATTTCACCCTTAGCCGTGTTGGATTAGCTGATGAACAAACTAGTCGTGAGTCTGCTGTTGACCATGGGTGTCGCAGGTGCGGCCATTGCTGCGGAACCTATCAAAGGCGATGCCGCCGCCGGCCAGGCCAAGACGGCCGTCTGTGGTGCCTGCCACAACCCCGACGGCAATAGCCTGGCACCGAACTTCCCGAAACTGGCAGGCCAGGGCCAGCGTTACCTCGAAAAACAACTGCACGATATCAAGTCTGGCAAGCGCACCGTGCTGGAGATGACCGGCATGCTGGCGGCCTTCAGTGACCAGGACCTGGCCGATATCGCGGCGTACTTCGCCAGCCAGAAAGGCAGCGTCGGGGCGGCCGACCCCAAGCTCGTCGAACGCGGCCGCGCCTTGTTCAATGGCGGCGACCTGGAAAAAGGCATGCCCGCCTGTACCGGCTGCCACTCACCGAACGGCGCAGGTATCGCCCTGGCCGGCTTCCCGCACCTGAGCGGGCAGCACTCGCAATACGTGACCAAGCAACTGACCGAGTTCCGTGAAGGCGTGCGTACCAACGATGGCGATGCCATGACCATGCGTACCATCGCGGGCAAGCTGAGCAACCACGATATCGAAGCGTTGGCCAGCTACATCCAGGGCCTGCACTGAGGTAAATGGCGAGTTCTTCGCGGGCAAACCCGCGAAGAAGCTGGCGTATTAACATTCGGTTAATGTTGTAAGCCAAAGATGAAAGGGCGGCCGGACCGCCCTTTTTTACGTCCGCAGCCGTTACACTACAGAACTCGGGCCTGGCCCGGCCTGTCTCAACACAGGTCGCGTCGAGGCGACCCATGAATGCTCAGGAGTAAAGCATGCGTAAACTGATTCTCAGCGCTGCGCTGGTCGCCGCCAGCGTATTCGGTATGACCGCCGTACAGGCCGCCGAGCCTGTTGCCGGCAAGGAATATCTCGAGCTGAGCAACCCTGTTCCGGTTTCCGTGCCTGGCAAGATCGAAGTGGTCGAGCTGTTCTGGTACGGCTGCCCTCACTGCTACCACTTCGAGCCGGTAATCAACCCGTGGGCTGAAAAACTGCCGAAAGACGTTAACTTCAAGCGCGTACCGGCCATGTTCGGTGGCCCGTGGGACGCTCACGGCCAGATGTTCCTGACCCTCGAAGCCATGGGCGTCGAGCACAAGGTGCATGCCGCTGTCTTCGACGCCATCCAGAACCAGAAAAAGCGCCTGACCGACCCTCAGGACATGGCCGACTTCCTCGCCACCCAAGGCGTGGACAAGGACAAATTCCTCGCCACCTTCAACTCCTTCGCCATCAAAGGCCAGGTCAACCAGGCCAAGGAACTGGCGAAGAAGTACGAAATCACCGGCGTACCGAGCATGGTCGTCAACGGCAAGTACCGCTTCGACCTGGGCACCGCAGGCGGGCCAGAGGGCGTGCTGAATGTTGCCGACCAGCTGATCGCCAAGGAGCGCGCCGCTAAGTAAGCGGCGTACCCATGCCCCGCTTCCGAAGCACGCGTGGCATTGGCCTGCACCAGCCGCAGGTCAACGAACATCACCTGCAGGCGCCCGGCCTGCCAGAGGATGGGCGCCTGCGGCTGCTCAGTTTCAATATTCAGGTCGGCATCAGCACTGAGCGCTACCGGCATTACCTGACCCGCAGCTGGCAGCACCTGCTGCCGCACACCGGGCGTGCCAGCAACCTGCAGAAAATCGGCAAGCTGCTCAGTGACTTCGACCTGGTGGCCTTGCAGGAAGCCGATGGCGGCAGCCTGCGTTCGGGCTACATCAACCAGGTCGAACACCTGGCCCAACTGGGCGCCTTCCCTTACTGGTACCAGCAGCTCAACCGTAACCTCGGGCGCTTCGCCCAGCACAGCAACGGCGTGCTCAGCCGCCTCAAGCCGCAACACCTTGAAGACCACCCCCTGCCCGGCCCGGCCGGCCGCGGTGCCATTCTGGTGCGCTTCGGCGAGGGTGAAGATGCGCTGATCGTGGTGATGATGCACCTGGCGCTCGGCGCCAAAACCCGCGCCCTGCAGCTTGGCTACATTCGCGAGCTGATTGGCGGCTACCGCCATCAGGTGTTGATGGGTGACATGAACACCCATGCCACCGACCTGCTGGAGCATTCCCCCCTGCGCGACCTGGGCCTGGTCGCCCCGCAAGTCGAGGCCACCTTCCCCAGTTGGCGACCGCAGCGTTGCCTGGACCATATCCTGCTCAGCCCAAGCCTCACCCTTGAGCGCGTCGAGGTGTTGGCGCAGCCAATTTCCGATCACCTTCCCGTTGCCGTCGAGATTCGATTGCCTGATGCATTGACTGTGGATACGCTGCCGGTTTTGAGCTAATTGCCATCACCGTTTGCGGGCCCGGGCATGACTGACGACGCTGAGCGCTGGAAAGAGAAATACCTTAAGAGCATCGAGCAGCAAGAGAAGCTTGAACGCCGTTGGGACGCGCGTCTCGACCTGTTGCGTCGTGGGCTGGTGCGCAGCACCCTGGCTGCCGAAGGCAGTGACAAGGTGGTGGACCAGTGCATGAAGGAAATGCGCGAGGTCATCCGCAGCGACAACATGGACGCAGGCCTTGCCGGGCTGATTCCGCGCCTGGAAAAAGCCGTGCTGGATTCCGAGCAACGCCGGGAAACCCGCATGAACCAGGTCAGCGATGCGCTGACGGCGCTGGTCACCCAGCTGCAAGGCTTGCCGCTGCCAAGCGACATTTCGCGGCCGCTGAAAAAACTGGCGAAAAAACTCGACGGCGGGGTTGCCCAGTCGCGTGAGCTGCCCCCGTTGCTGGGGGAGCTGAGTGGCCTGCAAGGTCGCGCGCTGGATGCGTTGGGCAAGCCTGAAGAAGAGCGGCCAGGCTTTTTGCAGCGCTTGTTTGGTGGTCGTGACAGCGAGCAGCCCGACGAAGCAGAGGTTGCACTGGCGGCGGCGCCTGTTGCGGCAATGGCTGAGGCCGTGGCGCCGCCCGTTGCCGCCCCCGTTCAGCGCGTTGCTGAAGACCCGCAGCCCGAGGATGTAGACGCACTGCTGCCCCTGGCACCCCCTGCACTGGCTGAGCCAGCCTTGGTAGCGGAGCTGGAAGGGCCGGCGCTGATCGAAACCGCAGACGTGCCGAGCGCGCCACAACCCGAGCCTGTGCCGGATGAGGCGACAGCGCCAGAGCCAGCCCTCAGCCAACCCACGCCAGAGGCCGTACCGCCGCAGACGCTGGAAGAAACGTTCGGTGAAGATGGCCCCTATGCCCTGCCCTATGCGGTAGAGCCGCCCTACAGCCAAGTGGCCGCCCATATCGAGCAGACCCTGATCGGCCTGCTCGACGACCTCAGCCTGCCCGAGCGGCACAAGGCCCAGGCCCTGGAAATGCGCGAGCGGGTGGCGCGGGGGCTGAACTGGTACGAACTGATCCCGGTGCTCGACGACTTGGCGGTGCTGATGCTGGCGATCACCGACAGCGGCCAGCACGAATTCGAGACCTACCTGCAACAGCTCAACGAGCGCCTGGAAGGCTTCCAGAGCCACCTTCACGAAGCCAGTGCCGGGCATGCCGACAACAGCACCGCCGCCGAGGCACTGGATACCCAGTTGCGTCAGCAGGTCGATGGGCTGCAGAGCAGTGTGAAGGGTGCCGCCGACGTGGACAGCCTCAAGCACATCCTGGAAAACCGGCTCGAGGGCTTGCTGGTGACCATGGACGAGCACAAGCATGAGCGTGATCGCCGCGAGCAGGAACTTGCCGGTCGCCTGCAGGGCCTGTCCGAGCGCGTGGCGAACATGGAGCACGAGGCGCTTGGCTATCGCGAGCACCTTGAAGAGCAGCGGCAAAAGGCCTTGCTCGACCCGCTGACCGGCCTGCCCAATCGCGCGGCCTGGAGCGAGCACCTGGAACGCGAGATGCTCGACTGGCATGAAAACGGCGGCCACTTGGCCATGGCGATTCTCGACCTGGACCACTTCAAGCGCATCAACGACAACTATGGGCACCTGGCGGGTGACAAGGTGCTGAAGATCGTCGCTGACCAGCTGCGCAAGCGCCTGCGCGGGCGCGACTTCATCGCCCGCTTTGGCGGTGAGGAATTCGTCCTGCTGTTCCCGCAGACTTCACCCGCCGCGGCCGCACAGATGGCTGAGCTACTGCGTGCGACCATCGAAGCCTGCCCGTTCCATTTTAAAGGCGAGCGCGTGGTGATCACCGCCTCCATTGGCTTGGGTGCATTTCGCTCCGGCGAGCGCGGTGACCAGGTGCTCAAGCGCGCCGACACCGCGCTGTACCGTGCCAAGGACTTGGGGCGCAACCGTGTCGAGCAGGGGTAAGGGGCGGCGCTGACTCACGGCGAGCACAGGCCATTCAGAGCACGTTATACTGTAGCGCTTACACGCTGAGGCCGCCGACGTGCTTTCCACCGTTAAAAAAACACTGCTCACCTGCTTGCTGGTTGCTGTTGCGGGTTGCTCGACGGGCCTGCGCATTGACCGCAGCCACCCGTCGGCCAACCAGGACGAGCGTATCCAGTTTGTCGTCCTGCACTACACCAATGCGTCGCTCGAGCGCTCATTGGCGCTACTGACCCATGGCGAGGTCAGCAGCCACTACCTGATCGGCGATGGCCCGGCCACGGTCTATCAACTGGTGGATGAAAGCCGCCGCGCCTGGCACGCCGGTGACAGCCAATGGCAAGGGCGCACCTGGTTGAATTCGACCTCGATCGGGATCGAAATCGTCAACCCGGGGTTCACCGACACGCCGAATGGCCGAGTCTGGCACCCCTACAGCGAAGCCCAGGTTCAGGCCTTGATCGCGCTGCTCAAAGACATCGTCAAACGCAACAACATCGACCCCCGGCATATCGTTGGCCACAGCGATATCGCGCCGTTGCGCAAGCTCGACCCAGGCCCGTTGTTCCCGTGGAAGCGCCTGGCCGACGCGGGTATCGGTATCTGGCCCGAGCCTAACGCAGTGGCGCGGCAACAAGCCTTCTTCAGCGTCAACCCGCCGAGCGTGAACTGGTACCAGCAGGAGTTGGCGCGGTTTGGTTATGCCATCGCGCAAACTGGCGAACTCGACGTGGCCACCCGGCATGTGATCGCGGCGTTCCAGATGCGCTTCCGCCCACAACGCTTCGATGGCATGCCCGATGCCCAGACGGCCGCCATGCTGCAAGTGCTCAACCGCATGCGTTGATGCAGGGGGAATGGGCTGCGCAGCAGCCCTTGACCCGTTAATCGCCCAACGGCGAGGATGATTCTCGATTCAGTTGCTATACCTTGGTAATCAACTGGATGCCCTTGATGTCAGCCCTCATCGCCACGCTGCGCCAAATTTTTTACCGTCCCTGGATGCTGGCCTCACTGGCAGCACTGGCCAGCGCCGCACTGTTGCTCACCGCCAGCATCGGTATTGCCCTGCAGCAGATGAAACAAAGCGAGAGCGAACAGATGAATGCGCAGGGCGAGCGCTTTCTTGATCGCCTCGAGCAGGTATTCGGCCAGCTTCGTGAAGGGGTCGACACCCTGCAGGCACAGCCCTTGCGCGGCTGCAGCCCAGAGATGCTGGCGGCATTGCAGCAGGTGGGCCTGAGTTCACGCTTCATTTATGAAGCCGCGTACGTCGATGCCCATGTCGCCTGTTCCAACCGGGGGGATGAACGGGCCTTCGAGCCACTGCGCGCGCCTGACATCAAGGGGCCGACCTACAGCTACTGGTTGAACACCACGATCGAGCCCGACGAAAATCTGGCGGCCCTGATGCTGGGGCGTGGCAATTTCGTGGTGTCCACGTCGCGCGGGCACCTGACCGATGTTGTCGACCTGCCGCCCGGTGGCAGCCTGGTGGTGGTGCTGGACAACGGTACCCGGGCCATCCCGGTACTAGGCCCGCCGCAGGTGTGGCCACCGCCCTCAGCCTGGTCGGCCAGCCACAAGTCGCTGCTCGAATTGAGCGACCGCCTCATCTACCGCATGCCGACCAAATCGCCGGATTACCAACTGGTGCTGATTGCGCCACGCGCCAGCCTGCCCCTGCGCATGAACGGCATGCTCTGGCTGCTGTTCCCTGGCAGCGTGCTGGCCGCCTGCTGCATTGGCTGGCTGGTGTTGCAGCTGATTCTGCAGCGGCGCTCGATGAGCTCGGAGCTGCAGAACGCACTGCGCCGGGGCGAACTGCAGGTGCTTTACCAGCCGATCATCGAACTCGACACACGGCGTTGTGTCGGTGCCGAGGCCCTGGTGCGCTGGCGCCGTCCGGACGGCACCTTGACCAGCCCGGACCTGTTCATTCCGTTGGCCGAAAATACCGGGCAGATCCGCCAGATCACTGACTTTGTCTTGCAGCGGGTGCTTGAGCAGTTGGGCCAGTTGCTGCGGTCGCACCGCAACCTGTACATCTCGGTAAACCTTGCGGCGTGTGATGTGATGGTCCCGCGCATTGGCCGGGTGGCGGCGCGGCTGCTGGCCTTGCATCGGGTGGCGGCCAGCCAGATCGCCTTCGAGGTGACCGAACGCGGCCTGATCGACGTGGTGGTAGCGCGCGACAACCTGCAGGCCCTGCGTGCGGTGGGCCACCAAGTATTGATCGACGATTTTGGCACGGGTTACTGCAGCCTCGCCTACCTGCAGACGCTGCCCGTGGACTGCCTGAAGATCGACAAGGCCTTCATTGATGCCTTGGGGCACGATGCCGCCAGCAGTGGTGTGGCCCCGCACATCATCCGCATGGCCCACGACCTGCACCTGCGGGTGATTGCCGAAGGCATCGAATGCGAAGACCAGGCGGTGTTGCTCAACAGTGAAGGGGTCAATTACGGCCAGGGCTGGTTATTCGCCCGGCCGTTGAACGCCCGCCAGTTTGCCGAGCTGGTGACCCGTGGGTGGCGGGCGGTGCCGGCGCGGCGGGGTACCGATGAGTCTTGAGGGCAAACCCTGTCGTCAGACCGGCAGTGCCATGTAGAACTGAGTACCCTGCCCCGGCCGGGAAAACACGCCCATTCTGCCGCCGTGCAGTTGCACGATTTCTTTGCACAACGCCAGGCCAAGCCCCGCGCCACCTTTTTTGCGCCCGACCTGCACAAAGGGCTCGAAGATGCGCCCTTGCTGCCCATAGGCGATACCCTCGCCATTGTCTTCGACACTGATGATCACCCGCTCCGCATGCCGCCTGGCGTGAAGCCGTATACGGCCACCGCTGGGGGTATGGCGGACGGCGTTGTGCAGCAGGTTGTCCAGCACCCGGTCGAGCTGGGCGATGTCGGCCTGAATACGTGGCAGCGGCAGTTCCAGCTCCTTGATCAACTCGATCTGTTTGTGCGCGGCCTGCTCGTTAAAACGCAGCTGCGCGCGCTCCAGCAATTCATCGATGGCACAGGGGGCGAGGTCGAGCTTCTGCAGGCCGCTCTGGTAGCGGGAGAAATTGAGCAGGTCGTTGATCAGTTGGGTCAGCCGCTGCATTTCCTCGCCGATGGTCTCGAGCAGGTCGTACTCGCGCGCCTCGGGCGGGAACTTCACCCGCTCACGCAGCAGGCCGAACGCCATGTGCATGCCCGTGACCGGGGTGCGCAGCTCGTGCGAGGCACGCAGCACGAACTCGCTGCGTACGCGCTCGAAGGCCCGTTGCTCGGTGACATCGTGCAGCACCATCACCGCACCCAGGATCGGCCCCTGGGGGTGGCTGACCGGTGTCAGGCTGTAGGTCAGCAGGCGGGTTTCTTCATCGACGTCGATGTTCAGGTCGTCGGGTGGGCGATCTAGGCTGCCACCGCGCAGCACCTGGCGTAGCTGTTGCTCCAGCTCCGGGCGTTGCAAGGCTTCGGCCAGGGTGCTGCCCAGGCGGCTGTCGCTCCAGCCCAGCTGGCGCTGCGCCACAGGGTTGAGGTGTTCCAGGCGGCCTTGGCGGTCAATGATCAGCAGGCCATCGTCGATGCTGTCGAGCACCGCTTGCAGGCGTTGCTGGCCGGCCAGCAGTTCATCGACGTTGGTTGCCTGGTGCTTGCGCAGGGCGTCGGCCATGAGCCCGAAACGGCGGGTCAGCTGGTTCAGCTCGATGGCCTGAGTGACTGGCAGCGTCACATCGAAGTCGCCCTTGCCGAGTTGATCGGCCGCCTTGGCCAAGGCTTCGATCGGTTGGCCGAAGCGTCGCGCGATGTTGTGCGCCGTGATGAAACCCAGCACGAGGATCACCAAGCCCATCAGGCCAAGGACGCCGCTGACCATCAAGGCGCGATCGCGGGTATGTTCCTCGCTGCGGGTAATGTGATCCAGCGCTTGCTTGTGGGCGTCGATGAGGTCGGTGCGCACTTGGTTGAAGGCATCCCCCAGGGGCTGGTCCATACCCATGCTGCGCGCCGGTGCGGGGCTGTCGCGGTAGGCCTCGAGGAAGGTCTGGTAATTGCTGCTGGCCTTGCTGAAGCCGGTACGTTCGCCGCCTTGTTCAAGCCCTTGGTTGAGCAGGGACTGGAAGTTGTCTTGCAGCACTTGCAGGCTTTGCGGCGCGGTGTCCTCGTCAAGGATCAGGGTCAGCTGTTCGCCGAGGTTCTGCCGCAATTTAAGCCCCACTTCCAGGGCGTGGGTGGTGTCTCGCACGAGCTGCTGTTGCACCGAGGCCATCTGCAGCACGCTCACCAGGCCCAGCATCAAGCCGAGCAAGGCCACCGTGACCAGGGCCGAAATGCTGAGGAAAAGCCGCGTGCGCAGCTTCATCTGCCACTTCATAGGTTGTACTGCTTACGTTTGCGATACAGGGTCGAGGCATCGATGCCCAGGGTTTTGGCGGCCTGGTCAAGGGTATCGCTGGCAGCCAGCACCGCGCCGATGTGGGCGCGCTCCAGTTCATCCAGGCTCAATGCCGCGCCAACCCGTGGTGCGTTGCTGGCCGGTTGTTCGCCCATGCCCAGGTGGCTGATCTCGACGCGCTCCTGCGGGCAGATGATGCTGGCGCGTTCGACCACGTTGCGCAGTTCACGGATGTTGCCAGGCCAGCGGTAGTTGAGCAGGGCTGCACGGGCTTCGTCGCTGAAGCCGCGGGCGGGCCGGGAGTATTCCTTGACGAAGCGGGCCAGAAAACGGTCGGCCAGGGTCAGGATGTCTTCGCTGCGCTCGCGCAGGGGCGGCAGGTGCAAGGTGATCACGTTCAGGCGGTACAGCAGGTCTTCGCGGAAGCGGCTTTCGCGCACCATCTCCTCGAGGTTGAGGTTGGTGGCAGCCAGAATGCGCACATCGGCGCGTCGGGTGACCGGGTCACCCACGCGCTCGTACTCCTTGTCCTGGATAAAGCGCAGCAGCTTAGGCTGCAAGGTCAGTGGGAAATCACCGATTTCATCCAGGAACAACGTGCCTCCGTCGGCCTGGCTGACCCGGCCAAGGGTGCTCTCGCTGGCACCGGTGAAGGCGCCGCGGGTATGGCCGAACAGCTCGCTTTCCATGAGCTCGGCATTCAGCGAGGGGCAGTTGATGGTGACGCAGGCTTTGCGCGCACGCTTGCTCCAGCCATGAATGGCGCGGGCCAGCTCGCCCTTACCGGTGCCGGACTCGCCCAGGATGAGGATGTTGGCATCGGTGGTTGCGACCTGGCGCGCCGTTTCCAGCACCACCATCATGGCCGGGCTGTGCGAGTCGAGGCCGTCCTTGGGTTTGCGCACCTCGCCTTCAAGGGCTTCGAGGCGTGCCGACAGTTGGCGCACTTCCAGCTGTTTGGCGGTGGCCAGGCGCAGCTGGTCTGGGCTGCAGGGCTTGACCAGGTAATCGGCCGCCCCTGCCTGGATGGCATCCACCGCGGTGTCGATCGCCGAATGCGCGGTCACGATCACCACCCGCATCCAGGGGGCCTGGATGCGCATCTGCGCCAGCACGTCGAGGCCGTTGTCCTCGCCCAGGCGCAGGTCGAGGAAGCACAGGTCGAATACCTGGCGTTGCAGCAAGGTTTCGGCTTGGGCGGCACTGTTGGCGGTGGCCACGCTATAGCCTTCGTCTTCGAGGCAGTAGCGGAAGGTGCGCAGGATCGCGGACTCGTCATCCACCAGCAGAATGCGGCCTTGGTTGTCCTGGGCTGATTCCATTTCCTGCGCTCCTTAGGATAGATCTTCAATTAGTGTGGGAAAAATCGGGCAAGTTGCATGGTCAATTCTGAAGGATTCTGTCCTTTGCATGCTAGCCAATGGCCAAAGTAAGCCCGAAAACCGCGATATCTCGATGATTTGCTTAGAGCTACGCGCTGGCACATTGGTTGCGACTATTTTCTGTTTTTGCCAACAAAGGAGGCACAGCCATGCCCTTTTCCCCACGACTGGCCGTGTTGGCGGCCACCTTGCTGCCGGTATTGACCCCGGCATTCGCTGACCCTGTGCAGGACGCCCGCCTGGAGGGCTCACTGCAAACCGCGTTATCGCTCAACAGGATGCTCAACCCGTTTCGCATCGATGTCGAGGTGGACGGCCAGCAGGCGCGGCTGACCGGTGAGGTCGAGAACGATGTCGAGCGCCAGTTGGCCGAGCATGTCGCCCTGGCTACCCGCGGTATCGAAAAGGTGGACAACCAGTTGAAGGTCAATGCGCAGCTGGTGGAGCGCCCGCTGGAACTGCGGGCTTATGCACAGCGGCTGGAAGATGCAACGTTGGCTGCCGTGATCAGGGCACGGCTGCTGTGGAGCCGCACGACCGAGAAAGCGCCTATCGAGGTGCAAAGCAGCGATGGCGTGGTGACGCTTCGCGGCAGGGTCGACAGCACAGAGGCCAAGGAGCTGGCTGGGGTGGTGGCGCGAACCACCGACGGCGTGCACCTGGTCAACAACCTGGTCAGCCTGGATACCGCCGCCATGGCCAAGGCTCGCGAGAACCCGGTGGGTGCCCCGACCGGGCCGCAACCCAGCGATAGCTGGATCGTCGACAAGATCCAGAACAGCTTCCGTTTCAGCCGCAACCTCGATGGCCTGAACCTCAAGGTGGCCAGCCAAGAGGGCCTGGTGCGGCTGTCGGGAGAGGTGGTCAGCAGCGAGCAGAAAACCATCGCCGTGGAGATCGCCCGGCAGATCATCGGCGTGCGCGGTGTGGACGCCGACCTGCTCAAGGTCGCGACCAAGGTCGAGGGCTGATCGTGCAATTCGCACGACGCCAAGGACGGCATCGTGCAGGATACGTCCTTCGGTGCCATGGGTGATTATCTTAAGTATTTGATTTTAAAGGAATTTTATTGAATTCAAAGGCTGGCATGCAGGCTGCAATTACCTGTTCAGGTTTGAACAACAATTACAGCAGGAGGAGCCGGCATGAACCGCCAATCCGTCAACCGCTCGCAGAACGCCGCACTGCCTTTGCGCCAGTTCCTGTTTCTCGGCATGGCGCTGCTGATGACTTTGGCCGCCGGCCTCTTCTACTACAGCTGGCAGACCGCGCGTCTGGCGGATCAAGTGGCGGCGCAGACCGCGCTGTTGACGCAGATTCAGGCAACCCGTGCCAGCACCCTGGTCAGGGCGGCTGACCCGCTGCCTTCGCCTAAGGCCAATGCATCGCCGGCCACCGTAGAAACTGTCGTACCCCAGGATCGCTGGGTGTTCTGAGCCTGTCCTGGACGCCTAGGGCCGGATTGATTTCAAAAAAGAAAGGAGAACCACCATGCTGAGTTGGGCTATCACTTTCCTCATCATCGCCATTGTCGCCGCCGTACTGGGCTTCGGTGGTATCGCTGGCGCCGCCACGGGTATCGCGAAGATCCTGTTCATCGTCTTCCTGGTCTTGTTCGTAGCCTCCTTCTTCTTTGGACGTGGTCGAGGTTGACGATGAGCAGGAAGCTTTGCACTGCCCTGGCTGCCGCCTTGTTGCTGGGCGGCAGTGCAGGGGCGATGGCGGCCAATGACGGCCAGGTCCGGGTCGACCAGTTGCTCGGCTCGGACCCTGAATACCGGGAAGCCTGGGAGGACACGATCAAGGGTGAGGAACGGCTGCCCGATTGGGTAGTCAACCTCACCGGCAGTGCCCAGGAGCAGATGTCGGCAGTCACCGAGGACGGCGACCAGTACCTGGTCGGCCCCCTGTGCGAAACGGCGGACAACTGCACCTACAAACGCCTGATCGTGGCGTTCAGTTGGGACAAGGACGATGCCTACGGGATGCTCGTGGAGGTACCCGAAGGCTTGCCGAGCGACAAGTCGCCTACCCGTCATGCGCAGTACCGCTGGCTTGGCAAGCCGGATGACGGCATGAAGGCGATGTTGCGCGAGCAACTCAAGCGTGACCCGAAATGGTACTGAGCGTTTAGCCAGCGCTGATGAACGGTAACGCACTGTCACGTAATAGAAGCTGAACCTTTTTATAGTTCAGGCTTCTATGATGCGCCGCCCCGAGGAGGGGCAGCACATGACCATGGGGCCGGGCTGTTCTGATTGTTGCAAGATCGGAGTGGCCTAGGGGTACAGGGAGTGCCTCCAGTATTGGGCCGGGTCAGGAAAGGCGGAATCGGAAGCCTCAGGTCGGGGGTGTCATCGGGGACACCGCACCGACCTGACTTCCGAGGAGCCATCAGCCATTTCATCAATGCCATCGTCCAATGGCCCCTCTTGCGTGTTTTTCGCTTCGGGACACATTTTGTCTCGACCGTACATCACATTTTTTTTCCGTTCGATGCCGCTGCCGCAAGTGTCATTTCGGCCATTCGGATTGTCGAACAAGCCATTCGTCCCCCTCCCTATGCACTGCCATATCGGCCCAAAAATGGCGCTTTGGTCTTGTTCGGGTTTCCGAACGTTATAAATCAAGCACTTGCGACATGCCATTTTCAGCGCAAACAATTATGCAGTATCGGCATGGGGTATGCGTTTCCGGCATTAGATTTCCCCCTTCCCCATCGCAATAGTTGCCGCCTTTTCGCTGGCCCGAGCGCCCTGTCGCTCGCTCGCGGTGTCCTTACATGAGGTCGCCGGACGGAAGCTTTTTCGCTCACCGTGACGTTGCCAACGGCTCTGTTACGCGCGTTTTCGTTCGACGCCCATGACCACTAGAACAAAGGGTAAAGACATGAAGAAGGCAAAACTGAGCCTCGCCTGGCAGATCGTTATCGGTCTGGTCCTGGGCGTTGCAATCGGCGCGCTACTGAATCATTTCAGTGCGGAAAAGGCATGGTGGATCAGCAACGTCCTCCAGCCCGCTGGTGACATCTTCATTCGCCTGATCAAGATGATCGTCGTCCCGATCGTGATTTCGTCGCTGATCGTGGGCATCGCCGGAGTTGGCGACGCGAAGAAACTGGGCAGCATCGGCCTCAAGACCATCATCTACTTCGAAGTGGTGACCACCATCGCCATCGTCGTCGGTCTGGTGTTGGCCAACCTGTTCCACCCGGGCGCCGGCATCGACATGAGCACCCTGGGTACCGTGGACATCTCCAAGTACCAGGCAACCGCGGCCGAAGTGCAGCATGAGCACGCGTTCATCGAAACCCTGCTGAACCTGATCCCGTCGAACATCTTCGCAGCGCTGATGCGTGGCGAAATGCTGCCGATCATCTTCTTCTCGGTAATGTTCGGCCTGGGCCTGTCGAGCCTGCAGGCAGAACTGCGCGACCCGCTGGTGCGTACCTTCCAGGCTGTGTCGGAGACCATGTTCAAGGTCACCCACATGATCATGAACTACGCCCCGATCGGCGTATTCGCCCTGATCGCCGTCACCGTCGCCAACTTCGGCTTCAGCTCGCTGCTGCCGCTGGCCAAGCTGGTGTTGCTGGTGTACTTCGCCATCGCCTTCTTCGCCTTCATGGTGCTGGGCCTGGTGGCGCGCGTGTTCGGCTTCTCGGTGATCAAGATCATGCGCATCATGAAAGATGAGCTGATCCTGGCCTACTCCACCTCCAGCTCCGAAACCGTGCTGCCACGGGTGATCGAGAAGATGGAGAAGTACGGTGCGCCGAAGTCGATCTGCTCGTTCGTGGTACCGACTGGCTACTCGTTCAACCTCGATGGTTCGACCCTGTACCAGAGCATCGCGGCAATCTTCATTGCCCAGCTGTACGGCATTGACCTGTCGTGGAGCCAGCAGCTGCTGCTGGTCCTGACCCTGATGGTCACCTCCAAAGGCATTGCCGGTGTACCGGGCGTATCCTTCGTGGTACTGCTGGCGACCCTGGGCAGCGTAGGCATCCCGCTGGAAGGCCTGGCCTTCATCGCCGGTGTCGACCGCATCATGGACATGGCCCGTACCGCACTGAACGTGGTCGGCAATGCCCTGGCCGCGCTTGTTATCGCACGCTGGGAAGGCATGTACGACGCTGCCAAGGGCGAGCAGTACTACGCCTCGCTGATGGCCGACAAGCAGGAAGCTGCAGTGGTTGGCCAGACCGCCAAACGCTGAAGCTAACGCGTTGAACAAAAAGCCCCGACTTGTCGGGGCTTTTTGCTATCTGTTGTAAAGCACACCGGCCTGTAGGAGCAGCCTTGTGCTGCGAAGAGGCCGGGGCAGGCGCTGAGAACAGAACAGTTGTCACCGGCCTCTTCGCAGCACAAGGCTGCTCCTACAGGGAGGTGGGCTACGTTTGGCGCTAATGAACAGCTCGATACGCTATCATTCGGGCATTTTTCAGGGGGAATACACGGATGCTCAACGGCCTTTGGCTCGGCTTTTTCCTGGTGGCGGCCGTGTCCGCCCTGGCCCAATGGCTGATCGGCGGTAACGCCGGCATCTTCGCGGCGATGGTCGAGAGCATCTTTGCCATGGCCAAGCTGTCGGTGGAGGTGATGGTCCTGCTGTTCGGCACCCTGACCCTGTGGCTGGGCTTTCTGAAAATCGCCGAGAAGGCCGGCATCGTCGAATGGCTGGCCAAGGTGCTTGGCCCGCTGTTCGCCAGGCTGATGCCAGAGGTACCCAAGGGCCACCCTGCCCTGGGCCTGATCACCATGAACTTCGCCGCCAATGGCCTGGGCCTGGACAACGCGGCCACGCCGATCGGCCTGAAAGCCATGCGGGCACTGCAGGAGCTGAACCCCAGTAGCACCACCGCGAGCAACGCGCAGATCCTGTTCCTGGTACTCAACGCCTCGTCGCTGACCTTGTTGCCGGTGACCATCTTCATGTACCGCGCGCAACAAGGCGCGGCCGACCCGACGATGGTGTTCCTGCCGATCCTGCTGGCCACCAGCGTGTCGACCCTGGTCGGCCTGCTGTCGGTGGCCGTCATGCAGCGCCTGCGTTTGTGGGACCCGGTGGTACTGGCGTATCTGATCCCCGGTGCGCTGCTGTTGGGCTGCTTCATGGCCTTTCTCGGCACCTTGTCGGCGGCCGCGCTGTCGAGCCTGTCGTCGCTCCTGGGCAACCTCACGCTGTTTGGCGTGATCATGCTGTTTCTAGTGATCGGCGCGCTGAAGCGGGTCAAGGTGTACGAAGCGTTTGTCGAAGGGGCCAAGGAAGGCTTCGACGTGGCCAAGAACCTGCTGCCTTACCTTGTGGCCATGCTGGTGGCGGTGGGTGTGCTGCGCGCCTCGGGCGCCCTGGAGCTGGCGCTGGATGGCATTCGCCATGCGGTGAACTGGATGGGCCTGGATACACGCTTCGTCGAAGGCCTGCCCACCGCGCTGGTCAAGCCGTTCTCCGGTAGTGCCGCGCGGGCGATGTTGATCGAGACCATGCAGACGCAAGGCGTGGACAGCTTCCCGGCATTGGTCGCAGCGACCATCCAGGGCAGTACCGAGACCACGTTCTATGTGCTGGCGGTGTACTTCGGTGCGGTGGGCATCCAGCGGGTGCGCCACGCGGTCGGTTGCGCACTGCTGGCGGAGTTCTCCGGGGTGGTCGCGGCGATCTTCGTCTGCTACTGGTTCTTCGGCTGAGCCTGCGCGGCCTGGGCGACTGTCCAGGCCACCACCTGCCCTGCCAGCTGGTCGCTGGCCGCACCGAAGCCTGCGACGACAGCCGCGACCTGCTGGTCGGCCAACGGCCGGCGGATTTCGAACCGTTTGCTGGCCAGAATGCGCTGGCTACGGCCCTGGACCAGCCGCGCATCGTAACGAATCACCACCTCCACCGCCCCGTCTGGGCGGTACTCGCTTTGAAACGCCTGCAGTTCGCCGGCCAGCTCGTAGTCAGCCTGCAGGTTGCTGTCGTCGGCGCTCAGGCGCTGCACCTGGCCGTCACGCTGGAACCCGTCGAGCAGGCGGTTGCGCAGCAGTACCGGCACAGCGTCGCTCCAGCGTGCGCCCTTGTAGCTGCTGACCACGTCCCCTTGTGGAATCACCGTGATCCGGGGGCCGGCCAGCACTTCGCTGGCCAGCGGTTTGTTCAGCCGCAGCGACCAGTCCAGCGGCGTGGCAACGCGGCTTGGCTGGTTCACGGGCAGGCGATAGAGGTCCACAGGTTCGCTTGGCGGCAGGATCGAGCAGGCACTGGCCAGGCTCATCGCGGCCGCCAGGGCCAACAGGCGCAGCGAAGGTTTCATGGCTGGAACTCCTTGTTGTTGTCGCGGCCGAGCAGGTAGCCGCTCGGGTCGGCCTCCAGTTGCCGGGAAATGCCCTTCAGTGCGTTGAGGGTCTCGCGCAGCTCGCGGATTGCGGGGGTTAGCTGGTTCAGGCCCTGGGCACCGTCGCCAATGGCCTCACTGTTGTTCTTGAGCAACTGGTTGATGGTTGCCGTGCTGTCGGCCAGCGACTGCATGGCCTGCCCGGCATTGCCGATGGCTTGCTTGCCTTCGCTGCCGAGCAGGCCGTTGGCGTTGCGCATCAGTGCCTGGGTTTCGGCCAGGGTGGCACTGGCCTGTTTGCCAACCTGCACCAGTTGCTCGATGGCCTGGGCAATGCCGCCGTTCTGGCCGGCGAAGGCACTGGTGGTCTTGTCGAGGTTGGCCAGGGTGCTGCTGAGGTGGCCAATGTTGTCGTCAGAGAACATCTGGTTGGCGTTGTGCAGCAGCAAGTTGATGTTGGTCACCAGGTCGCTGCTGTCGTTGAGCAGGCGTGAGATTGGCGAAGGCGAAGCGATGATCACGGGCAACTTGCCGTCCTTGCCCTTGAGCTCCGGGCTGTGGGGCGTGCCGCCGCTGAGCTGGATGAACGAGTTGCCGGTGACCCCGGCCAGGGTCAGCTTGGCCTGGGTGTCTTCCTTGACCGGTGTGTCGCCGCTCAGCCGTACGCGGGCGAGCACGCGGCGCGGGTCTTTGGGGTCCAGGCGCAGGGTCGACACGTCGCCGACCTTGATGCCGTTGTACTGCACCGGGCTACCCCGGGACAGGCCCGAGACGGCTTCGTTGAACACCACTTCGTAATCCTTGAAGGCATCGTCGACACTGGACTTGGTCAGCCACAGGCCGAACAGCATGGCACCGGCCACCACCAGGACGGTGACCAGGCCAATGAGGACATGATGTGCTCGGGTTTCCATCGTTCAGCGCTCCTGCCTCGGGCGGGCGGCGGCCTGTTCGGCTGCACGCCCGCGGGGGCCGTGAAAGTATTCTTGAATCCAGGGGTCGTTGGCTTGCTCGACCTCGGCCAGGGGGCCGGCCACCAGCACCTTCTTCTGCGACAGCACCGCGATGCGGTCGGTGATGGTGTAGAGGGTGTCCAGGTCGTGGGTGATGAGGAACACCGAGAGGCCCAGTGCGTCGCGCAGGGTCAGGATCAACTGGTCGAACGCGGCAGCGCCGATCGGGTCGAGGCCCGCGGTGGGTTCATCGAGGAACAGGATGTCCGGGTCCAGGGCCAAGGCGCGTGCCAGCGCCGCGCGCTTGATCATGCCGCCGGACAGCGAGGCCGGGTATTTGTCGGCGGCCGAAATCGGCAGCCCGGCCAGGGCCAGCTTTACCCCGGCCAGGTGCTCGGCATCCGCGCGGGACAAGCCAGCATGCTCGATCAGCGGCAAGGCGACGTTTTCGGTAATGGTCAGCGACGAGAACAGCGCACCCTTCTGGAACAGCACGCCGAAGCGCCGCTCAACCAACGAACGCTGCTCTTCGCGCAGCTCGGCCAGGTCTTGGCCGAATACCTTGATCTGCCCTTCGTTGGGCCGGCGCAGGCCAATGATGCTGCGCAGCAGCACCGATTTGCCGCTACCCGAGCCGCCGACCACGGCCAGGATCTCGCCCCGGTACAGGTCCAGGTCGAGGTTTTCATGCACGCTCTGGCTGCCGAAGCGGTTACAGATGCCCCGGGCCTCGATGACTGTTTCGCGCCCGCTCACCAGCCCATCTCCATGAAGAACAGTGCCGCCACCGCGTCCAGCACGATGACCACGAAAATCGACTGCACCACTGCCGAGGTGGTGTGTGCCCCTACGGATTCTGCGCTGCCACTGACCTTGAAGCCTTCAAGGCAGCCGATGGCCGCGATCAGGAAGGCAAAAAACGGCGCCTTGGCCAGGCCGACGAGGAAGTGCTGCACACCGATGTCGGTCTGCAGCAGCGACAGGAACATGGCCGGTGAGATGTCCAGCGACAGCGCGCAGACCACCGCGCCGCCGACGATGCCACAGATCATCGCGAGGAAGGTCAGCAGCGGCAACGAGATCAGCAGGGCCAACACCCGGGGCACGACCAGCAACTCCATCGGGTTCAGGCCCAGGGTGCGGATGGCGTCGATTTCTTCGTTGGCCTTCATCGAGCCGATCTGCGCGGTGAAGGCACTGGCCGTGCGGCCGGCCATGAGGATGGCAGTCAGCAGCACGGCGAATTCACGCAGGAACGAGAACGCCACCAGGTCGACGGTAAAGATGGTCGCGCCGAAGGCAGCCAGCACCGTGGCGCCGAGAAACGCCACCACCGCGCCTACCAGGAAGGTCAGCAAGGCCACGATGGGGGCGGCGTCCAGGCCGGTCTGCTCGATGTGAGCGACCACCGGGGTAAGCCGCCAGCGGTGCGGCTGGAAGGCCCTTCGCAGCAGGGTTTCCAGAATCAGGCCGACGAAGCCGAGCAATTGCCGGGTGTCTTGCCAAAGGGTATTGACGGCACGGCCGATGCGCTCCAGCAGCAACAGCAGCACCGGGCGTTCTGCCTCCTTGACCGGGATGCAGTAGTCCTGGACGGAGCAGTAGACGTTCTTGAGCAGGGCGCGGCTGGCGTCGGGCAGGCTGTCGGTGCAATGGGACAGGCGCTCGGAACCGAGCAGTTCGGCCAGCAGCGAGGCGCCGGCGGTGTCGAGGCGGCCCAGTTGGCTGAGGTCGGCAACGGTGTCGCTGCTGCATTGCGTGCGCAACTGCTCGCTTTCGCGCTTGAGGCTGGCGTAGTGGGCCAGGGTCCAATCACCGGTTATGCGCAGGCAGGCGGGGTGTTGATTGGTGTCCAGGGTGGCACTGGGGGGGGTCATAGGCTCCATGCAACTGACTCGGCGCTAAGGCTTAGGGGCTGATCATAGCGCAGAGGGCATGGGCTGGTTTGTTGATTATGTGCTGAGTGTGGGCGCTTGGGGCCGCTTTGCGGCCCATCGCAGCGGTTCGGCGCCCCGGCAAGCCCCAACCATCACTTCGCCGCAGTGTCGTCGACCACCTTGAAGCGCAGCACGCCAATCACCTGCCCGTCTTCGGTCAGCACCCTCACCTGCCATTTGCCCACCGGGTTAGGCGGGAAGTTCTGCTTGTGGGTCCAGGCGCGGTAGCCTTCCTTGCGCCCACCGTGGATGTCCAGGGCAATACGGTCGACTTCCGTGCCGTCCTTTTGCCACACGTGATAGATCCGCTCGTTCAGGCCTCGTGGTGCGTTGATCGAGGTGTACGCATACAACCCGCTGCTCTTGATGCGGCTGGCAGCGATCTCGTCCAGCGACTCGCCGGGCTGGCGGTTGAGCACTTCGGTACTGACGGCCACTTCGGTCATCCACAGCGTCGCCGGTGGTACCCAGGAGCGTAGCAACCAGCCTCCGGCCCCGACCGACAGCGTCACCAGCACCAGGGCCACGCCGCGCCGCCAGGTATTCACCGGGAAGCTGCTGGCCAGGCTCGGGAACGACAGGGCCATGGCGATGATCAACGCCAGCTTGAAGCTCTGGGCGGTGGTCAGGTGCAAAATGATGGGCAGCGCGGTCAGCAATGCTGCGAACAACGTCAGGGTGTGCAGCGCGAGGAACAGCCAGCGCCGTGGGGCCAGCCACTTGTAGTACAGCGGGTCGACGATCGAAATCAGCCCGGCAGCGCCCAGCAAGCCGGTAAACACCAACTGCCCGCTGTTCCAGGTGGTGGTGATGAAGAAGAACGGCAGGACAAAGAACAGGGTTTCCTGGTGGATCATCTGCGTCGCGTAGCGCAGCAAGGGCTGCGGGATTTCGCGGTTGAAGGTGCGGGCGAACAGGCCGGTAAGGGTGTTTTCCAGCATCAGCCAGACCCAACTGACCAGCATCAGGACGGCTACCCAGCTGGCAAGGCCGGCTTGGCGGTCGACCAGGATGAAGCTGCCGATGCCAGAGAGGAAACCCCCGAGCGCAATGATGCCGGGGTAGCGTTTAAGCAGTTCGATGACGCGCTGGACGAAGCGGGGAATTGGGGGCATGGGTCTACAACAGGAGAGATAGGGTGGCTGTGCCGGCCGCTTCGCGGACAAGCCCGCGCCCACAGGGGCAATGTCTACCGTTGTGGGAGCGGGGCCGCGAACAGGCCGGTACTGGCTAAAGGATACCGCCGAATCACTTCTGCCGTGTAGCACCGCTCGGTGGTTGCGGGGTGTGCCGGCGCCAGCGCAGCAACCCTGCCGCCAGGATCAGCCCCAGCAGCAGGGCGAGCAGCCCGTACAGTTCGTCGTAACCCAGCAGCGGTTTCTCGATGCGCAGGTAACCCGGGTCCTTGAGCAATTCCTTCAGTGCCTCATTGGCCTGTGCCAGGCTGACCTGGCGCAACTTGCGCGCAGGGTTGGCAAAGCGACCGTCGGTGTAGTCGTTCAACGCGCCCCAGTAATAGTCGGCCAAGGCACTGTTGCCTTGGGTACTCCAGCTTTCCCGGGCAACGCTGGCGTCCTTGATACGGGCGAAGGTGTCCGGGTCGAGGCCTTCCTTGCGCAGGTGATCGAACAAGCCCTGCATCACCTTGACCGCCTTGTCGATGTCGTCGCGTTCCAGGTCGGCGTTAAGGCTGAGCATGCCACTGTCGCCGAAGCTTTCGCGCTGCACCGATGGGCCGTAGGACAGCCCATTGCGCAGGCGCAACTGGTCGTACAGTGCCCAGTCCAGGTAGCGTGACAGCAGGTCGAGGGTCGGCTGGTGGTCGTTGTCCAGCACCGGCTCGATGAACAGCCAGTGCAACTTGACGCTGTCGCCCAGCCAGCCGCGGGTCAGGTCGCGGCGTTGTTCGGCCTGCTGGCTGATGCTCTCGAGGTTGCGGCGCTCTTCCGGTTCGGTGGCAGGCAGCTCGCCAAAGGTCCGCTCCAGGTAGGCCGGCAGCAGGCGGTCGAGGCCACCGACCAGGATCAGGGTCATGTTGTTGGCCGCGTACCAGCGGTCGCGCAGGGCCTGCACCTGTTCCAGGGTCATGTCGTCGATGTTCGAGCGCTCGGCGCATTTGAGGCCCAGCTCGGTAGCCAACTGGTCACTGGCGGGGTGGCCGATGTCCTGGCGGTCGAGCCAGCGCTGCAGGTGGCCATAGTGGCCGCCATCTTCGCGCTCGATGATTCTTTTCGCCGTGGCCAGGGCCTTGGCGTCGATCGGGGTGTCGCGGATTATCGCCAGCAGCAGGTCGAGGACTTTACGCTGGTTGCGCGCCGGCGCTTCGATCACGAAGGTGGTATCGGCGCTGCTGGTGTAGGCATTCCACTCGCCGCCCAGGGCTTGCAGGCGCTCTTCCAGGCCGCCCTCGCCCGTTTCGTCGATGCCGCTGAACAGCAAGTGCTCGAGCAAGTGCGGCAGCTCTTTCTGCTCGCAACTGAAGTCATCCAGGCCGACCCCCACCACCAGGCGGATGGCCACGTGGTCGCGTTCATAGCCGTTCTTGAGGATGACCTGCAGGCCGTTGGGCAGCAGGTAGCCTTCAACCCGCGAGCGGTCGAGGGCGAGCGTGGGCAGGCTGCAGATCAGTAGGCAAACGAACATCAGGCAACGCATGGGCGAGCTTGGATCTCCTGGTTGGCGAATTCACGGCAAGCGGGCTTCGTCCGGCACGCTGTCGAGCATTAGCCCGCCCGTGTCCGAGCCACCGAGTACCACATAGGCACTGCTGCAGAACAAAGAGTTCAACCGCTTCATGTCTGCGATCAGCTCCAAGTGTAGCGAACTGGTCTCGATACTTTGCACCACCTTGCGTTGCAGGCGGCTGACATGGGCGTGGGCAAGGCGCCGTTCCTGTGCACGAAACCGGCGTTTTTCACGCAGCAACAGCTGCGCGCTTTCGGGGTCGGCGCTGAGGAATACGGACAGGCCTAGGCGCAGATTCGACAGCAACTGCTCCTGCAGGCCGGTCAGTTCCTCCAGGCCGACCTGGGAAAACTCGCGGCGCTGGCTGGTTTTCTGCTGCTGGACTTTGCGCAGCATGCGTTCGACCAGGTCGCAGGCCAGCTTGAGGTTGATCGCCAACTCGATGATTTCGGCCCAGCGCCGGTTATCGCGCTCGCTGAGGTCCTCCCGCGTCATCTGCGCCAGGTACAGTTTGATGGCGCTGTACAGGGCCTCGGCATCCTCGGCCAACGCGCGCACCTGCTGTGGCAGGGCGGCTTGCGTGCCGCGCAGGGCCCCGAGCATGGCTTCGAGCAGGCTGTCGACGATGTCGCCCAGGCGCAGGGTTTCGCGGGCCGCGTTGGCCAGTGCCAGGCTGGGCGTTTCCAGCGCTGAGGCATCAAGGTGGCGCGGGCGTACTTGGCCATTGCCGTTTTCGCGCTCGGGCAGCAAGAAGTTGCACAGCCGGCCCATGGGTTTGACGGTTGGCAGCATGAGCAAGCAGCGCAGGGTGTTGTAGAGCAGGTGGAACCCGATCACTAGCTCCTGAGGGCTGAAGCTCAAGGTGTCCATCCACTCCACCAGTGGGTGCAGCACCGGAATGATCAGCAACAGGCCGAACAGCTTGTACAGCAAGCTGCCCAGCGCGACGCGCCGCCCGGCGGCGTTCTGCATGCTGGTGCTGATGAAGGCCAGCAAGCCGCTGCCGATGTTGGCACCCACCACCAGGCCGATGGCCACCGGCAGGCTGATCACTTCAGCGCCGGCCAGGGTCGCGGTGAGCAACACCGCCGCCAGGCTGGAATAGGAGATCATCGCAAACAGCGCGCCGACCAAGGCGTCGAGCAAGATGTCCCCGGTCAACGACGCGAACAGGACTTTCACGCCCTGGGCATGGGTGATGGGCGCAGCGGCCTGCACGATCAGCTCCAGGGCCAGGATGATCAAGCCAAGGCCAATCCCTACCCGCCCCAGCTGGCCGACGCGGGTTTGTTTGCGCGAGAGGAAAAAGATCACACCCAGGAAGATCAGCAGGGGCGACAGCCACGACAGGTCGAAGGTCAGCACCCGGGCCATGAGCGCGGTACCGACATCGGCGCCAAGCATGATCGCCAAGGCCGGTGTCATGGCCATCAGGCCTTGGCCGACGAAGGATGTGACCAGCATCGCGGTGGCGTTGCTGCTCTGCACCATGGCGGTAACCAGAATCCCGGCGATGAACGCCAGGGGGCGTTTGTTCATGTTCTGGCTGATGATGCGGCGCAGGTCAGAGCCGAAAACCCGGAGGATGCCGGTACGCACGATGTGTGTGCCCCAGACCAAAAGCGTCACGGCCGAGAGCAGGTTGAGCAGGGTCAGCATGGCGAAGCCCCCTGTTGCCAATGGCCCATGTGGGCCAATAAGTGGAGCGTGGGCGTTTTGGAAAATTTCAGTGCCCACTCAAAGCTTTAGTTGTTTTGTGCAGCGCTTGCCAGCTTCGCATGGCTGTCGGCGATTTGAAACAACCGGTCATGAATGATTGCCCTGCTGGCCTCTTCGCGGGTAAACCCGCTCCCACAGGGATCGTTGGCGGCCTGTGGGAGCGGGTTTTACCCGCGAAGAGGCCGGCAGGCACGAAAAAGGGCCCCGAAGGGCCCTTGCTTGAAACGCGCTTCCTGGGTTTATTGACCCGGAATGTCCTTGCGCAGTTTCACCGGATCATGCTCTTTGCCATCTTTGCGCGACAGGGCGGTGCGCATACGGATGTTGATCGCTTCGACCGCCAGCGAGAACGCCATGGCGAAGTAGACGTAGCCTTTTGGCACATGCACGTCGAACGATTCGGCGATCAGCACGGTACCGACCACGATCAGGAACGACAGCGCGAGCATCTTCAGCGAAGGGTGCTTGTCGATGAAGTTACTGATGGCACCGGCGCACAGCATCATCACCAGCACGGCGACGACAATGGCGGCGATCATTACCGGCACATGGGAGACCATGCCCACAGCGGTGATCACCGAGTCCAGCGAGAACACGATGTCGATGATGGCGATCTGGATGATGGTGTAGAAGAACTTGCCGCCCGCGCCTTTCGGTTCGTCCGAGCTTTCGTCTTCGCCTTCCAGGCCGTGGTAGATCTCCTGGGAGCTCTTCCACAACAGGAACAGGCCGCCGAAGAACAGGATCAGGTCGCGGCCGGAGATGCCTTGGCCGAAGACCACGAACAGATCGGCGGTCAGGCGCATGACCCAGGTGATCGACAGCAACAGCATGATACGCGTGACCATGGCCAGGGCCAGGCCGAAGATCCGGGTACGTGGCTGCATGTGCTTGGGCATGCGGCTGACCAGGATCGAGATCATGATGATGTTGTCGATCCCGAGAACGATCTCAAGCGCGGTGAGGGTGAAAAAGGCAACCCAGATTTCCGGGCTGGTCAGCCATTCCATGTGTATTCCTTCGAACGGTAAAGGCGACGCGCCCCAATTTGGGGCGCATCGCGGGAGGGGTAATACGTGTTTATTAAAGACTACTGAACAGCGGGAAAATCCCCATCAGCAGCGCGGCGAGCATTATGCACAGGCACACCAGAACTGCCCACTTCAGGGTGAAGCGCTGGTGGTCACCGAACTCGATGCCGGCCAGGGCCACCAGCAGGTAGGTGGAGGGTACCAAGGGGCTGAGCAGATGTACCGGCTGGCCGACGATCGACGCGCGGGCCATCTCGACCGGGCTGATGCCGTAGTGGCTGGCTGCCTCGGCGAGTACCGGCAACACGCCGTAGTAGAAGGCGTCGTTGGACATGAAGAACGTGAACGGCATGCTCACGATCGCGGTGATCACCGCCAGGTACGGGCCCAGGGCCTCGGGGATGACCGCCAGCAGGCTCTTGGACATGGCATCGACCATGCCTGTGCCGGACAGGATGCCGGTGAAGATACCGGCGGCGAAGATCAGCCCGGTTACCGCCAGAACGCTGCCGGCGTGGGCGGCAATGCGGTCTTTTTGCTGCTGCAGGCAGGGGTAGTTGACGATCATGGCGATGCTGAAGGCGATCATGAACAGCACCGGCAGTGGCAGCACGCCTGCGATCAGGGCAACCATCAGGGCCGCGGTCAGGGCACCGTTGAAGTACAACAGTTTTGGCCGGCGCGCCTCCGGGAACTGCGACACGGTGATTTCGCTGTGGTCGATGTCGTCGGTCGGCAGGTGCAGTTCGCCCAGGCGGGCACGTTCACGCTTGCCGTACATATAGGCAATGGCCAGGATCGCCAGTACGCCGAACAGCATGGCTGGGATCATGGGCACGAAAATGTCTGACGGGTCCACGTGCAGTGCGCTGGCGGCGCGTGCGGTCGGGCCACCCCAGGGGGTCATGTTCATCACCCCGCCGGCCAGGATGATCAGGCCGGCCATGATCCGCGGGCTCATGCCCAAGCGGCTGTACATGGGCAGCATGGCGGCGCAGCAGATCATGTAGGTGGTGGCGCCGTCACCGTCGAGCGAGACCACCAGGGCCAGCACGGCGGTGCCGACCGAGACTTTCAGCGGGTCGCCTTTGACCAGCTTGAGGATCTTGCGCACGGCCGGGTCGAACAGGCCGGAGTCGATCATCAGGGCAAAGTAGAGGATGGCGAACATCAACATCACGCCGGTGGGCGCGAGCTTGCTGATGCCCTCGAGCATCATGGGGCCGATCTTGGCGGAGAAACCGCCGAACAGGGCGAACAGGATCGGTACCAGGATCAGCGCGATCAAGGCCGACAGGCGCTTGGTCATGATCAGGTACATGAAGGTGATGACCATGGCAAAGCCGAGGAAGGTCAGCATGGCAATACTCCAGGCGTGGCGCGGCGAAAGGACAGTCGATTCGGGCGGATCAGCGCGTCAGGCGCTGTGCAGGGAGCATGCGGAGGGGGACGACATGAAGGCGGGCACAGGAATACATCAGAATCACCATTGTTGTTGTTGATTGGACCGGGCGCGGAAGATTCCGGGTGCCCTGGCTGACCGGTCTTGTGCCGGTAGTGGGCGCTATCCTAAGAGGGCAAGCTTTCAGCCAGCTTTCGCTGTGACAAAGGCGACGGGAGGTAGGTGATGCAGAATGTGACCGAAGGTGGCTGCCACTGTGGTGGCTTGCGGTATCGGCTGGAGGGCGCGCTGACGGATGTTGCCCACTGCCATTGTTCGATCTGTCGGCGCGTCAGTGGCGGGCTGGTGGTGACTTGGCTGACGGTGCCGCGTTCCGCTTTCCAGTGGCTGGCGGGAGAGCCGAGCTGCTATGTGGCGCCGGCCACTTGCAGCCGGTATTTTTGCGGGCAGTGTGGGGCGCATTTGGCATTGGTCACTTCGCACAGCCCGGACAGCATCGATGTGACGGTGGCGACGCTGGACCACCCGGAGCGGGTGCGGGCCAACCGGCATATCTGGACGGGAAGCCGGTTGCCCTGGTTGCACCTGGATGAGGATTTACCTGGGGAGATTGGGGAAAGCCTGTAGGTTATCTGTTTGGTCACATGGCCTTCGCGGGCAAGCCCGCTCCCACAGGTACCCCACTGCGCCAAGGGCAGTGATAACCCTGTGGGAGCGGGCTTGCCCGCGATGAGGCCGGTGTTGTGATGACTACAACTGCAACCCGCCTGCGGCCTTGTGCAGCGTTCGCAGATGCTCACCCACCTGCTTCACGTTGGTCTCGATCGCGGCAATCTCCTTGGCCCGCGACGGATCCAGCAGCGCCCTCACCTCTTTGTCCAGGTCGGTGCTCAGGCGCAGCAACTGGGCCTGCCGCTCGCTGCTGACTTTCTCCAGGTGCTTGCGCTCATCGGGCTGCGGTAGACCATAGCCTTTGGCGTCCAGCAGTTCTGCCGGGCGGCTGAGGAAGCCGCTGTTGGCGAGCATCTGCTGCAGCGTCTGGTTGGCCTTGTCGATACTGCCATCCTTCAGCGCCGCCGCGTTCAGGTAGCGCTGCTTGACCTCGTCCTGGGCCAGCAACAGCTGGCGGCGCAGGCTGGCCTGCTCGAGCAGCAGCAAGGCAGCGCTGGTGCGCAGGTCGGCCTGGGCGAACCAGCCGCGGCGCTGTTCGGCATCCAGGGCCAGCCAGTCCTCGACCTTGTCCTGCTTGATCGGCAGCTGCTTTTTCAGCACGTCGAACATGGCCTGGTAGCGGTCACGGTAGGAGTCGAAGCGGTAACCCAGGCGTAGGGCTTCGCGGGGGTCATCGAGCACACGGGTATCGGCAATGCCGCGCCCTTTGAGCACTTCCAGCAGGCCGTTGGGCATGATGCTGTCGAGGTCGTTCAGGCGCGGGTTGGCGGTGCCACTGCGCAGCAGTTTCAGCGATTCGACCGCGCAATTGTTGGACAGGAAGTAGTAATTGCCGTCGTAGCTCCAGTGCATTTCCGCCGCCTGGCGCACCAGGTTCTCGACTTCCTGGCGGTCGAGCTTGAGGGGGATCGACGCCAGGCTGCGCAGCTCGGTCTTGGTGTATTCGTCGATGACCTGGCCCAACGGCAACACGAACAGCCGCGACGGATAAGCACCGACCAGGCCGTCCCAGCTGGACAACTGCACATCGTTGACGAAGGCGCGGTACGACAGCACCAGGTGCTGGTCGAGGTCCAGGCGGCAATCCGGGCCGCGCGGCCGCCCAGGTTTGCAGATGACCAGGCGCAGCATGCTGTGGCCCCAGCGGCTGACCCAGTTCTGATTGGCCTCGGCCAGCAGGTAGTCGACTTCATAAACGCGTTCGGGGTCGATTTCGCCCAGTGGCTGGCGAGCGAAGTCGCTGCCCGCGTTGAGGAATGGCAAGCCCTTGGCGCAGCTCTCTTGTGCGGGTGCCCAGCCGAAGTGGTCGCGCAGGTACTGGTTCAAGGCGGGGCGCCGGCAGGCATAGCTCGGGTCGAGGAGGAAGTACTCCATGTTGACCGCGATGAATTCCTTGGGGCTGTTCAGCTCATAGGTGTCTGGGCTGCGCACGAACTGGCCGTTGTGCTGCTCACGCTCACCGCGGCGGCCGACATATTGCTGCCAGCCCGCAAGGTCGAGCAGGCGTGGGTCATCGCTCAAGGTGAAGCGCCGCTCGGCCTGGCCGCGGCACGCCTCTGGCAAGCCGATTTTGCCCACGGTGCCCTGCTGGCGCTTGCAACGGGCGATCAGCGAGCGCTCGGTGGCCGGCCACAACCGGGCCCGGTCGTAAATATGGGTCAGTTCATGCAGGACAGTCGCCAGCAGCTCTTCGCGCACGGTGCCGTGTGGGCGGTGGGTGCGTTCGCGGGCGGCGCTGCCATCGACCAGCCCGGGCAGCAGGCGGCTGTTGAGCTCCAGGGTAGAAACCAGCGACGCCTGGCCATAGGCGTCGGCGGGCATGCGCGCAGTCCAGCTGACCTGCACACGCCGGTCCAGTTGCTGCTTGAAGCGCGGCGGCAGCTTGCCCAGTGCTTCGTCGAGCAGTGCCTGGCTGGCTTGGCGTTGTTGAGGGTCGAGGCCGGAAGCCTGCAGCTCAAGCTGCAGGTCGGCCAGGGCGGGTGTGCCGAGCAGCGTCAGGGCGCAGCCGAGCAGCCAGGCACGCACCTGGTTCACAGCGCGAGAATGGCTTCAGCCAGCACTTGGTCGCTGGCGCCTCGCGCTTCAGGCAGGCGCTCGCGCAGGGTATTGAACGCAGCTTCAAGCTGGGCGCCACGGATATCACCGTTGCTGGCGACGAAGCTGGCGGCATCGTCGTGCGCTTCACGCACGACTTTGGAGTCACGGATCGAGGTGGTGGTGTCGGACGTGAAATCGATCGAACGGCCAAAGGCACGCACGATGATGTTGCTGGTGGCCACCAGCGTCTGTGCCTGGGCCAGGTCGGCCAGCAGCAGCATGCCGAGGGTAGCGGCAATCAGCGGTTTACGCATGGAGCATCTCCGAAAAATACAGGGAGTCAGGTGTAGTCATTGGACGAGAATTGCCTGCGCCAGTTCCAGGTCGCCGACAGCCTGTGCGGCACCGTGCTGGCGCAGCGAGGCGAACGCCGCTTCCAGGCGCGCACCGAGGATCAGGCCATCGCTGGCGACGAATACCGCAGCATCGTCACGTGCCTGGCTGACCAGCTTACGGTCGAACGGCGCTGTGGTGACTTGGCTGGTGACATAGCCTGTGATGACCAGGCTTTGCGTGGTGGTGTCCAACGCATGGGCAGGTGCCATGCTTAGGGGAATGCCAACGGCGACTAACAACAACGGCAACAGATAACGCATGGGCTTCTGACGGCTGGGAACGAGGGGGTGAAGACACCTGCGGCTGTGCGGGCGAGCACCCGTACAGTCGCAGGGCTCAGTGCAGGTCAGATGGCCAGGATGGCCTGTGCCAGCTGTGCGTCGCTAGCCTGCAGGGTCGGCATTTGCGCGCGAATGTGCAGGAAGGCGCTTTCCAGCTTGGCGCCGCGAATGTCGCCTTGGCTGCCAACGAAGCTGGCGGCATCGTCACGGGCGGCTTGGACGATCTTGTCGTCGCGGAACGACGACGATACGTCGGAGGTGGCGTCGGTGGATGCAGCGACAGCGCCCACGACTGCGTCAGTGGTGACGACGAAGCTGGTGGCGCTGGCGGTGCCGGCCAGGCTCAGCATCAGGGCGGCGCCAATCAGGTGTTTAAGGGACATGATCGTGGACTCCTAGGGGATTCTGCTAATCGGACGCTCGCACTGCGCGTCTCGGTACTTTTCAACATCTGGTTTCTACCAGACTGTTAAGCCAAGCGTATCACGCGTCGATGTTTCTGGATGTTAATGAACACCCCTTCTCAGTACTGTACTGGTGTGTTTTTGCATTATAAGAAACTGTACCTGTAGAGCTGTGAGCCGCTCTGGCACGTGGCTTACAAACAAAAAACCCGCTGCAGTCACCTGCAACGGGTTTAGGAATTCGCGGTGCCGGGCGTAGCCGGCAAGCCGGAGCTTAGCGCCAGAAAGGCTTGCTCAGCTCTTCGTAACGCTGCGACTCGCTGATACCGGCGTCGGCCAGCAGGCGGGAGTCCAGGCGAGCCAATTGACGGCGGCTGGCCATGCGACGCTGCCACAACAGCAGGGTGGACAGGGCGCGCAGAGGCATCGAAGCGTTGGATTGTTGGGCGTTGCTTTCAAAGACCAGACCGGAACTGAGTGTACGTTCCATGATGTTTCATCCTTCCGCTTATGGCGGGATTAGGTAGTGATTTAACTGATGCCAATGATCCTCCTCTCTTGTCCATAACAGTAGATACAGTTCTGCGGCATTACGATGGTTCAGTTAACTGTGTAACCCTACTGTTGCACTCGAAATAGGCGCAACTGTACTGGTCTGCACTTATATGGTGCAAAATGGTCGGGGATGAGAGGTGGTCAGCAGAAGGTAAGCTAAGAATACCAGTACAGTAGTACAGTTTCTTTAGCTTGATTGGCGGTCGTTTCGAGCGAGGGGTTTGACTGTACCGGCCCTATAGCCGGCAAGCCGCCTTCATCCGGCACGGCGCTGACGACGAATCGCGCGCTGTACCGGCTAAAGGCGGCTTGTTTGGAGCGGTGTAACTAAAGGCGTGTGGGAATCAGCTGGCGAGCATGCGCCCGGTCTCTTCCAGGTTTTCGTGCCAGCTCAACGCTTCGCGCAGAATGTGCGGCGTATGGCCACCGCGCTGGCAGGCGCGATCGAAGTAGTCGTTCAGCGCTGCGCGGTAATCCGGGTGCACACAGTTGTCGATGATCGCCCGGGCACGCTCGCGTGGCGCCAGGCCGCGCAAGTCTGCAAGCCCCTGCTCGGTGACCAGGATGTCGACGTCGTGCTCGGTGTGGTCGACGTGGCTGACCATCGGCACCACGCTGGAAATCGCACCACCCTTGGCAATCGACTTGGTGACGAACACGGCCAGGTGCGCGTTACGGGCGAAATCGCCAGAACCACCGATGCCGTTCATCATCCGCGTGCCGCACACGTGGGTGGAGTTGACGTTGCCGTAGATATCGAACTCCAGCGCGGTGTTGATACCAATGATGCCCAGGCGACGGACCACCTCTGGGTGGTTGGAGATCTCCTGTGGGCGCAGCACCAGCTTGTCCTTGTAGCGCTCCAGGTTGCCGAACACATCGGCATTGCGACGGGTCGACAGGGTGATCGAGCTGCCGGAGGCGAAGCTCAGCTTGCCAGCGTCGATCAGGTCGAAGGTCGAATCCTGCAGTACTTCGGAGTACATGGTCAGGTCTTCGAACGGCGAATCGATCAAGCCGCACATCACCGCGTTGGCGATGCTGCCGATACCGGCCTGCAGTGGGCCGAGCTTGTTGGTCATGCGGCCAGCGTCGACTTCCTTCTTGAGGAAGTTGATCAGGTGGTCGGCGATGCCCTGGGTTTCGTCGTCCGGCGGCAATACAGTGGATGGCGAGTCCGGCTGGTCGCTGATGACGATACCGACGATCTTGGCCGGGTCGATCGGGATGGCGGTGCTGCCGATGCGATCATCGACCTTGACCAGCGGGATCGGTGTGCGGGTTGGGCGGTAGGTCGGGATATAGATGTCGTGCAGGCCTTCGAGGTTGGCGTTGTGCGACAGGTTGATCTCGACGATCACTTGCTTGGCGAAGATCGCGAAGCTGGCCGAGTTGCCTACCGAGGTGGTCGGCACGATATGGCCTTGTTCGGTGATGGCCACGGCTTCGATGACGGCGATGTCCGGCAGCTTGAGCTGCTGGTTGCGCAATTGCTCGACGGTTTCCGACAGGTGCTGGTCGATGAACATCACCTGGCCGTCGTTGATGGCCTTGCGCAGGGTGCTGTCGACCTGGAAGGGCATGCGGCGAGCCAGCACGCCGGCCTCGGTCAGCTGCTTGTCCAGGTCATTGCCCAGGCTGGCGCCGGTCATCAGGCTGATTTTCAGCGGCGACTGCTTGGCACGTTCGGCCAGGGCATGGGGTACGGCCTTGGCTTCGCCGGCGCGGGTGAAGCCGCTCATGCCGACGGTCATGCCGTCCTCGATCAGACCAGCGGCATCAGCCGCACTCATTACCTTGCTGTGCAGGGAGGACAAGCGGATACGATCACGGTACATGGATTGTTATCTCAGGCTACTGAAGCTACTGGAGCGCAGTCTAGAGATTTCGCCGGTTGCCGTCCCACGACCATGGTCGTATGAGAAGCCCGGAAGTAGAGCCGTTGATCTGGATCAGGCAAATGTAAAAGCCCCGCAGATTTCTCGGCGGGGCTTCTTATATAGCGCACGGTTTGCAGCCAGTGGGTTACTCCACGGCTTTGACCATATCCTCGATTACCTTCTTGGCGTCACCGAATACCATCATGGTCTTGTCCAGGTAGAACAGTTCGTTGTCCAGGCCTGCATAGCCGCTGGCCATGGAGCGCTTGTTGACGATGATGGTCTTGGCCTTGAACGCTTCCAGGATCGGCATGCCGGCAATCGGTGACTTGGGATCGTTTTTCGCTGCCGGGTTGACCACATCGTTGGCGCCCAACACCAGTACCACGTCGGCCTGGCCGAACTCGGCGTTGATGTCGTCCATCTCGAACACCTGGTCGTACGGCACTTCGGCTTCGGCCAGCAACACGTTCATGTGCCCCGGCATGCGGCCTGCCACCGGGTGGATCGCGTACTTCACGGTCACACCGTTGTGGGTCAGCTTCTCGGTCAGCTCCTTCAGCGCGTGCTGGGCACGGGCGACTGCCAGGCCGTAACCCGGCACGATGATCACCGTGTCGGCATTGCTGAGCAGGAAGGTAGCGTCGTCGGCCGAGCCGGATTTTACCGGGCGAGCTTCCTGGGTGCCGGCGGGGCCAGCGGCATCGGTCGCGCCGCCGAAGCCGCCGAGGATGACATTGAAGAACGAACGGTTCATCGCCTTGCACATGATGTACGAGAGGATGGCACCGCTGGAGCCGACCAGCGAGCCTGCGATGATCAGCATCGAGTTGTTCAGCGAGAAGCCGATACCCGCTGCTGCCCAGCCCGAATAGCTGTTGAGCATCGACACCACCACCGGCATGTCCGCGCCACCGATCGGAATAATGATCAGCACGCCCATGATGAAGGCCAGAACCAGCATCAGGGTAAAGGCACTGTAGTGGCCGGTGAAGGTGAACAGCAGGCCCAGGGCGATGGTGGTCAGGCCCAGGATCAGGTTCAGCTTGTGCTGGCCGGCGAACTGTACCGGTGCGCCTTGGAACAGGCGGAACTTGTACTTGCCCGACAGCTTGCCGAAGGCGATCACGGAACCGGAGAAGGTGATGGCACCAATTGCCGCGCCGAGGAACAGCTCCAGGCGGTTACCCGTCGGAATCGGGTCGCTGATGCTGGCGACGATACCCATCGACTGCGGCTCCAACACGGCGGCAATGGCGATAAACACCGCGGCCAGGCCGATCATGCTGTGCATGAAGGCGACCAGTTCCGGCATCTTGGTCATCTCGACCCGCTTGGCCATGATCGAACCGGCGGTACCACCCACCAGCAGGCCGACGATCACGTAGCCGATACCGGCCGTTGCCAGTTCTGCGCCCAGCTTATAAATGAGGCCAACCGTAGTGACGATTGCCAAGCCCATGCCGATCATGCCGAACAGGTTGCCGCGGCGTGACGTGGTCGGGTGCGAAAGGCCCTTGAGCGCCTGGATGAAGCAGATCGAGGCGACCAGGTAGAGAAGCGTTACCAGATTCATGCTCATGCTTACTTCTTCGCCTCGTTCTTGGCTTTCTTCTTGAACATCTCAAGCATGCGACGGGTGACCAGGAAGCCACCGAACACGTTGACCGCAGCCAAGGCCACGGCCAGCGTGCCCATCAGCTTGCCGGCGGGCGTTACGGTCAGCGCCGCCGCCAGCATGGCACCGACGATGACGATGGCCGAGATGGCGTTGGTGACCGCCATCAGCGGCGTGTGCAGCGCTGGGGTGACGTTCCACACCACGTGGTAGCCCACATAGATGGCCAGCACGAATATGATCAGGTTGTAGATGCCATGGGAAATCAGCATGTCTTCCATTTGTCGTGCTCCTTAGCCGTTCTTGCGGACGACTTGGCCATCGCGGCACATGAGGCAGGCCGCGACGATGTCGTCTTCGAGGTTGATGACCAGCGCGTTGTCCTTGTCGAACAACAGCTTCATGAAGTCCAGCAGGTTGCGTGCGTACAGTGCCGATGCATCGGCCCCCACCTGGGCAGGCAGGTTGGTCGGGCCGACGATGGTCACGCCGTTTTCCTGCACCACCTGGTCGGCGACGGTCAGTGGGCAGTTACCGCCTTGGGCGGCCGCCAGGTCGATGACCACCGACCCAGGCTTCATCTGCGCGACGGTTTCGGCGCTGAGCAGGGTCGGCGCCTTGCGGCCAGGGATCAGTGCGGTGGTGATGACGATGTCGGCCTGCTTGGCGCGTTCGTGTACGGCCTGGGCCTGGCGCTGCATCCAGCTGGCCGGCATTGGCCGGGCATAGCCACCAACGCCCTCGGCGCACTCACGTTCCTCATCGGTTTCGTAAGGCACGTCGATGAACTTGGCGCCCAGCGATTCGATCTGCTCTTTGACGGCGGGGCGTACATCCGACGCCTCGATCACGGCACCCATGCGCTTGGCGGTAGCAATGGCCTGCAGACCTGCAACGCCTGCACCGAGGATCAGCACGCGGGCAGCCTTCACGGTACCGGCGGCCGTCATCAGCATGGGCATGAAGCGAGGGTAGTAGTGCGCTGCCAGCAGTACCGCCTTGTAACCGGCGATGTTGGCCTGGGACGACAGCACATCGAGGCTTTGTGCCCGCGAGGTACGCGGCGCTGCTTCGAGGGCGAAGGCGGTGATACCGCGCTCGGCCATCTTGCCGATCAGTTCACTGTTGAACGGGTTGAGCATGCCCACCATCAGGCTGCCGCTGTTGATCAGCGCCATCTCCTGGTCGTTGGGCGCGACTACTTTAAGTACCAGTTGCGCGCCGTAGGCATCGGCGGCGGTACCCAGGGAGGCACCCACAGCCTCATAGGCACTGTCCGGAATGCTGGCGTTTAGCCCTGCCCCCCGTTGGACGGTGACCTGATGGCCCTGGGCAACCAGTTTTTTGATGGTTTCAGGGGTCGCGGCGACCCTTGTCTCACCCGTCTGCGTCTCGAGAGGAACACCAATGTGCACGACTATGTCTCCTGCGGTGACCTTTTGTCTTTGTTGAAGCCAGCGTACTTCGGCTGGTGCGCTGGTGCGGTCCAACCCGCCGAATCCTAGGCGGGCCAGGCATTTTGCAGATGAACCCAAGGGGCTTCAACCGGTTCTGGAGCGAAACGAAGTTAAAACTACAAGTCACCCTGTGACCGTATGTCGCAAGCCTTCGGTTGCAGCCCGTCAAACATGGGCCATTGGGAGATTAGGAGATAAAACTAAAAAAAATTGCGGTATTTCGCTTATGGTTCGCTCAATGTCGCAATTTAAGCCTGAAAGCCGCGCAGTCAGCAGGGTTAAACGGGATTTTCAGGCTTGCGTAACAGTTTTCGAATATGCGACAAATACATATATCTGTAGGTGTTTAAAATAATTGACTACGAAGTCAGGTTGGTTGGCTGCGACTAGGCAGAGGCGGTGGTGTAAGCCTGCGCTTGTGCTACCAGCCAGTCGCGGAAAGCCCGTAGCGAGGCAGACTCCACTTTGCGTTCGGGAATCATCAGATAGTAGGCCTTGTCACTGCTCAGGGCATGCCTGTTAGCGACCACCAACCTACCCTCCTGCAACTCCCGCTGGATTAGAAAGGGCGGGATCAGCGCGATACCCATTTCGTGCATCGCCGCCTGCGCGAGCATCGAGAATAGTTCATAACGCGGGCCTGTCATGTCGCGCTCCACGTTCATGCCCAGGCCGCCGAACCATTGCCGCCAGGCATAGGGGCGCGTGGTCTGCTGCAGCAAGGGAAGTTGCGCAATGCGGCGGGCGTCGAGCATGCCCTGCCCGTCCAGCAACGCCGGGCTGCAGACGGGGACAGGGTTCTCGCCCATCAGCCTATGCGACTGGGTGCCGGACCAGTCGGCATCGCCGAAATAGATGGCTGCATCAAAGGCTGTGTCGGCAAACAGAAATGGCCGGGTGCGGTTGGTCAGGTTGACGGTGACGTCGGGGTGGCGCTGCTGGAAGTCCTTGAGCCTGGGGAGCAGCCATTGGGTGCCGAAGGTGGGTACCACGGCCAGTTCGATCACATTGGCGCCCTGCTGGCGCATGACCGACAAGGTATCGCGCTCTACCGCATCCAGCTGCGCGGCAACCTGGCGGCTGTAGGAAAGGCCAGCCTCTGTCAGCTTCACCCCGCGCCTTGAGCGGCGAAACAGTTCCACATTAAGGAAGGCCTCCAGGCCGCCGATCTGCCGACAAACGGCGCCCTGGGTCAGCGCGAGTTCTTGCGCGGCCTTGGTGAAGCTCTCGTTACGCGCCGCCGCCTCGAAACAGACCAGGGCGGCAGTGCTGGGGATCTTGCGGCGCATGTACGTCAACCTCACTTGTAAGGCTGTCAATGTGGCATTTTGCTGATTTACGAAGTGACAAATTATCACTAATCCGTGCGCAATCCTCGTTTGTCCCGACGGCCGATCAGGCCTAGGCTCAAGGGCACAAGAATTTGCTCTCTCTTTTCGAGGATTTCGCTCATGGCCGGTAAAGCAAGCTTCAACTGGATCGATCCGCTGCTGCTCGATCAGCAGCTCACTGAAGAAGAGCGCATGGTGCGTGACAGCGCTTATCAGTTCGCCCAGGACAAGCTGGCGCCGCGCGTGCTCGAAGCCTTCCGCCATGAGCAGACCGACCCGGCGATCTTCCGCGAGATGGGTGAAATCGGTTTGCTGGGTGCCACCATCCCCGAGCAGTACGGCGGCAGCGGCCTTAATTATGTGTGTTACGGGCTGATCGCTCGCGAGGTCGAGCGGATCGACTCTGGCTATCGCTCGATGATGAGTGTGCAGTCTTCCCTGGTGATGGTACCGATCAACGAATTCGGCACCGAGGCGCAGAAGCAGAAGTACCTGCCCAAGCTCGCCACGGGTGAGTGGATCGGCTGCTTTGGCCTGACCGAGCCTAACCACGGCTCCGACCCGGGCTCGATGATCACCCGGGCCAGAAAGGTGGACGGCGGCTACCGCCTGACCGGCAGCAAGATGTGGATCACCAACAGCCCGATCGCCGATGTGTTCGTGGTGTGGGGCAAGGATGACGCTGGCGATATCCGCGGCTTCGTGCTGGAAAAGGGCTGGGAAGGCCTCAGCGCCCCGGCGATCCATGGCAAGGTGGGCCTGCGTGCTTCGATCACAGGCGAGATCGTGATGGACAACGTGTTCGTGCCTGAGGAGAACATCTTCCCAGACGTGCGCGGCCTCAAGGGCCCGTTCACCTGCCTGAACTCGGCGCGCTATGGCATCTCCTGGGGGGCGTTGGGCGCCGCCGAGGCCTGCTGGCATACCGCGCGCCAATACACCCTGGACCGTCAGCAGTTCGGCCGCCCGCTGGCAGCCAATCAGCTGATCCAGAAAAAGCTGGCCGACATGCAGACCGAGATCACCCTGGCACTGCAGGGCTGCCTGCGGTTGGGGCGCATGAAGGATGAAGGCACGGCGGCTGTCGAGATCACCTCGATCATGAAGCGTAACTCTTGCGGTAAAGCCTTGGATATCGCCCGCATGGCACGTGACATGCTGGGGGGTAACGGCATTTCCGATGAGTTCGGCGTGGCTCGCCATCTGGTGAACCTTGAGGTGGTCAACACCTATGAAGGTACCCATGACGTGCATGCGTTGATCCTGGGGCGTGCTCAGACCGGCATCCAGGCCTTCTATTAATAAGGAGCCAGCCCATGGGCGCGCTATCACATCTGCGGGTGCTGGACCTTTCGCGCGTGTTGGCCGGCCCATGGTCTGGCCAGATTCTCGCTGACCTTGGGGCTGACGTGATCAAGGTCGAGCGCCCTGGCAATGGCGATGATACCCGCTCGTGGGGGCCGCCTTTCCTCAGAGATGTCCGGGGTGAGAATACCAGTGAGGCCGCCTATTACCTCTCGGCCAATCGCAACAAGCGTTCGGTGACGATCGACTTCACGCAGCCTGAAGGGCAACGTTTGGTGCGTGAGCTGGCGGCGAAGTCGGATATTGTCATCGAGAACTTCAAGGTGGGTGGCCTCGCAGCCTATGGGCTGGATTACCAAAGCCTGAAAGCGCTCAACCCAAAGCTTATCTATTGCTCCATTACCGGTTTTGGCCAGACCGGGCCCTATGCCAAGCGCGCGGGCTATGACTTCATGATCCAAGGGCTGGGTGGGTTGATGAGCCTGACCGGTCGGCCTGAGGGGGAAGAAGGTGCTGGGCCGGTAAAAGTTGGCGTGGCGCTGACTGACATTCTTACTGGGTTGTACTCGACTGTGGCGATTTTGGCTGCCCTCGCCCATCGGGACCAGACCGGGATCGGCCAGCATGTCGACATGGCACTGCTCGATGTCCAGGTGGCCTGCCTGGCGAACCAGGCCATGAACTACCTGACCACGGGCACCCCGCCCCGGCGCCTGGGCAATGCGCATCCCAATATCGTGCCTTACCAGGACTTCCCTACAGCAGACGGCGATTTCATCCTTACCGTGGGTAATGATGGTCAGTTTCGCAAGTTTGCCGAGGTGGCTGGGCAGCCGCAGTGGGCGGATGATCCGCGCTTCGTTACTAATAAGCTGCGTGTGGCCAACCGTGGTGAGCTGATTCCGTTGATTCGTCAGGCTACGGTGTTCAAGACCACGGCGGAGTGGGTGAGCCAGTTGGAGAAGGCTGGAGTGCCGTGTGGGCCAATCAATGACCTGGCGCAGATGTTCCAGGATCCGCAGGTGGTGGCTCGAGGGTTGGCGGTGACTGTCCCGCACCCACTGGCGGGGAGTGTGCCGCAAGTAGCCAGCCCTATTCGCCTGTCGGAGACGCCGGTGGAGTACCGGCGGGCGCCGCCGCTGTTGGGTGAGCACACCGAGGCGGTATTGAGTGAGGTGTTGGGGCTGGATGCCGATGCGGTGCACCGCTTGCGCAGTGCTGGGGTGCTTTGAGGCTATATAGAGAAGTGGAATAGCGGGGAGGCCGAAGGCCTCCCCGCTTTGCTTTTTAGCGATATTAAGGTTTCGTGAAATTAAAGGTTGACGGGGTTTCGAATCCCCTTATAATGCGCCCCACTTCCAGCGTAGTCGGAACGAAAAACTCCTTGAGATTCAATGAGTTAAATAGTGAAGACGAAGTTTGAGGGGCTTCGATCGAAAGATCGTCAGCGGTTGAAATGGTGGTTGACAGCGCTTC